>JAGAAJ010000057.1 GCA_017615355.1 Prevotella sp.
CCTTTTTTCTGCCTTGTGCATCGCTCCACCAATCTCGAATGTGGAATGTCAAATGACGCAATGACGCAATGCAGCAATGCAGCGATGCCGTGCTGTTTTAACACTTGGAATTATTTTCTATTTTTGTCGTAATTCTCAATATTATTTTGTAACTTTGCAGACAGAAATAACAAATTAGACGAGTGATACAATGAATATCTAAACGCGGTGATCTGATGAATATTAAAACCATATTGTCCCGTTATCGGCAACACATTATCGTGGCGCTGCTGGCCATTGGCGTGTTCTGCTTCTGGCTCTTCCTCTACCCTTTCATTCCCGTGATGAGGGAGGCGTCGCTGCTGTTCCTCTGGAACACGGACTACATGATGGAGCGGCTGGCGATACCAGGAGGACTGGCACAATATTTGGGAGAGGGAGTGACACAACTCTTTCTGAATCCTGTCAATGCAGCAATCATCTATGCCATCCTGTTTGTGGCAGCACTACTACTGAGCAAGAAACTGCTCAGACAGTTCTTCCCAAAACTAAAAAGCAAATATCGGTTTGTCCTCACCCTCATCCCACCCATTATCTTGTGGCGAGTGGCTATGCTGCCCCATATTCCGCTGACCCCAACGATGGCAGTATTGCTGGTGATGGGAGCCGGATGTGCCGTGATGAGCATCTCCTCTAAAAGAACCAGACTCATCGTGCTCTGTGCGACGATTCCCGTCATGTATTGGCTAACAGGCCCTGCGGCTATCCTCCTGATAGTATGCTGCATCAGATGGATTCCCCTGACTGCTGCGCTGTTTGCTGCCAGCCTGATAGGCAGCTCATACCTGGTGCCCTACCCTCTGGAACAAGTCGTCAAAGGAATTGACTACGACTGGAGTGGCGTCAAGGAGATGGGCACCTACGAGGAAATGGAGTGCGACATGCTGATTCGCCAGCAGAGATGGGACAAGATTCTGCAAAAGTATCAGACGCCCGTTTCCCCAGCCGTAAGGAGCGCCGTCATAGTAGCCTCCTATAAAACTGGAAGAATCAACTATCAGCAACTCATGTCCACACTTGTCGTACCCGTAGAACGGTTTGAAAGCACACCCTCTGTGTTCTGTATAGACGACAAACACTTCATCGTCTACTTTGGCAGCGTGTCGTCTGCATTTATCGTCAGCGACCTGGCATCCCTGCTTTGCTGGCCCAACATTGCCCAACGTGCAGCCTTTGAGGCAATGGAATATATTCCCAACCACAACAAGAGCGCCAGGACGCTTAAGCAATTGGCAGAAATCAGTATCATTACTGAACAATATGCCTTGGCCCGCAAATACCTTAATATTCTGGAGGAAACCACATTCTATAGCAGCTGGGCCCATGAGATGCAATCGCTGGTGGACAACCCACAATTGATTGAGAAGTATCCTTTCATGAAAAAATCACGTGAGCAGTATGAGAACACCGAAGATATTTTCTTTATCTGAATTGACCATGAAGCGCCCCCTATATTTATTCTTGTATTCTTTCATTCTTCTATTCTTCACAGGATGTCACTCCAAGCCGACTGATGCGACCCAGAAGGACGGGCTGCCTGATATCTATCCTGACTATGTAGGCGTCACCATCCCTGTGGGCATTGCGCCACTCAACTTCTCGATGGCAGACGACGAGGTGGAGACTATCGACGTAGAGGTGAAAGGCTCGAAGGGAGGCACCATTCACGCCAACGGAGACTATGCCGACTTCGACATCGACGAGTGGCATCAGCTCGTAGAGCAGAACAAAGGCGGAACGCTGACACTCACCGTCTGTGCAGAGAAAGAGGGGCAATGGACCCGCTATCGCGACTTCCAGATCATGGTGAGCGACGAAGCCCTCGACGCCTGGGGCATCACCTACCGCTGCATCCCACCCAGCTACGAGATCTATAGCAAGATGGGGCTCTACCAACGCGACCTGTCCAATTTCGACGAGAGCGCCCTGTTGGAGAATACCCAGACACCTGATCAGTGCATCAACTGCCATACGGCCAATCGCACCAATCCTGACCAGTATGTCTTTCATGTGCGAGGCAGTCATGGAGCCACCTTCGTACATCGCAATGGTGAGGATGAGCTCCTGAAAGCCGTAAACGACTCGCTTGGAGGCAGCATGGTCTATCCCTATTGGCATCCGGGAGGCCGCTACTATGCCTTCTCAACCAATAAGACGTCGCAGATGTTCCACACAGCCAGCAACAAGCGTATCGAGGTGTATGACAATGAATCCGACGTCTTTGTCTACGATACGCAGACACATGCCATTCTCAAAGACACGCTGACGATGAAGCTGCTGTGGGCTGAGAACACCCCAGCCTTCTCGCCAGACGGACAATGGCTCTACTTCACCACAGCCTTGCGCCAGTTCTATCCTCGCGATTACGACAAAGAACGCTATAGCCTCTGCCGCGTGAGCTTCGATGAGAAGACGGGCAGCTTAGGAACGCAGGTCGACACCCTCATCAATACTGCAATTACAGGCAAGAGTGTCACCTGGCCCCGTCCCTCTTACGACGGGCGCTACCTCATGTACACACAAACGGACTATGGCTATTTCTCCATCTGGCATCCAGAGGCCGACCTGTGGCTGCTGGATCTGCAGACAGGCGAGACACGCCCCTTGGACGAAGTGAACAGCGATGGTGCAGAGAGCCTGCATAATTGGAGCAACGACAGCCGGTGGTTCCTCTTTACCAGTCGTCGCGACGATGGCCTCTATAGCCGTATCTACTTCTCGATGATGGACAAAGACGGACGAGCCACCAAGCCGTTCATGCTGCCCCAACGCAACCCCAAGCAGTTCTATCGCAGACTACTCTACTCCTACAACACCCCCGACTTCACCTCGCGTCCCGTCAAAAACGATGCTCGCCTGATGGGACGAGACATCGAAAGCGACCAGCGCACACCCACCACACTACGCAGCAAATAAACGAGAAAGGGGCCTGTTTCAGTCCCTTTTCGTGTCTTTTCGACATCAAAAGGGCAAAAAAACGCGTAAAGTTTGTTGGGACTCACGAATTTTTCGTAATTTTGCCATCGAAAAAGCGATACGAAGCGATGAAAAAGAGCAAAGACTTCACAGCCGAGCGCATTCTGCTCAGCGACGAGCAGCTTGACGAGGTGGTAGGCGGCGCACAGGCGACGCGACGGCCTTCGTGGCTTCGTAAGGCTTAAGATCATTGTTTTTTCAACCCCACACTCGATGACGGAACTTTACAACCAGGAATCCATCAACGCGCTCCACAATCCCAACGACGGACAGGAGCTGGCACGAGTGTCGCACCCCTCACTGATTATCGTCCTCACCGCCATGCTGGTGCTCTGCGCCGTGGCCGCCTATTGGTGTGCATTTGGCACCATCAGCTACAAGGTGACGGCACAGGGCGTGGTATTTCCCTTCGACCAGGCACAAGGCGTGGTAGCCACCAGCGACGGCACGGTGGAGCACATCCTGACCAGTCACGGAGCCACGGTGAAGGCTGGCGACGCCTTGCTGGAGGTGCGCACGCCTGAGGGTGTCAGCACCATCAGCGCTCCCGTCGACGGCACCGTGCTCACCTATCGTGCAGAGGAGGAGACGTTCAGCGAGAACGACCACATCGTGTGGCTGATGCCACCTGTGACAGACGAGACGAAGCGACAGCTGCTGATGTATGTGGGCTTCGACGACCTTCGCACCCTGCGCAAGGGCCAGCAGGTGCAGGTGACGCCTGCCGACCTGCAGCGCGAGGACTGCGGCTATGCCTACGGTCAGATACTCAGCATCGACCCCTACCCCACCACGCGTGAAGAGGTGTCCAGCCGTCTGAAGCTGACACCATTGGCCTCGTTTATCGGCGACGGCGCCGTCTACGAGGTGAAGGTGCTGCTCGATGCTGGCAAGACTGCCGACGAGCCCCTGCGATGGAGCCGTTCCAAGAGCGCCCGTCTGCAGATGGGCACTGGCACGCTGTGCAATGTGCAGGTCATCACTGAGAAGAAACGTGTCTGGGAGGTTCTCGTAGGCCGTGTCTCTGATGTCATCGATGATATAGCAGGAGACTGAGATGGGTTAAAGGTTAAGAGTTAAAGGTTAAGGGGATGGTGTGTAGGGTACCAATGGTGATGCAGATGGAAGCTCTGGAGTGCGGAGCTGCCACGCTGGCTATGGTTCTGGCCTACTACGGCAAATGGCTGCCGTTGGAACAGGTGCGCGAAGCCTGTGGCGTCAGTCGCGACGGAAGCTCTGCGCATAGCCTGCTGAAGGCTGCACGCGCCTACGGAATGGAGGCCAACGGCTATCGTGTCAGCGTAGAGGCATTGGAAGGAATGCAGCCCGCCATCCTACACTGGAACTTCAACCACTTTGTTGTTTTCCGCGGCTTCAATGGCAATCACGCCTACATCAACGACCCTGCCCTTGGCCCGATGGAGCTGACGATGGAAGACTTCAGCCGTTCCTTCACAGGGGTGGCTTTGGAGCTGAAACCTACCGATGACTTCCAGCCTGAGGGAGCACCCGTCAGCATCCTCTCCTATGTCAAAAAATATCTCAACGGCGCACGCGAAGCCTTCTGGCTCACCTTCGTCTTCTCGCTTCTGGCAGCCTTCGTGGCTATCAGCGTGCCGCTGTTCACCAACATCTTCTTCGACGAGATTCTCTCTGGCCGCAATCGCGACTGGGGCTCCACGTTCATTACTGCGATGGGAGCCGTGGCGTTGTTCAGCTTTATGCTGGAATTTCTGAAAGACAAATACTCGCTGCGCATCGCAGGCTCCCTGGCCCTGAAGGGCAACGTGGGTTTTCTGCAGCATCTGCTGCACCTGCCGATGGCATTCTATGCTATGCGCTATGTGGGCGACCTACAGCAGCGACAGCACCTCAATGAACGCATCACGAAGTCGCTGGTCGATGTGCTGGCGCCACAACTCATCAACATCGCCCTGCTGGTGCTCTACCTCATTCTGATGGTGAGCTACAGCCTCACGCTCTCGCTGGTAGGTGTCTTGGCGGCATTATTCAACCTGGCCCTCATCCAATGGTTTGCCCTGAAGCGTGTCAACCTTATCCGCACGACAGAGCAGAGCGAAGGCCGCTATTTCTCAGCCACCGTGTCGTGCATCGACAACATGGAGAGCATCAAGGCGGCAGGTGCTGAGACGGGGTTCTTCTCGTACTGGAGTGGCCTGTGGGCACAGAAATTCAATCGTGCCAACGATGCCGACGATCAGGAGATACGTATGGGCGTAGTGCCCATTCTCATCACAGGTTTGGTGGATGCCGCCGTACTCATCCTTGGTGCCCTCTTCATATTAAAAGGCGAACTGACCATCGGTATGCTGATGGCCTTCCAGGGCTTCATGGCATCGTTCATCACGCCAGTGAGCGAGGTGGTGGGTGCCAGCCAGAGAATCATCGAGATGCGGAGCCAGATGGAACGCGTGGATGATGTGATGAGGTACGATTCAGGGTTGAGAAATGAGAGTTCAGGGTTGAGAGGCGTTATTCCTACCGACGATAGTCACTCAACTCCCTCCGGCAAGCTCGGTGGCGACGTAGAGCTGCGCCACGTTACCTTCGGCTACTCGAAGATGCAACCGCCACTTATCGAGGACTTCTCGCTGCACATCGAGCCAGGCCGATCCATAGCCATCGTGGGCAGCAGCGGATGCGGCAAGAGTACGCTGACAAAGCTTATCACAGGCCTCTACAAGCCTTGGAGCGGCGAGGTGCTCTTCGACGGAAGGAACATCGAGAGCATCAGCAGCGAGGAGTTCACCAATTCGGTAGCCGCCATCGACCAGAACATCGTGCTCTTCGACGATACCGTAGCACAGAATATCCGCATGTGGGACCACAGCATTGAGGACTTCACGATGATGATGGCCTGCAACGACGCACAGATACGCAACGACATCGTGAGCCGTCCTGAGGGTTTCGCCACACGTCTGGTGAAAGGCGGACAGAACTTCAGCGGCGGACAGCGCCAGCGTATGGAGATAGCCACAGCCCTGGCCAAGGAGCCTGTCGTCCTCATCATGGACGAAGCCACCAGCGCCCTCGACCCAAAGACCGAGGATGAGGTGATGCAATCCGTGCGAATGATGGGGCCCACGCTCGTCATCGTAGCACATCGCCTCAGCACCATCCGCGACTGCGACGAGATCATCGTCATGGATCAGGGACACATCGTGCAACGTGGCACCCACGACGAGCTGCTCGCCCAGGAAGGGCTTTATCAGGAGTTGATGAACAATGAGTGACACGTGATAACGAAATATCGAAATAACGAAATAACGTCATAACGAAATAACGAGATATACCCTTGGCGATATATTTAGACCAGATAGAGAAACGCCGTCGCTTGGAAGACGCTGAACTGAGCCAGACTTTGGCGACAGGTCAGCGGCGCATGGGCTTCAAGGGACGCCACAAGCCACAGCCGCACAGCGACACATCGGCCCTGCGCCAAGTGCTCGACGCATTGGGCGTGACCGACTATGAGCTGGAGGAAAATGAGATGCTGTCGCCTGAGGAACAGCTGACGGGCATCCTGCGGCCTCGTGGTATCATGATGCGCAAGGTGCAGCTGACAGGCAAGTGGTGGCAAGAGAGCGTCGGACCGCTGCTGGGCCATTCACACGACGGACATCTGCTGGCTCTGCTACCCACAAAATGGAGCCTGGGCTATACATATACCAATTTAGAGGGTCAGGAGAGGAAAGTGCGACAGAGCGACATGACTGAGACCATCGCCCAGGAGGCCATCGCCTTCACTCAGCCATTGCCGCTGCGCAAACTGCGCATCCGCGACCTGCTGCGATTCTGCTGGAGCGTCGTGCCTCGTCCAAACTATGTGATGGTGCTGCTCACCGCCCTCGTCGTCGTGCTGCTGGGCATGTTTACGCCTATGGCCAACAAGCTCATCTTCGACAGCGTCATCCCTACTGGCGATGCCGCCGACCTGATGCCTATCTGCGGACTTCTAGTCGGCGCCACGCTGGCCACGATGCTGCTGACGCTGACACGCGACGTCTACATCGACCGTGTGCAGGACGTGATGGAGCTGCACGTGCAGAACGCCGTGATGGCGCGCACCTTCCTTCTTTCTCCTAAGTTCTTCGCCAGTCACCCTAGCGGAGAGCTGAGCGACCGTCTGAACAATGTCACCATCCTCTGCAAACTTATCAACGAGAATATCGTCGGCGCCTTGCTCACAGCCGTACTGTCCATCGTCTACCTCATCCAGCTGTGGATCTACGGCCAGTCGCTGCTCCTGCCTGCCCTCCTCATCCTTGCCCTGCAGGGACTGGTTATGTTGTTGCTATACAAGCGCAAATCCAACATCCGCACGGAATACACCCGCAAGGCCAGCGAGCTGAGCGGAATGGAATACAACATGCTGGCAGGCATTCAGAAGCTGAAACTGACGGGTAGCGAGCGCCGTGCTTTCACCCGCTGGCTCGACCACTATACCGACGCCTCGCGCCTCATCTACAACCCAGGCACACGCAGCCACCTCTACCCTGCCCTTCTGCAACTGCTAAGCATCGGAGGCATGGCCCTCATCTACGCCTTCGCCCTCCACGACGAGGTGGCCACCAGCGACTTTATCGCATTCAGCAGCGCCTTCGGCATGATGGGAGCTGCCATCGCTGAACTCAGCGGCATCACCGACGAAGTAGCCCAAGTACGGCCTCTGCTGGAGAGCACACGTCCCATCCTTGAGGCTGAGCCTGAGACAGAAGCACGTGCTGCACAGGTCGACGCTCTCTTCGGCAGCATCGAGGTGAGCGGCCTCACCTTCCGCTATGAGAAAGACGCGCCACCCGTCATCGACGACCTCTCCTTCACCATCACCCCTGGAGAATATGTCGCCATCGTAGGCAAGTCGGGCTGTGGCAAGAGCACCTTACTGCGCCTGCTTCTCGGCTTCGAGACGCCGCAGCAGGGCTCTATCTACTACGACAACCACGACCTGTCACTCGTCGACAAGGCCAGCCTGCGCCGACATATCGGCACCTGTCTGCAGAGCGGCAGTCTTTTCACCGGCAGCCTCATGCACAACATCACCGTCACGGCTCCCTGGGCCACTGAGGAACAGGTATGGGAAGCGCTACACCTCGCTGCCATAGATGAAGATGTGCGCCGTATGCCTATGCAGTTGAACACGATTGTCAGCGAGGGTGGAGGCGGCTTCAGCGGCGGACAGAAACAGCGTCTGCTCATTGCCCGTGCCCTCATCGCACAACCCAGCATCCTCTTCATGGACGAAGCCACCTCGGCCCTCGACAACATCAGTCAGCGGCAGGTCACAGAGAGCCTCGCACAGTTGGGATGCACACGCATCGTCGTGGCTCATCGCCTCAGCACCATCCGCCACTGCGACCGTATCATCGTACTCGACCAAGGACGCATTGCCGAGCAGGGCACCTACGACGAGCTGATGGCGCAGCAGGGAATTTTCTACCAAATCAGCCAGCGACAATTGTAAAAAAGGACATTGTTTTATTAACCCATTAAATATCTCAAACAACAAAAAATGAAAAAGATTTTCTATTTCGTAGTTGCCGCAACGGTCTGCATGATGGCAGCTTGTGGCGGTAAGAACCAGCAGAATGCAGAAGAAGACAAGGCAGCCCAGGAGCTGGCCGCCAACGGCACCGTGTTTGAAGGCGCCAACTTCACCATCACCTATCCCAAAGAGTGGAAGGAAACGTTCAAGAACGAGGCTACCATCAATGCCGCAGCCGATGACAACTACACGAAGATGGACGCCACCTTCAGCGACTATCCCTGCAAGCCCGCCGACTTCGAGCAGTATTACAAGAACTACACCAACATGTCGATGAACGCCAGCTTCAAGTTCGAGCAGCCCGTTATCGACGGCAACATCCTGACCTTCAAAGGAGCAAAAGAAGACGGCTTCACTATGACCAACTTCATCGTATATATCGACGACCATGCAGGCGTAGCAGGCAGCTTCAAGTATCCTGCAGAAAAGGCCGCTGAGGTGGAGAAACTCATCAAACCCATCCTCAAATCCATCAAGAAGAAATGATTGGTGCAGAAAAAAGTGACCGAAAAATTTGGTCAGTACAAAAATAATGACTACCTTTGCACCCGCAAATCGGCAAACAGCCTGATTTGAGATGCAAAGTGTTGCACCCGTAGCTCAGTTGGTAGAGCACCTGACTCTTAATCAGGGTGTCCAGGGTTCGAGCCCCTGCGGGTGTACAATTAAAGGGAAAAGGTGGATGAAAAGCCACCTTTTTGTTTTTTCTGCAAAAAGTGTACATGTTTCAAAATCTTTTCGTATCTTTGCAGGCGAAAAGCGAAGAATCTAATCGTGGAAACTAAGAAAATAGAGATACTCAACCATATTGATTACCCCGAACAGCTGCGCGAATTGCCCATTGAGCAGCTACCGCAGGTGTGCGACGAGTTGCGAGAGACCATCGTACAGGAGTTGTCTGTGAACCCTGGACACTTGGCTTCGAGCCTCGGCGTAGTGGAGCTGACGGTAGCTCTGCATTATGTGTTCAATACGCCTGAGGATCGCATCGTATGGGACGTGGGACACCAGGCCTACGGACATAAGATACTGACAGGCAGACGGGAGCAGTTTCACACCAACCGTATGCTGCACGGTCTGCGCCCCTTCCCATCTCCTGAGGAGAGCGAATATGACTCGTTCATCTGCGGACACGCCTCGAACAGCATCTCTGCAGCATTGGGTATGGCAGTAGCCGACTCTCGCCTCTCACATCTCAACGCTCAAAGCTCAAGAAAGGTTGTTGCCGTCATCGGCGACGGCGCTATGAGCGGAGGCCTGGCTTTCGAAGGACTGAACAACGTGTCGTCGAGCCCCAACGACATGCTCATCATTCTGAATGACAACAACATGTCCATCGACCGCAGCGTGGGTGGCATGAAGCAATACCTGCTGGGACTGAGCACCAACGAAACGTACAACAAGCTGCGCTTTAAGACGGCTCGCTTCCTGCAACGTCACGGCATGCTGCACGATGACCGCCGCAAGGGTCTCATCCGTCTGGGCAATGCGCTGAAGAGTGCAATCTCGCACCAGCAGAACATCTTCGACGGTATGAACATCCGCTACTTCGGTCCCTTCGACGGACACAACGTGAAGGAGCTGGTGCGCATACTCCGTCAAATCAAGGATATGCACGGGCCGAAACTGCTACATCTGCACACGAAGAAGGGGCACGGCTATGCACCATCGGAGCACTACACGCCCGTGTGGCACGCTCCAGGTAAGTTCGATCCTGAGACGGGAGAGCTGATTAAGAGCGAGACGGAAGAGAAAAAGCCGAAATATCAAGATGTATTCGGCAAGACGCTGTTGGAGCTGGCAGAGCAGAATCCACGCATCGTGGGTGTCACGCCTGCTATGCCCACAGGCTGTTCGATGAACATAATGATGGACGCGATGCCAGACAGGACCTTTGACGTGGGTATTGCCGAAGGACACGCCGTCACTTTCTCCGCAGGTATGGCGAAGGAGGGATTGCTGCCTTTCTGCAACATCTACAGTGCCTTCGCACAGCGCGCCTACGACAACATCATCCACGACGTGGCCATCCTGCGACTGAACGTCGTTCTCTGCCTAGACCGTGCCGGTCTGGTTGGCAAGGACGGCCCCACACATCACGGTGCTTTCGACCTAGCATCACTGAGACCTATCCCCAACCTTACAATCAGCTCACCCATGAACGAGCATGAGCTGCGCCGATTGATGTTCACGGCCCAGCAGGAGAACATGGGTCCCTTCGTCATCCGCTATCCCCGTGATTGCGGCGTTCTCGACGACTGGCTGTGTCCGCTCGAAGCCGTTCCTGTGGGGAAGGGATGCAAGCTGCGCGACGGCAACGATGTGGCCGTCCTCACCCTTGGTCCGATAGGGAATGATGTGGAGGAAGCCATTAGCGATTTGTCATCAGCCGCTAGCCAAGATTCAAACGCCAAGAGCCAAACACCAAGTGCCGCTCATTACGACATGCGTTTCCTCAAACCTCTTGACGAAGACATCCTGCAAGAAGTGGGCAAGAAGTTTAGCCGCATCGTCACCATCGAAGACGGCGTGCGCAATGGAGGTCTCGGCAGCGCCGTCATGGAATGGATGAACGACCACGGCTACCATCCGCAAATCACCCGCATGGGCCTGCCTGACAACTTCGTGGAACACGGCTCAATCAACGAGCTGCGCGAGATAGTCGGCCTTGACATCAACAGCATCAAACAAGCCATCAACGGGACCAATCCCAAATCTGAAACTTAAATTCCCACCAATTATGAAAATCGTCATTGCCGGCGCAGGAGCTGTGGGCACACACTTGTCGAAGCTCCTTTCAACAGAGAACCACGATTGCGTGCTCATCGACGACGACGAGGAGCGCTTAGGCGGCGTCGATTCCAATTACGATATCATGGCCGTATGTGCCTCGCCTACCAGCATCAAGACGCTGAAGGATGCCGGTGCCGGCTCTGCCGACCTCTTCGTGGGCGTCACCCGCTATGAGAGCCGCAACATCACAGCCTGCATGATGGCACACGCCTTGGGAGCTAAGAAGACGGTGGCACGTATCGACAATTACGAATACCTGATGCCGCAGAATCTGGAGATGTTCCAGCACGTAGGCGTCGACTCATTGGTATACCCAGAGGTGCTGGCTGCTACCGACATCATCAACGGCCTGAAGCTATCGTGGGTGCGCCAGCGCTGGGACGTACACGACGGAGCCCTTGTGCTCATGGGTATCAAGCTGCGCGACAACTGCCAGATTCTTGACCAGCCCATCAAGGATCTTTGTGGCCCTGACGACCCCTACCACATTGTAGCCTTGAAACGCGGCGGCGAGACCATCATCCCTGGTGGTCTGGATATGCTGAAAAGCGGCGACCTAGCCTACTTCATGACCACCGGCGAATTTATTCCACATATCAAGCGCATCGTGGGAAAAGCTGAATATGAGGACGTGCACAACGTGGTCATCATGGGCGGCGGCAAGACTGCCGTCAGAGCTGCCCTCACGCTGCCTGAGAACATGCATGCGAAGATTATCGAGAGTTCGCTGGAGCGCTGCGAGCGTCTGAACCAGCTTATCGACAGGCCCAACGTGATGATTATCCACGGCGACGGACGCGACCTCGGTCTGCTACGCGAGGAAGGCATCAAGAATACGCAGGCCTTCGTCTCGCTGACCGGCAATGCCGAGACCAATATTCTAGCATGTCTTACGGCGAAGAAGCTGGGCGTGCGCAAGACCATCGCTATGGTAGAGAATCTTGACTATGTTTCTATGGCGGAAGGCCTCGACATCGGCACTATCATCAACAAAAAGACGGTGGCTGCCAGCCATATCTTCCAGATGATGATGAAAGCTGATGTGCGTAACATGAAGTCGCTGATGATGGCCGACGCTGAGGTGGCTGAATTCATAGCCGCCGAGGGTTCGCGTGTGACAAAGAATCCTGTAAAGTCACTCGGTCTGCCGTCGGGCATCGCCATCGGTGGCCTGGTACGCGGCAAGCAGGGTATCCTCGTCAACGGTAACACGCAGATTCAGGCTGGCGACAGCGTGATGGTGTTCTGCCAGCGCCACACGATGGAAAAGGCCGAGAAATATTTCAAGAAGAGCATCCTACCTTGGTAGGTTATAAGAGGTGAGAAGTGTGAGGTGAGAAGTGAGAAATGATTAACTGGAAGATCATAGCAAAGATCCTGGGTTCGCTGCTCTTCATGGAGGCATCGTTCATGGCGTTGTGCCTCGTGATGACCATCATCTACGGTGAGGCGGACATACCCATGTTCATCACGTCGACGGCGCTGACGATGACAGGCGCCTTCCTCTTCCGCTTCTGGGGCCACGAGGCTGAGAACTCGCTGAGCCGTCGCGATGCCTACGTTGTGGTGGCACTTGTGTGGGTGGTATTCTCAGTCTTCGGCATGGTGCCCTTCCTATTGAGCGGCTCCGTGACCAACTTGGCCGATGCCTACTTCGAGACGATGTCGGGCTTTACGACGACAGGCGCCACCGTCATCGACGACGTCGAGTCGCTTTCCCACGGTCTTTTGTTCTGGCGCTCGCTGATGCAATGGATAGGCGGCTTGGGTATCGTGTTCTTTACCGTTGCCGTGCTGCCCTCGCTGGTAGGCGGCAGCGTGAAGGTGTTCTCAGCAGAGGCTACCGGCCCGATGCGCTCGAAGCTACATCCGAGGCTGTCGACCAGCTCGAAATGGATTTGGAGCATCTACCTGCTGCTCACCATTGCCTGCGGCGTATCGTTCTGGCTGTGCGGCATGGACTGGTTTGATGCCACCAACTACTCGATGACGACAACGGCTACTGGCGGTTTCTCCACCCACAACGGCAGTATCTTCCTCGCCTCGCCCACTATCGAATATCTGGCCATTCTCTTCCAATTCCTTGCAGGTATCAACTTCACGTTGCTCTACCTCTTCTTCTTCAAGATGAGGGCTGGGGCCATCCTGCGCAATACCGAATTCAAGCTCTACGTCATCACCATTATTGGTGCCACGCTATGGATCATGTATCTGCTGATGTCGCGTATGGACTACGACGTGGAGGAGGCGCTGCGCTCGTCGCTGTTCCAAGTGGTGTCGTTTATCACCACTACTGGCCTCAGCAATACCGATGCTGGTGCCTGGCCGCATCTGACATGGGTCATCCTGGGTGTATTGATGTTCATGGGAGCCTGCGCAGGCAGCACTACGGGTGGTTTCAAGAGCGTTCGCGTGCTGATGCTGCTGCGTGTTCTGCGCAACGAGTTCCACCATATTCTGCATCCCAACGCCGTGCTACCCGTACGACTGGCAGGACAGAACGTACCGCAAGGCAGGTTGGTCACGCTCTTGGCTTTCTTCACGCTTTATATCATTATGCTGCTTGTCACCGCCGTAGTGATGGTGCTCTCAGGCATCGACATCACCAATGCTCTGACCATCTCGTTGAGTCTGATCAGCAACGTTGGCGCAGGCCTGGATACGAATATCGGTCCTGTGATGTCGTGGGCTGACCTCGGCGACGGGCTGAAATGGCTTTGCTCCTTCCTGATGCTTGTCGGCCGTCTTGAAATTATGGCCGTGCTCGTGCTCTTCACTCCCTCGTTCTGGAAGAAGAACTAACATAAAAGGCTGGCACGCAAGCCAGCCCTTTCTATTTGTAGCAATCAATCTAAGCAGATTGTTTCTCTATTTGCGACAATCAATTACAGCAGATTGTTCTTCTCGATATCCTTGAAGTAGCGGTAGGTGCCGACCTTCAGTTCATCGCAGGCTGCGTCGTCGGCGACGATGATGCCATGCTGATGCATCTGCAGGGCGCTGATGGTCCACATGTGGTTGACGCTACCCTCGACAGCGGCCTGGAGTGCGCGGCACTTGGCGTGTCCGTTGACGAGAATCATCACCTCCTTGGCTGCCATCACAGTTCCTACGCCGACGGTGAGAGCCGTCTTGGGCACCTTGTTGGTATCGCCCTCGAAGAAGCGGGCATTGGCGATGATGGTATCGGTGGTGAGCGTCTTCTGACGGGTGCGGCTGGTGAGGCTTGAGCCCGGCTCGTTGAAGGCGATATGGCCGTCAGGGCCGATGCCGCCAAGGAACAGGTCGATGCCGCCTGCCTCCTCAATCATCTGCTCATAGTGGGCGCACTCGGCAGCCAGGTCAGGAGCATTGCCGTTGAGGATGTGGATGTTCTCCTTCGGGCAGTCGATGTGGTTGAAAAGGTTGGTGAACATGAAGCTGTGGTAGCTCTCAGGATGCTCCTCGGGCAGACCCACATACTCGTCCATGTTGAAGGTGAGCACGTGCTTGAAGCTCACCTTGCCCTCTTTCACAGCCTTCACCAGGCAGCGGTACATGCCGATGGGGCTCGAGCCTGTAGGCAGGCCAAGCACGAAAGGCTTCTCAGCGGTGGGCTTGGCAGCGTTGATTCTCTCAATGACATGATTTGCAGCCCATTGTGACATCAAATCATAGTTCGGTTCAATAATCAGTCTCATAATTGTGTTTGTACTATTAAATTAGTTAAAGACGAAATTCGAATGAAAATGATAGTAAGCTAAAACTATCGAACCAGCAGCTTGCGGCCGTCCTTGATGACGAGGCCACGAGCAGGCTTGCCATAGATGGGGCGGCCCTGCAGGTCGAAAAGAACTGAGGGTTGACGATTGACAGTTGAAAGTTGATTGTCAACAATGCCGCTGGGGATAGAGTCGCCGCCCATGAAGAGGAAGGAGACGGTGCCGTCGTCATGCTGCACGATGTTGGTGATAGACTTCGACATGAACAGCGCCCCATCTGCATTCTCATTATAGACAACAGCGGCAGGCACCGATGTGTCGGTCAGCGAGTCGTTGACTATTCCTTCTTCATCCATCAGAGGATAAGGTGCACCGCTCAGATGGAGATTGTTCATGCGCCCTGAGTTGGCATATTGCGACGTTGCTTCACTTGCCTTCAGGAAACTATCCCAGTCGTCATAATCCCTGTTGTCGGCAGCGAAGAGGCAGAAGTTACGCGCATCCTTTTTATTGTTGACGCTGTTGCTGGACCAAGAGGAGGAAATGTAGTTCACATGGTAGATGACCAAGCCCTTGCCTGGTGCTGCACAATCCCATCCGCTCCACTGGCGGTTCTCCAACAGGTAGTATTCGTTGTCAGTATTCTTCACCATATAAACCTCGCCACCGTCGGCCACGGTCTTCAAGTTGCTGATGGTCTTCGGTTCGTCAAGCTCGATAGGCGTCAGCCATCCTAACAGCATCTTCTCCAACGGGGTGTAGTTGGGCGGGCACCATCCGAAGTTGGTGAAGTTGCCGCCGTCCATCAGGTCCCATTCGTCCATCACGCTATAGCCGGCATTGCTTATTGTGGGATAGATGTCAGGCAGGCCCAATGAGTGGGTGTACTCATGGCAGATGGTTCCGAAGCCGCACGATGAATCGTTAGCCCACAACTCATTACTGCATGAATAGTCGGCGATTCTCTTCCCGTCGGGAGTGGTAATGTAAGAAAACGTGCTAGTGTTTGGCCAAATGTAGCCATAGCACTTCTCGTTGTTCTGATTGCCAGTATAACCGGCGCAGACATAAACGACCTGATTCACCTTTCCGTTGCTGTTCCAGTCATATTCCGAGAAGTCGAAGTCAGGATTCTCTTCCAGGAACAGGTTCGTAGCAGCCCTCAGCTGTTCGCGCCCGTAGTTGTGTGTCGACGAAGTGGGGTTTTCGTAGGGCTGTGCCTTACTATCAATCTTGTAGGGGCCATAGACGTCAAACTTCAAGTTGAGCAGGCCTCCCGACTGTGCGCGGAAGTAGTCGGCCATGCATCCAGGACCCTTACGCAGGTTGTATCCCTCCTCGTTGAGCATCTTGTCGTAGTAGCCCTGCGGATCTTCTTCTTTGAAGTCCAAGTCGGAGAACGAGACGAGGATGACCAGCTGATGGTAGATGCGGTCGGCATCCCAAGAAGTGTTGATGGAGGGCAGGCGACGCATGGTCTCACTACGACCTGCCGCCACGTCATCAGTTGTCGCGTCGGGCAGACAGTTGCCGCGTCTGAGCATCATATCCTGTGCCAGCGAAGGCAGTGCCAGCCATGCGGCCAGCACCGCTATGACAACGGATGTTACTTTCCGCATGGTGCCCAAGGTTTCAAGGTCTTGAAGAAGTCGTTGCCCTTGTCGTCGACGAGGATGAATGCGGGGAAGTCCTCGACATCAATCTTCCAGATGGCCTCCATACCCAGCTCAGGATATTCCACACACTCGATGCTCTTGATGCTCGACTGCGAGAGAACGGCAGCAGCGCCGCCGATGCTTCCGAGGTAGAAGCCGCCGTGCTTCTGACAGGCATCGGTGACGACCTGCGAACGGTTGCCCTTGGCAATCATCACCAGCGAGGCGCCCAACGACTGGAACTCATCCACGTAGGGATCCATGCGGTTGGCCGTGGTCGGGCCCATCGAGCCGCAGGGATAGCCGGCGGGCGTCTTGGCAGGACCTGCGTAGAGCACGGGATATTTCTTGAAGTATTCGGGCATTTCCTCGCCAGCGTCGATGCGGGCCTTCAGCTTGGCGTGAGCGATGTCGCGAGCCACGATAATTGTGCCACGCAGGTTTACCCTCGTGGAAACAGGATACTTACTCAACTCCTGGCGCACCTTGTCGATGCCCTCGTTCAGGTCGATGACGATGGTATTCTGTCCCTCTCCGGCCTTTGCAAACTCAGCAGGAATCAGCTCAGCGGGATTCGAGTCCATCTTCTCCAGCCAGATGCCGTCGCGGTTGATCTTTGCCTTGATGTTGCGGTCGGCAGAACAGGAAACGCCCATGCCGATGGGGCAAGAGGCACCGTGACGAGGCAGACGCACCACGCGGATGTCGTGAGCCAGATACTTGCCGCCAAACTGTGCGCCCAGGCCGATGCGATGGGCCTCGTCGAGCAGTTTCTGCTCCAGGTCGATGTCGCGGAAGGCACGTCCCGTTTCGTCGCCAGTAGTAGGCAGCGAGTCGTAGTATTTGATGGAGGCGAGCTTCACGGTGAGCAGGTTCTTCTCGGCCGATGTGCCGCCAATGACGAAGGCGATGTGATAGGGCGGGCAGGCAGCCGTGCCGAGGCTCTTCATTTTCTCCACGAGGAACGGAATGAGTGTACCCTCGTTCTGAATCGTAGCCTTGGTCATCGGGTAGAAATAGGTCTTGTTGGCCGAGCCGCCACCCTTGGCCACGAACACGAAGCGGTATTCATCGCCCTCGGTGGCCTCGATGTCAATCTGTGCGGGCAGGTTGCAGCGTGTGTTCACCTCCTCGTACATCGTCAGAGGAGCGTTCTGCGAATAGCGCAGGTTGTCCTGTGTATAGGTATTGAACACGCCAAGGCTCAATGCCTCTTCGTCCTCGAAGCCCGTCCACACCTGCTGACCCTTCTCGCCGTGGATGATGGCGGTGCCGGTGTCCTGGCAGAAAGGCAGGATGCCGCGTGCAGCCACCTCGGCATTGCGCAGGAACTGCAGGGCCACATACTTGTCGTTCTCCGAGGCCTCGGGGTCGCTCAGGATAGCGGCCACCTGCAGGTTGTGCTCGCGACGCAGCATGAACTCCACATCGTGGAAGGCCTGCTGAGCCAGCAGCGTCAGGGCCTCGGGGCTCACCTTGATGATGTCCTTGCCCTCAAACTGGCCGATGCTGATGCCGTCCTTGCTGATGAGCCTATACTCGGTCTTGTCCTCGCCCAACTGAAACATCGGGGCGTACTTGAATGTCGTTGTTGCCATATTCTTGTTTGTTTTAATATTTTCGGCTACAAAATTACAACATTATTTATAAATATGTGTCATTCGAACGGAAAAATCTTCAAAAAAAATGACACCGTTTTTCTCTCTTCCCATGGAATAAAAGGCCTACCCTACCGACGTGTGACAATTGTGACAATTAGGACAGTCATTTTTACGCACCTCCAACGAAGAGAGAAGATGAACGATAGAGATTATGATAAATAGATTATAAATATTTATTGAATAATTATTCAAACTAAATATTTTTACTATCCTATTCTCCTGCCGAAACGCGAAAAAAACATTGTCTCAATTGTCACAATTGTCACAAACCCAATTAGCAAAAATACATAATACTGATAATCAGTTACTTAGACAACGCATTGCGTGACTTGCAAGTCATTGGCGTTTGGAAAAATACATAAACAGCCTCCAAATTTTCATAAAGAGCCTCCAAAATTCCGTAAAGAGCCTCCAAAAATTCGTAAAGAGGCTCCATAATACCGTGAGTCATATAGAAAAAATGAGAAATACGCCGAAAAATTTGGTGTTAAGCCTCCATCTTCGTACCTTTGCACCCAACAACAATCAACAACTATTTTTTAAAACTTTCGACTATGAAAAAGATTTATTTGGCACTGATGTGCATGGCAAGCCTGTCGCTGATGACGGCTTGCGGCGACAAGAAGTCCGACAAGGGCGATGTCAAGGACGAAAACAAGACCGAAGAAGTGGCCGACAACGACGAACAGGATGCCGACGAGCAGAATGTCGACGAGCAGGAGTTTACAGAGGAGGCCGACGTATGGGGCGACCCCGCGAAGGCTGAGCCCTTAGACCTGACCGCACTCTATGCTGCCGGCGACTTCAAGCCCGCTGCCAACGTCATCTTCGAAGACACGCTGTCGAAGGAAGCCGAGAACGCAGGCGAGCTGCCTACGAAGTGGGACATCAAGGAAGGAAGTGCCGAGGTAGGCGAGGCCAACGGCCACTACTACATCAAGATGCTGGGCGGCACTACAGTGCTCCTGCCACAGGCTGGCGGCAACGACTTCCTGCCCTCGAAGTACACCATCGAGTTTGACTTCATGTTCGGTTACGACGTGTGGTATCACGTCAACTTCTTTACCGCCGAGGAAGGCGTTGGCGACTACAACATGTGGCGCGGCCATGCCGACTGGAACTTTGCCAAAAACGACGACGAATGGATTCACGGCGAGCAGGGCGAATTTTACGACTACACCAGCCGCGACGGGTGGAACCACTTAGCAGCCAGCTATGACAACGGCAACATGAAGCTCTTCGTCAACGGCAAGCGCATTGCCAACCTGCCCAACATCAAGCAGGCCACCTACTTCACCATCACTGGCGACAATGCTGACGGCAAGAGCCACTACATCCGCAACATTCGCGTCTGCAAGTAAGCACTAAAGCAATTCTTCGGTCAACACCGCTTCTAGCTCTTCTGCCGACAGGCGAAGACGGAAGCGGCCCGACGAGGCAATACTGATGCCGCCCGTCTCTTCTGAGACGATGACAATCAAGGCATCGCTCTCCTGACTCATGCCCAAGGCGGCACGATGGCGCAGGCCCAGCTCCTTCGGAATGTCGAGGTTGTGGCTGACGGGCAGGATACAGCTGGCAGCACGGATGCGATGATTGCTGATAATCATGGCACCATCGTGAAGCGGCGAGTTCTTAAAGAAAATATTCTCAATCAGGCGCTGGCTGATGTCGGCATTCACGATTTCTCCCGTGGATACGATGTCAGCCAGCGATGTTGCACGCTCAATGACAATGAGGGCGCCCACCTTTCCCTTCGACATCTGCATACAGGCCATCACGACGGGCATGATGTCACGTTTCAGCTGCTCGCGGTCCTTGTCTTTGCTCGTCTTGGGCGTAAAGAACTTCAGCCAACGATGCATGCGCTGATGAGCTCCCAGGTTGTAGAGGAACTTGCGTATCTCTTCCTGGAACAGCACGATGATGGCGATTACACCCACCGATACCAACTTGTCGAGGATGGTGCCCAGCAGTTTCATCTCAAATACCTGCGACACCAACAGCCATACGACAACAAAGATATTGATGCCTACAAAGACATTGAGCGAGCGCGAGGCACGCATCAGCCTGTAGACATAGTAGAGCAACAAGCCTACCAGCAGGATGTCGATAGCATCTTTTATGCCAAATCCGAAGAACATATTATGAGGTGAGAGGTGAGAGGTTAGAGGTGAGAGATGAGAGAAGCTTTACGCACTCCACGGCCTCCTTGACATCGTGGACACGCAGGATGCTGGCACCCTTCATCAGGGCGACGGCGTGCAAGGCCGTAGTGCCGTTGAGAGCGTGGGCAGGATCTGTTTCCAATAGGCGCCAAATCATCGACTTGCGACTGACACCCACCAGCAACGGCAGTTCCATCACCAGCAGTTTCTCCATCGATGCCAGCAGCTCATAGTTCTGCTCCAGCGTCTTTCCGAAGCCAAAGCCTGGGTCAAGGATGATGTCCTTATGGCCCATATCGCGCAGTTGCTGCACGCGCTCGGCAAAGAAGAGCAACGTCTTTTCCAATGTCGGCTCTGACGACATCAGAATATAAGGTACGCGCAGGCGCGCGACCATACGCCGCATCTCCTTCTCCTCCTTCGGAGAGGTGTAAGTGCCTACGTCATTGATGATGTCTACATCATACTCCTCCACAGCCATACGCGCCACATCGGGACGGAAAGTATCTACGCTCAGAACGGCATCGGGCAGCTTTCTGCGAATAGCTCCAAGTGCCATACGCAGGCGATCCATCTCCTCCTGCTGAGTGGCAGGCTCAGAGCCAGGACGTGTGGAGCAGGCACCGATATCAATGATGCTGGCTCCCTCGTCAAGAATCTGCCGGGCTCGCTGCACCACCTCTTCAGCCGTCTGCATACGACTGGCCGCAAAGAACGAGTCAGGCGTAGCATTGAGGATGCCCATCACCTGCGGCTGTGCCAGGCTCATCAATTGTCCGCGGATATTCAGCGTGTAGTCCATTGTTTCTTTTCGTTATAACGTTATTACGTTATTTCGTTACTACGATAATTCATCACTTCGTGATTTCGACAATGGCCTCTCCGGTGCAGGCATCAGGCTGCTGGATGTGCAGCAGCTGGCAGACGGTGGGAGCGATGTCGGTGATGCTCACCTGGCGCGAAGTGGCGCCCTGAGGCACATGCCAGCCATAGAACAGGCAGGGGATGTGGGCGTCGTAGGGATTCCACTCACCATGCGTCGTGCCCGTCGGCGACGACCATGAACCGTATTCGTAGTAGCCAGGCTTGGGGAAGAAGATGAGGTCGCCGGAACGGCCGGGATAGTAGCCCATCAAGGCCCGGTCGCGGATTACTGGCGGCAAGCTGCTGTTGGCCAAGTCCTTGTAGATGGCGGCGAACTGAATGTCAGGCTCTTTCTCCAACTCCCACAGTATGTGCTGCTCCATGTTGGAGGTGATGAGGCCTTTCTCCAGTATCTTTTCCCAGTCGAGGAAGATGCGGTAGTCCATGATGTCGCCAATGTAGCCGCCGTCCTCGCCGATGTCGTTGGAGATGGCGTTGTAGACGCGTTCCTGCATCTCACCACTCTTCCAAGGGCCGGCGGCCAGCTTGTGTTCCCTCATAAATTGCCAGTTGTGCGCAGCAGCGTGGTCGGCGGTGAGGAAGACGAGATAGTTGTCCTTGCCCACCTGACTGTCGAGTGCTTTCAGCAGACGGCCCAAGTCGCGGTCGAGTTCCAGATAGGCATCATCGGTATTCCTTCCACGCGTACCATACTTATGACCGATGACGTCGGTTTGCGAATAGCTCACGCAGAGCATATCCGTCTGATCGCCCTTGCCCAGCCCCTCACCGTGAAGGGCATGGATGGCCATGTCGGTGATGATAGTGCCACAATAAGGCGACAAGCCGATGTCCTCGCCCAGCTTCTTGAACTCCTTGTCCTTCACCAGCTTCTTGTTATTATCCTCCGCCCACTTCGGCAGTTTGTTCATGTAGTAAGTGGAGGTGATGAAGCAGCGGTTCTTCAGGTCGAGCCAGTAGGCGGCATTGGCACTATGACCTGCGGGCAGGATGGCGGCACGGTCCTTATAGCTGACGCCGATGACCTTCGACTTGAAGTCGGTGTGCAGCCGCAACTGGTCGCCGATAGTAGTAGCCACCATGTTGTGAGGTGACATCTTTCCCTTCTCGCTGTCGCTTCCTACAGGCTGGACGGTATTGTCTGCACAACAATACGTTTTCTTGCCGTTAATGTAGAAATAGTTGCCGCATATACCGTGGAACGCAGGCGTGGTGCCGGTATAGACCGATGCGTGGCCAATAGCCGTTATCGTCGGCACGTAGTTGACGAGGCAGTTATTACAGGAAAAACCCTTGTCGATGAGGCGGCGAAAACCGTCATCAGTAAACTTGTCGTAATAGCGCGAGAGGTAGTCCCATCGCATTTGGTCTACCACGATACCCACTACCAATCGGGGTTTCTCGCCAAAACGAGACTGCGCTGCTGCCGTAAGCGACAGACAGCACAAAAGGAGAAAGAGAAAGCTCTTTTTCATATCGAAGGTCTTTAATGGTGTTGCAAAAGTACAACTTTCTTCGCAAACAGCCAAGGTTTTTCTTTCATTTATTTGTTCAAAAGAAAAAATATGTCTAACTTTGCATGTGGTTAGAAAAAATGTGAAGCGTATGCAGCAAATCAATTCTCATCTATCAAGGCTGATACACGACGTGGCCGCCAAGTTGGGCGACCGCGAGGCACTCATCTACAAAGACTTTGGCGGAAAGCAATGGAAGTCGTATTCATGGAATGAGTTCTCGCAGAAAGTCAAGCTGGTGTCCAACGCCTTGCTGAACATGGGTGTGGGTGTGCAGGAGAACATCGGTGTATTCTCGCAGAACAGCGTGCAGTACCTCTTTACCGACTTCGGTGCCTGGGGCATCCGCGCTGTCACCATCCCATTCTATGCCACCAGCTCTGAACAGCAGATACAGTTCATGGTCAACGATGCGCAGATCCGCTTCCTCTTCGTGGGTGAACAGTCCCAGTATGACAAGGCACGCCGCATCTTCCCCACTTGCAAGTCGCTGGAGCGCATCATCGTCTACGACCCCGCTGTCAGCATTCCTGATGGCGACAAGACCGTTATGCATTTCGACGAGTTCCTGCAGTTGGGAAAAGGTTTGCCGCGACAGAGCGAGGTGGACAACCTGATACGCGAAGCCACGATGGAGGACACAGCCAACATCCTCTACACCAGCGGCACCACGGGCGACTCGAAGGGTGTGGTGCTGAGTTGCGGCCAATATCATGCTGCGATGGAGGCCAACCACAAATGCGTGCCTGTCACAAGCGAAGACCGTGTACTCAACTTCCTGCCGTTCACGCATATCTTCGAGAAAGGTTGGAAGGTGCTCTGCATCACGATGGGCGCAAGGCTTATCGTCAACACCAATCCATTGGAGGTGCAGCAGAGTATGCGCGAGACACATCCTACATGCATGAGCTCCGTCCCACGTTTCTGGGAAAAAGTCTATCATGGTGTGTTGGAGAAGATTGAGGACAGCGGCTCCGTAAAACGCCGCCTGTTCAAACACGCCCTTGAGGTGGGACGCCGTCATAATATCGAGTATCTCTCACGTGGCAAACGCCCGCCCATGAGTCTGCATTTGGAATATGAACTGCTGAACAAGACCGTTTTCTCGCTTGTGCGCAAGGAGCTGGGCTTGGAGAACGCACATTTCTTCCCCACCGCAGGTGCTACGGTTTCGCCACAGGTCGAGGAGTTTGTCCATAGCATAGGTATTTGTATGGATGTAGGCTATGGCCTTACCGAATCATTGGCTACCGTCAGCTGCAACCATCTTGACAAGCCATTTACCGTAGGTTCCGTCGGCAGACCCATCGACAGCATCAGCATAAAAATCAGCGACGAAGGCGAGATACTGCTCAAAGGCCCGACTATCACGAAGGGCTACTATAAACGCGACGACCTGACACGCCAGGCTTTCACCGAAGACGGCTATTTCCGCACAGGCGACTCTGGCTATATGCAGAACGGCGAGCTCTTCCTGAAGGAACGCATCAAAGACCTCTTCAAGACCAGCAACGGCAAGTACATCGCTCCGCAGATGATTGAGTCGAAACTCATCGTTGATAAATACATCGACCAGATTGCCATCATTGCTGACCAGAAGAAATATGTCTCGGCGCTCATCGTGCCCGACTACCGTCTCTTGGAGGAATATGCCCGAATGCATCAGATAGACTTCATCGACCTGCGCGACCTGTGTCAGAACGGACAGATACACGAGATGCTGATGGAACGCATCGACACCTTGCAGCAACAGTTGGCACAGTATGAGCAGGTGAAGCGTTTCACTCTCCTACCCCACCCGTTCTCTTTGGAGCGAGGCGAACTGACCAATACGCTGAAAATCAAACGGCGCGTGCTCAACGAGAATTATCGCAAGGAAATTGACCTGATGTACGAATGAGGTCTGAGGCAACAAGCACATGGCTACTGACAGGGAGGGGTGCCTTGCTACACTTCCTGGTTGACGGGCTATGCATCTGCTGCCTCTATCTTTTGCTCTCGGCTTATGGCGGTCCTGTGCTGGTGGGCTCCTTCATATTATATAACGTGTTGGCTTTCCTGACACAGCCCTTGACAGGAATGTTGGCCGATAGCCGCCGCTTTCTGCCAATGCTGCTGCCACTCGCTGTTACATTGCTGGCCATTGCCGTTGTGCTTGCCTCACTCTTACTTGCCAACGCTTCTCCCACCACTCACCTCTCACCTGTCATTCCTTTATTAGTCGCTTTTCCCTTAGGTATGGGCAACTCGTTGTTCCACGTCTGGGGCGGCAAGATAGTGGCCATTACTACGGGGAATGATGCGCGAGCCCTTGGCCTTTTTGTGTCCACAGGAGCCTTCGGTTTAGCAGTAGGCATGTGGCTGCATAGCTGGTGGGCGCTCTATTTATTCTTGGGATTGATTGCCCTGCTGGCAGTTATGGGGCCGATGGGGCTCATAAGTCCCACAAACCCTGTGAGACCTTCAGCCATCGGCGCAATCAGCCTCAAGCCCCAATTCGTATGGGGAATATTGATGCTGCTTATGGGCTTTGTGATGTTCCGGTCATTCATAGGCGAGACGTTTACGGCGAATGTGGCTAAGAGTGGCGTAATGATGCTGCTCATCGGCGGCTTGGCGATGGCGGGCAAGGCAATTGGTGGCTGGGTGGCAAACGGTTTCGGCCTATTCAGCACCTTTAACATCGCCATAGCAGGCACCGTATCCTGTCTGCTGCTGAAAGGCCTTATATCGTGGATGTGGATTCCAGGGCTGCTGTTTATAAACGGTACGATGGCGGTGACGCTCTGTTGGGCCAACAAAGTATCGCCAGGACGTGAGGGACTTTCCTTCGGGCTCTTAGCCGCTGCACTTATGCCTGGCTATATGCTGGCGATGGCAGGCGCTGAGACGTCTTTTATTATACCACGTTTGTTTCTGACGCTGGTGCCCACTATTGCCATCGAACTGGCCGTTCTGTGGATGCTGCGCGAGCGTCGAGCTGATGTCCTTTGGTCGTCGGTAGTGGTAAACATCCTCACCAATATTCCCCTGAACTTATTCGTCATCTACATTAGCGGCTCCTGGATGGCCTTGCTCATCGGCGAGCTGCTGGTGCTGTTGGTCGAGACATTGTGGTACAGATATTTTGTGGGCGAATGGCGACGTGCCTTCGCCTATAGTGCATTGTGTAATGCCATCAGCTTCCTCATCGGACTGTTGGTACAACTCTTCATCCTGTTAACTGATAAGATTCTATAAACCTTTTAAAAACAAATTGTTATGCTTAGATTATTAGCCGACGTAATTCCCATTGATCCCAGCGAGTATGAGAGGCGTTACAGACCCATCCGCGATGTTGTTGTTGACACC
>JAGAAJ010000058.1 GCA_017615355.1 Prevotella sp.
CTATTGGAGGGAACGGTCAATAAAACAAAGGCTATCAAGAGGGGCATGTTTAATAGAGCAAAGCCTGATGTGCTAAGAGCCAAAGTTATTTATAGTGGTATGAAATGGGACTGGAATTTTCACCCAAATTGACGCAGAATCGTTTTCTCTATTTCATTTTGGCGCAAAATGTTAAACTGTTAACTTGTTAAACTGTTAAATTCATACTCATTTCACTTCATCCTTAATGGCCAGCACGTCAGGGCCGACGCCGCTTTCTGCGCACACATAGGCGATATACGCCTCGGTGGCGTTGCAGTCCGAGGCAGGCGCCCATCACAGCAAAGATAATAAATTAAGTGAGATGAGCAAAATATACAGCCTCTTTATTTTGCTGAGGAGCTTCTTTATTTTGCTAAGTGAGTCCTTTAGCTCGCTAAAGAGCCTCTTTAGGAGCGTTAAAACATGTTAAGAAATGGGTAGCAAATTGCAATTGGTTTATAACCTTCGTAACTTTGCCGTTGCATAGAGGAAAGAGGAGAGAGGAAAGAGAATACTAAAACCCGGGAATAGTCATTTCTCGTACCTCGCACCTCGCACCTCGTATCTCGAACAATAAAAACTAAACTACTATGAAGATCTTTGATACTCTGAAGGAAAAGGCCTGGGCGCTGATCAAACGCAAGGCGGTGGAGGTGCTGGTGGCGATGCTCACCGCAGCCATCACCGCCCTGACCACCACCAGCTGCATGGGCTACGGCCCAATCTAAAAGGAGGAAACGCCTGCCAATGAAGGTGGGCGTTTCTGCTTTGTCTGCAAATTTTTTTTTCACGTTTTTTGTAGGATATGAAAAAAAGCAGTAATTTTGCAGCATCAATCAAAAATGTAGAAAACCATGTGTGGAATCGTAGGATACATAGGTAAGCAAGAGGCTTATCCCATACTGATCAAGGGTCTGCGCCGACTGGAATATCGCGGCTATGACTCGGCAGGCGTAGCACTCATCAACAAGGAGGGCACGCTGAATGTTTACAAGACAAAGGGCAAGGTGGACAACCTGACCGACTACTGCAACGACAAGGACGTGAGCGGCTGCGTAGGCATTGCCCACACTCGATGGGCCACCCACGGCGAGCCCTCGGCACGTAATGCACACCCGCACTACTCCGAGAGCCACAACCTGGCCATCATCCACAACGGCATCATCGAGAACTATGCCGACATTAAAGCGAAGCTGCAGCAGAAAGGCGTTAAGTTCCAGAGTGACACCGACACAGAGGTATTGGTACAACTGGTGGAATACATCATGGTGAAGAAGAATCTCGACCTGTTGCAGGCTGTGCAGGTGGCCCTCTATCAGGTGATCGGCGCCTATGCCATCGCCATCCTCGACAAGCGTCAGCCCAACCAGATAGTGGCAGCCCGCAAGCAGAGCCCGCTGGTGGTGGGCATCGGCGAGGACGAGTTCTTCCTGGGCAGCGATGCCAGCCCCATCATCGAATATACCGACAAGGTGGTGTATCTCGAGGACGGCAACATCGCCCTCATCCGCCTGGGTGAGGAGCTGAAGGTGCTGAGCATCCTCGGCGAGGAACAGCAGCTGGCCGTGAAGACCGTCGACATCGACCTCGGACAGATAGAGAAAGGCGGCTATCCGCACTTCATGCTGAAGGAGATCTTCGAGCAGCCCGAGTGCCTGACCAACTGCATGAGAGGTCGCGTCAACCTCGAAGCTGACCATGTGACACTCTCGGCACTCATCGACTACCGCCGTCAGATGCTGGCCGCCAAGAGGGTGGTCATCGTGGCCTGCGGCACATCGTGGCACGCAGGACTCATCGGCAAGCAGCTCATCGAGACCTTCTGCCGCGTGCCCGTCGAGGTGGAGTATGCCTCGGAGTTCCGCTATCGCAACCCCGTGGTAGGCAAGGACGACGTGGTCATCGCCATCAGCCAGAGCGGCGAGACGGCCGACACGCTGGCCGCCATCCAGCTGGCCAAGGAACGCGGTGCCTTCATCTACGGCATCTGCAACGCCATCGGCTCGTCCATCCCCCGTGCCACCGACACCGGCACCTATATCCACGTAGGCCCTGAGATCGGTGTGGCCTCGACGAAGGCCTTCACAGGACAGGTCACCGTGCTCACGATGATTGCCCTCGCAATGGCCGAGGCCAAGGGCACCATCCGTCGCGATGAATACCTGAAGGTTGTGAAGGGTCTGAGCGAGATTCCCGACAAGATTCGTGAGGTGCTGAAGACCAACGACAAGGTGGCCGACCTCGCGCGTACATTTACTTATGCACATAACTTCCTCTACCTGGGTCGCGGATTCAGCTATCCCGTAGCCCTTGAGGGTGCCTTGAAGCTGAAGGAAATCAGCTATATCCATGCCGAGGGCTATCCAGCCGCTGAGATGAAGCACGGCCCCATCGCCCTGATCGACAGCGACATGCCCGTTGTGGTCATCGCCACTCACGATGCCATGTATGAGAAGGTGCTGTCGAACATCCAGGAGATCAAGGCCCGTCAGGGACGTGTCATCGCGCTGGTGACCAAGGGCGACGACACCATTGCCCGCATCGCCGACGAGGTGATCGAGCTGCCCGAGGTGCTGGAGTGCCTAGAGCCCCTCGTCGCCACCATCCCCCTGCAGCTGCTCAGCTATCATGTGGCCGTATGCAAGGGCAAGGATGTAGACCAGCCCCGCAACCTCGCAAAATCAGTCACAGTAGAATAACTCACCTCACACCTCTAATACCATGAATTTCGTAACCATCGCCAACCTCACTCGCGAAAAGATTCTCTACATGATAGAGATGGCCAGCGAGTTTGAGCGCCACCCCAACCGTGAACTGCTGAAAGGCAAGGTGGTGGCCACGCTCTTCTTCGAGCCCAGCACCCGCACCCGCCTCAGCTTTGAGACCGCCGCCAACCGACTCGGAGCACGTGTCATCGGCTTTGCCGACCCGAAGGTGACCAGCGGCACCAAGGGCGAGACGCTGAAGGACACCATCCTCATGGTGGCCAACTATGCCGACGTCATCGTCATGCGCCACTTCATCGAGGGCGCTGCGCAGTATGCCTCGGAGATCTCGCCCGTGCCCATCGTCAATGCCGGTGACGGTGCCCATCAGCATCCCTCGCAATGCATGCTCGACCTCTACAGCATCTACAAGACGCAGGGCACGCTGGAGAACCTCAACATCTACCTGGTAGGCGACCTGAAATACGGACGCACCGTCCACTCGCTCATCATGGCCATGCGCCACTTCAACCCCACCTTCCACTTCGTGGCACCGAAGGAGCTGGCCATGCCCAAGGAGTATAAGCTCTACTGCGACGAGCACGGCATCAGGTATCAGGAGCATACGGCGTTCAACGAGAAGGTGATCCAGGATGCCGACATCGTCTATATGACACGTGTGCAGAAAGAACGTTTCTCCGACCTCATGGAATATGAGCGGGTGAAGAACGTCTATATCCTCAACAACGACATGCTGCGCCTCTGCAAGCCCAACATGAAGATCCTGCATCCCCTACCCCGCGTCAACGAGATAGCTCAGGACGTGGACGACAATCCGCACGCCTACTACATCCAGCAGGCCGCCAACGGACTCTTTGCCCGTGAGGCCATCTTCGCCGATGTGCTCGGCATCACCCTCGACCAGGTGAAGGCCGACAAGACGATCATTTAGCTTTCGGATACCGTAATCACGAATAACGTTATAACGTAATAACGACAGATCATGAACAAGAAAGAACGCCTCGTTGCCGCCATTGAGCACGGCACCGTCATCGACCATATCCCCGCTGCAAAGACCTATCAGGTGGCCAGCCTGCTCGGACTCTTCGACCTGAAGACACCCGTCACCATCGGCTTCAACTACCCCTCTCAGAAAGTGGGCAGCAAAGGCATCATCAAAGTCAGCGACAAGTTCTTCACCAACGACGAGATCTCACGTCTCTCCGTCGTCGCTCCCAACGTCATCCTCAGCATCATCCGCGACTATGAAGTGGTGGAGAAGAAGGCCGTCGAGACACCCAGCGAGATACACGGCATCGTGAAGTGCAACAACCCCAAGTGTATCACCAACAACGAGCCGATGGCCACCCACTTCCATGTGGAGAACAACATCCTCACCTGCCATTATTGCGAGCGCGAGCAGGACATCAGCCACGTCGAGCTGGTGTAGAATCCCCGCAAACCTTTACGGAGATTTTCAGGAAAAAAAACGACGGAAATTAGGCGAGGTGTGAAAAAGTGTGTACCTTTGCCACAACTTAGAAAACACAGTACACCTTAATCGCAAAAAAAATGCTGAAACCATTAAACAAACACTTCGCTCCGAAGAGCGTGATGCCCGAAAAGGTCATCCAGTTTGGTGAAGGAAACTTCCTCCGTGCTTTCGTGGATTGGATTATCTGGAACATGGATCAGAAGACCAACTTCAACGGTTCCGTTGTCGTCGTGCAGCCTATTGAGAAAGGTATGGTCGACTGGCTCAACGGTCAGGACTGCCTCTACCACGTCAACCTGCAGGGCCGCGAAAACGGCAAGGCCGTCAATACGTTGGAGCGCATCGACGTCATCAGCCGTGCCCTCAATCCCTATTCACAGAATGAGGCCTTCATGGCCCTCGCCGACCAGCCCGAGATTCGCTTTGTCATCTCCAACACCACCGAGGCCGGCATCGCCTTCGACCCCGAATGCAAGCTCGACGACAAACCCGCCAGCAGCTATCCCGGCAAGCTCGTGCAGCTGCTCTATCGCCGCTATCAGACATTCAACGGCGACCCCACCAAGGGTCTCATCATCTTCCCCTGTGAGCTCATCTTCCTCAACGGCCATGTGCTGAAGGACTGCATCCGCAAGTACATCGACCTCTGGGAGCTGCCCGAGGGCTTCCGCCAGTGGTTTGAGAATTGCTGCGGCGTTTACGCTACGCTCGTCGACCGCATCGTGCCGGGCTTCCCCCGCAAAGAGATTGCACAGATTCAGGAGAAGGTGGGCTATCGCGACAACCTCGTCGTACAGGCCGAGAACTTCCACCTCTGGGTCATCGAGGCTCCGAAGGAAGTGGCTGCAGAGTTCCCCGCCGACAAGGCCGGTCTGCACGTGCTCTTCGTGCCCTCTGAGGAGCCTTACCACAAGCGCAAGGTCACCCTGCTCAACGGCCCGCACACCGTGCTCAGTCCCGTGGCATACCTCAGCGGCGTCAACATCGTTCGCGATGCCTGCAACCATGAGGTCATCTCAAAGTATATCCACAAGGTGCAGTTCGAGGAGCTGATGCAGACGCTCGACCTGCCGATGGAAGAGCTCGAGAAGTTCGCCGGCGATGTGCTGGAGCGCTTCGACAATCCCTTCGTCGACCATCAGGTGACCAGCATCATGCTGAACTCGTTCCCGAAATTCCAGGCTCGCGACCTCCCCGGCGTGAAGACCTACCTGGAGCGCAAGGGCGAGCTGCCCAAGGGCCTCGTCTTCGGTCTCGCCGCCATCATCACCTACTACAAGGGTGGCAAGCGTGCCGACGGTGCAGAGATTACACCCAACGACGATGCCAAGATCATTGAGCTGCTGCAGAAGCTGTGGGCTACCGGCGACACGCAGAAGGTGGCCGATGGTGTCCTCGCTGCCGACTTCATCTGGCAGGAAGACCTCAACAAGGTGGCAGGCCTCAATGCCCTCGTCAAGCAGTACCTCGACCTCATCCAGGATCGTGGCATGCTGGAGGCTGTGAAAACTATCCTTTAAAACAAACGAACTACTTTTTCTATATTCCAGACTCCCGTGAGCGCTTGACGTTTCGCGGGAGTCTTTTTCGTCTCACCTCTCACCACACACCTCTCACTTCAAAAATTTCCTCTTTCCCGATGCCATTCACAAAAAAATGTGTAAATTTGCGGCCAAAATAACGATTAACCCAAAAACAAGAATGATGAAAAAGAGCATGATTAGCCTGATGGTGATGCTGATGATGATCTGCACCGCCAAGGCACAAAGCCTTGTAACCTACAAGTCTTACGGCAAAAACTGGGGACAGGAGAACGTCTCGATGGTGAACAAACCCAATGGCATCATCTATCGTCTGCGTGTAGACAAACAATGCACCGACCTGCCCGTCGTACCCGAGGCACAAGGCCTGGAGCTGTTTATTTCAGAGCCTACTGACATGGGATGGCTCGCCCTCTACAGGAAACCGATGGGTGCACGTGACTATAACTTCGTCGTGGTGCTCTATAACCACAGCAAGCAACCCACAGCCACCGTCAACCTCTGCGACATCACCAACAATCGCTACTGCGAGGTGCAGGACGTCAGATGGGATGCTGATACACACCATCTGCTATTCAATATGGCCTGCCCCAGCTATGCCTCAGAGATCAACGGCAAAGGCAGCAAACTCTACTGCTACGACGTGGCACAGCGCAGCATGGTGTGGGAGACCGGCTATCTAGTTAGCAACGACATCTTCATCCTCGATCGCGACTTCGTGTACTGCGCCTATGGCTTCACCAATGAGAAGGACTATCTCTTCATGCTCGACAAGCGCACGGGCAAACAATACAGCAAATTTCCCATGACCTCCAAGGTACACTACATGGAGAAGCAGGTGAAGAACGGCAAGGAATATCTCTACGTCGTCGACTACAAAGACAACCTCTATGCCTTCACCATCAACGGCAAGCCCGCACAGGCCCAGGCTGAGGTTTTCACCGTGGTGTATGCCACCAGCGACGACGGTTTCCTCAATGTCCGTTCGCAGCCGTCGAACACCGGCGCCATCATCGGCAAGCTGTGGACACAGATGCATGGTCTCGGGCATGGTGTGCTTAGGGAGAAAGGCGACAGATGGAGCAAGGTCAGCGTCGACGATGTCACCGGCTGGGTGTATAATGGTTACCTCGGCACACAGACATGGTACGACGGCACAGGCCGTACCAAACTGATAGCCAAGCGCGAGCAGACACCCATCTATGGCGAGAACTATGTCGGCGAGGGCGACTATCCCCTCTTTACTACAGTAAAGAAAGGCACACTCATTGCCGACCAGTATGACGAGATTGAAGGCTACTACGTGCTGAAGACCGGCCACGACTACCTCTTCATCCGCAAAGGCGATGTGGAAGTAGTGGCACAATAATCCTTTAAGGGATAGGAAGCTTTCCAAAGGAATAAAAAAAAGAGACCGAACTGGTCTCTTTTTTCGTTATGCCCTCTTGGCTTTCTCCCAGGTGCCGCTGGTGCTGTGTGTCATCAGATAGCGCACGCCGAGGAAGACGTTGATATTCATAAAGAGGAAATAGTAGGGCACGTAGAGCAGCTTGCTCTTCTTGCCTTTCAAGGCCAGCACATAGCCGGCAAAAGCAGCGGCATAGAAGAGTATCTGCAGAATCCAGATGACGGTGTAGACCGTGCCACCCTTCATCAGCACCAGTATCACGTTCAGCGGGATGAGTGCCATGAGAGCCACCGGCGTGATGCTCCAGCGCAGCACTCGATGCGAGATAAACTGGAAGAACACCTTGGGATGGGTGAAGGGATTCATCAGCGAGCGCAGCCACCAGATGCTCTGCAGGCCTCCAGCTGCGATGCGACGCTTGCGCTTCGACTCCTCCTGCATGTCGGCCGAGCCGTATTCCATCGCATAGGCATCGCTGGTATAGGCAATGCGATGGCCGTCCTTGAGGATGAGCATCGACATCATAAAGTCGTCGAGCAGGGCGTTGGACGGGGCCTCGCGGTAGTGCTCCATCCGCACGGCGAAAAGTTCGCCGGCAGCACCCATCGCAGAGTAGAGCTCGCTGTCCCAGCGCTTCAGGGTGCTCTCATATTTCCAATAGAGTCCCTCACCCTCGGCTGCCGTCTGTCCCTCCTGTCGTGCAGCTACTCGCTTCTCACCAGAGACACAGCTGACGTTGGGACGCATCATCTGCCTCACAATCTCGTTGATGGCATCGGCATTGAGCATGGTGTTGGCATCGGTGAAGACCACAATCTCCGACTTGTTCTCACGCAGGCCATGTTGCATGGCAGCGGCCTTGCCCCGTCGCTCAGGGCTGAAGACGAGCGTCACCTCCGGATAGGCTGCGAGCAGCTCGTTGCTGTCATCGCTGCTGCCGTCGGTCACCCACATGATGCAGAAACGCTCACGGGGATAGCGCAGCAGGCGGATGTTCTCCATCTTCTCCTCGATGATGTCACGCTCGTTATAGGCACAGATCATCAGCGTCACAGTAGGCAACTCGTCGTCGGCAGGCAACTCAGGCAACGTTTCTTTCTTTCCGAACAAACGCTTCAGCCTGACCATCAGCCAAAGCACCACACCATAGCCTACATAGGTGTAAATTACCAATGCGAGGCACGCCCAGAATAATATCTTCAATACCAGCAGCATCTTCTTTCAAGCATGTTTTTATCGGATTTAACGAATGACGGTCTTCTTGCCGTTGATGATATATAACCCCTTGACGGGATTATCGACACGCCGTCCCTGCAGGTCGTAAACGTTTTGGTTTTCGTTTTCGTCTTCGTTCACACCAACATGGTCAATGGCGGTTATCTGCTCTTCGGTCAGCGAGCCGAAGAAAGAGAGACGGAAATTGTCGAAGATGCACCAATAGCGAGAAGGCATCGAGGTAGAACGTAGACCAACGGACACGGACGGAGAAGAAACGGTGGCATAGAGGCTGTTCTCATAGAGGCCTTTGGCGAAATACTTGCTGGCAGCCTCCATGTTGTCAGGCACATAGTATCTGCCTCCTACCTGCTGCTCGGTGCCTCCCAGTCTCCTTGTCTGGGCGCAGTCAGCAATATGGGCAATCTTCACTGTCTTGGTGTTGATGCTGAGCTGAGCGTTCACATTGTTGGTGCCGGCAGCCCAATCGTTGTAGGCATCGGTATAGGAACCCGGACGCTGGAAACCCTGCATCTTCAGGCGATAGGTGCCCAAGGGCATCTGTGAGAAGGTCTGCTTCATGTTGAAAGTCTTCTCATAGAACTCACCGCAGGAGTAGCTGATGGCAGGAGCCACCGACCATCCGTCGGCAGCATCCATACCAGCATTCTTAATGAGGAATGTGAGGTCGAAGGGTTTCTCTGCGTTGGTGGGAGTGGCAACGTTGAGGAAAGCCTGTGCAGCCTGCCATGCCTCATTGGAGAGGGATATCAGCTCAGACGGCGAGGTAGCCGTTGCCAAGGTCTGCTCAATGCTGCTGATAGCGTCGGCAAAAGCCTGATCAGCCTCTGAGGGCGTGCAGGTATGGGGAACGTCGGCCAGCGCCTTGATGGGTTTCAGGGTGCTGTTCACCTCAGCCTTCAGCTGCACCACGGCACCATCCTCAAAGGTCTTGATCTCGTCGGCGGTGAGGATGAGCCAGCGCTGCTTCGTGGCGTTGTTGCTCAGGTCGAAGGTCTGCTGGGCCGTTGCACCGTTGACATTGGCAGCCAGGCACTTGGGGCTCCAGTCACCCGAGGGATGGATGAGCCAGTAGCCACGCTTAGCACTCGTGCCGCTGCCCACATCGACACGCCCCTTCATCAAGTGGAAGTTGTCGTTGGCTGTCAGCGTGGTGCGAGCCTTCGTCTTGAAGCCGTTCTCAAACGTCATATACTGACCGGTGGCGGCGTTGCGTAGCTGATAATACTGGTTGCTGGGCGTGAAGGTAATGTACCAGGCTGCGCTGTCGTTGAGTACGGCCTGCTCAGTCGACATCTCCTTCCATCTCAGGCTGCCCGAGGGGATGGCGATGAGGAAGGCGGAATAGAGACCGCGGTCGGCATCCTCGTTCTTGATGTAGTATTTGATGGTGTCCTCCTGATTGAACACATAGCAGGGCTCGGCGAAGGTGTTGGAACGGTGCTGCAGGCCGTCCTCGCCCAAAGCCTGGCCAATCATTGCGTTGGCATAGTAGGTCTCCAACCTGCCGTCGTCTTCGTGAGCACCGTTGACACCATAGGGCCACATGTGAATGTCATCGCCATGCAGATAGGAGTCGGTGGTGTTGTCCCAAAAGTCGAGGAACGCCGAGACACGTTCACCCAACCAGTCACCTCTTCCGGAGCCTGAACGCATGATGTCGCCACACCACTGGGTGGAATAGTTGATGACGCCCAAGCCATGCTGCATCTCATGCATCAGCGTGCCGGTACGCTGATAGCTGCTATTGGCACCCACGTTGATCCAGGGCTGGTCTTTGTAGGCGCAGTCGGCTGTCGGCGTGCCTGGGCTATAGCCAATGTCGAATTTCTTCTTGATGCTGGTCAGGTCGCTGAATATCTGGCAGGCCTGTGTAGCGGCATTGTTGATGCGGTTATTGACTGCCTGGTCACCGCCGTTGTTATACCAATAGGTCACCTCGCCCATGGGCAGGGTGTAGAACTTGATGACGTCGCCATAGCCGATGCTACCGTCCTTGGCCACCGCATAAGCTCTCATATAATACAATGTGACAGGCTCCAGATTCTTCAAGCAGTAGATGGTGCCGTTATTGCTAAGTGTCTGCGAGCTGCGGATGTCGTCGTAGGTAGGATTAGGATTGGTGGCGCAGCAAAAACCACGCGACTTAATCGACACATCATTGACGGCAGTGGCGCTTTTGATACGGCCAAAGGCCATCGTGGCACCACGGGCATAGTGGCTGTCAGTCACTACGGTAGGCTCATTCTGTGCAGCCACGCTGCTAACCATTAACCAAAATCCAACAGCCAATAACAAGTAAAAATATCGCATAACCTTCATAGTTTAGATTTATCCCCTTTCAGCTTTTGAATGATTCACCTCTTACTCATCGACGATTTTCGGATACTTCCTGAACCAACCGTCCCAGCGCAGGCGCATCACGCCAAAGAACGCCTCCGAGAAGATGCCACCCGACATCTTGCTCGTTCCCTCGCGGCGGTTGACGAAGATGACAGGCACCTCAAACACCTTGAAGCCAATCTTATAGGCCGTATATTTCATCTCAATCTGAAAGGCATAGCCCTTGAAGCGAATCTTGTCTAATTCGATTGTCTTCAGCACACGGCGCTTGTAGCAGACGAAGCCCGCCGTAGTGTCACGCACCTTGATGCCTGTAATGAGGCGCACATATTTTGAAGCGAAATAGCTCATCAGCACTCGTCCCATCGGCCAGTTCACCACGTTGACGCCGCTGACATAGCGCGAGCCCACAGCCACGTCGTTGCCTTCGTCGTGACAGGCGGCATAGAGGCGCGGCAGGTCGTTCGGATCGTGGCTGAAGTCGGCGTCCATCTCGAAGATGTATTCGTATTCGTGCTCCAACGACCATTTGAAGCCGGCGATATAGGCTGTGCCCAAGCCCAGCTTGCCGCTGCGTTCCACGAGGAAAAGACGGTCGGCAAACTCCTCAGCCATCAGCCTTTTCACTATCTGGGCAGTGCCGTCGGGCGAGCCGTCGTCGATAATAAGTACATGGAAACACTTCTCCAAACCAAAGACGGCCCGGATGATCTTTTCGATATTCTCCTTCTCGTTGTAAGTAGGAATGATAACGATGCAATCGCTCTTGTTCATTGTTTCAGGTGCATTTAACGTTGCAAAGATAATGATTTTTTGCCGATAGACAAAGAAAGATTCTTTTTTTTTCGCTATTTAAATTTTATTTATGTACCTTTGCAGCCAAGTTGAGAAGAATTCTCAAATCTCATATTACATTTCTCAAATCAATATGAAACAGAAAACACTGAAAGGCAGCTTCTCCCTCTGCGGAAAAGGCCTTCATACTGGATTGAGCCTCACCGTCACTTTCAATCCTGCTCCTGAGAATCATGGTTATAAGATTCAGCGCATCGACCTTGAAGGGATGCCTACTATCGATGCCGTAGCCGAGAATGTGGTCGACACACAGCGCGGTACCGTCCTTGGCAAGGGCGATGTGCGCATCAGCACCGTGGAACATGGCCTCAGTGCTCTCTACGCCCTGGGCATCGACAACTGCCTCATTCAGGTCAGTGGCCCTGAGTTCCCCATCCTCGACGGCTCTGCCATCCAGTTTGTGCAGAAGATTCAGGAGGTGGGCATCGAAGAGCAGAACGCTCCCAAGGACTACTACGTCATCCGCAAGAAGATAGAGGTGAAGGACGAGGAGAACGGCTCATGCATCACCATCCTGCCCGACGATGAGTTCTCGCTCACCACGATGTGCAGCTTCGAGTCGAAGTTCATCAACAGCCAGTTCGCCACCCTCGACGATATCCACAAGTATGCTGAGGAGATAGCTCCTGCACGTACCTTCGTCTTCGTTCGCGATCTTGAGCCGCTGCTGCAGGCCAACCTCATCAAGGGCGGCGACCTCGACAACGCCATCGTCATCTACGAGCGTCAGACCACACAGGAACGTCTCGACATGCTGGCCGACATGCTGCATGTGGAGCACCGCAACGCCACCGACCTGGGCTATGTGCAGCACAAACCGCTGGTGTGGGAGAATGAGTGCACCCGCCACAAGCTGCTCGACGTCATCGGCGATATGGCCCTCATCGGCCGTCCTATCAAGGGCCGTATCGTTGCCACTCGTCCGGGCCACACCATCAATAATAGGTTCGCGCGTGAGATGCGCAAGGAGATCCGCAAGCACGAGATACAGGCACCCTTCTATGATCCCAACGAGCCGCCCGTGATGGACGTCAACCGTATCCGTGAGCTCCTGCCCCACCGCTATCCCATGCAGCTCGTCGACAAAGTCATCGAGACAGGCCCCACGGTCATTGTCGGTGTGAAGAACGTCACAAGCAACGAGCCTTTCTTTACCGGCCACTTCCCCCAGGAGCCTGTTATGCCCGGCGTCCTGCAGGTTGAGGCAATGGCACAGGTAGGCGGTCTCTTGGTATTGAACAGCGTAGAAGAGCCCGAGCGCTGGAGCACCTATTTCCTGAAGATTGACGGTGTGAAATTCCGTCAAAAGGTAGTGCCTGGCGACACCCTTATCTTCAAGGTCGAACTGATGGGACCATTGCGTCACGGCATCGCCACCATGCACGGCTATGTCTTCGTAGGCGACCATGTGGTCAGCGAGGCCACCTTCACTGCACAAATCGTTAAGAATAAATAACCCCCTCTCTAAGCATACAAGATAATCCCCAGGACGCCTCGACATCCTGGGGATTATTTTCTTGATGCCCCTATTCTTCAGGAGTATATAGCAAAACCTGAAGGGGCTTTCATTCGGTTATTTCTGGGCCTCACGAAGACGGATGCGGGTGAGCACCTGCTTGGTGTTGTAGGTGAAGTCGCCACCCATGATCCATGAGTAATAGCCCGGATCGGCGTGCAGCGCCTCGGTCACCGTCTTGCCCTTGTACTTGCCGAAATTGAAGTATTCGGTCATCACGGGCTTGCCGTCATTGCCGACGATGGTTTGGCCCTTGGCATCCTTGGCCTCGCCCCAGATGATACGGCCGGCAAAGTCCACATTATTATTATCGCGCGAGAAGTCGCTCAGCATCTGCACGTCATTCTGCAAGGTACGCCCTTCGGGATCCTCGCCCAGTGAGCGCTGATGATCGGCTGTGTAATAGTCGAGCTCAGCCTGCAACACACGCCAGGTGGCCTCGGTATCCTCATCGGCACGGTGGGCAACGAAGTCATCCTCCATCTTACGTCCGCAATAGAACTTGTAGGCGGCGGCCAGGTTGCGGCGTTCCATCTTGCGGAAGATGGTCATCGCATCGATAAGACGGCACTTGGAGAAGTCGAAGTCGATGCCGGCACGCAGAAACTCCTCTGCCAACAGGGGGATGTCGAAGTGATTGGAGTTGTAGCCGGCAAAGTCACAGCCCTTGAAGGTTTCGTTGAGTTGCGAAGCCAGCTGCTTGAAGGTGGGCTGGTCTTTGACGTCCTCATTCGTAATACCCGTCAGCTGAGTAATGATTGGCAGGATGTAACACTCAGGGTTGATGAGGTAGTTACGTCGCTCCTCCTCACCGTTGGGGAATACCTTGATATAGGAAATCTGTATGATTCGGTCCTTTACCAAATCAAGGCCGGTCGTCTCCAAATCGAAGACAACCAGCGGCTTGGTTAAATTCAGTTTCATGAATTCTTAATTGTCAATTTTCGATTGTCAATTCCTAAAGTCAATCGTTGATAAGCATGGGCATCATCAACATGAGCACATCCTGATTGGCAGGCTGCTCTGAGGGCAACACCAGGCCGGCGCGGCTGGGATCGGCCAGCTGGATGACCACCTCCTGGCACTCAAAATTGCTGAGGATCTCGATGAATGAGGAGCCCTTGAAGCCAATGCTCATAGGCATGCCGTTATAATCGCACGACATCTTCTCCGTAGCGGTCTTCGAGAAGTCGTAGTCCTCGGCGTCGAGCTGCAAGATGCCGTTCTCTACATGGAAGCGAATGAGGTTGCTGCTGTCGTTGCTGAACGGCTGCACGCGGCGCAGGGCTGAGAGCAGGCCGATGCGGTCGACGGTAAGCTGGTTGGGGTTGCTCTGCGGAATGACGCTATTGTAGTTGGGATAGCGTCCCTCAATGAGTCGGCATACGATGACACCGTCCTCGAAGCTGATCTCAGCATTGCGGTCGTCGAAGCGGATCACCACGTCACCACCCTGCTTGCCCAGCACGCCCTTCAGCAGCGAGGCGGGCTTCTTGGGCAAGATGAACGAAGCAGGCTGCTCGCTCTTGATGTTCAGAATCTTATTGCGCACGAGCTTGTGTCCATCGCTAGCCACAACAGCAAGGCAGTCGGGGGTGAGGTCGAAATAGATACCGTTCATCACGGGGCGCAGCTCATCCTGTGCCGTAGCGAAGATAGAACGGTTGATGTTGTCGGCCAGCACCTGCGTGGGAATGTTGATGGTGGTGGCCTGCTCACCTATCTGCTGGGGTTGCGGGAACTCGTCGGCATTCTCAACGGGCAGCGAGAACATACCATTCTGGTAGCTAATCTTTGCGATGTTGGCCTGCTGGTCAACGTCGAAGGTGATAGGCTGCTCGCTGATACCCTTCACGGCCTCGAGCAAGTCGTGGTTGCCTACGCAGAAACGTCCGTCGCCATCAGTGTCGTTCAGCTCCATCGTCGTCTGCATCACCACTTCGCTGTCGCTGGCTGTCAGACGCAGCTTTCCCTCAACCACCTCAAAGAGGAAATCGCCCAGGATGGGCAGCGAATTCTTACTGTTGATAACTTTTCCCAGCGCCGACAAACGGGCTGCCAGAGCAGTGCTTGATACGGTAAATCTCATAATTATTTTCTCTATTTAATTTTGTCTATTCATTTCGGACTACAAAAATACAAAAATTCTCAGTCAAAACAAAAATATTCAGAAAAAAATTGTTCGTTTCAACTATTTTTAGTAATTTCGCAAGCGAATTTAGAAAAACAAATCTTTTAATACAACAGACACAATGGATTTATCAGGAAAAATCATTGCCATTCTTCCGGCAAGCAGCGGTACATCAAGCCGTACAGGCAACACTTGGATGAGCCAGGATTATGTGATTGAAGTTCCCGGACAGTACCCGCGCCGCATGGTCTTCCGCGTTTTCGGCGAAGACCGCATCAAGCAGTTCAATATTCAGGCTGGTGAGGATGTCACCGTGCAGTTCGATATCGACGCTCACGAGTATCAGGGCCGTTGGTTCAACGATATCCGCGCCTTCAATATCATCCGCGGTCAGGTTGCCCAGAGCGTGCCTGCTGCCACCACTATCGCTGGTGCCGCACCTACCGCCGCCACTCCGTTCCCGCCGCAGCAGCCCGCTGCCGATGCTGCTCCCTTCCCTCCTCAGGAGCCTGCAGCTGAAGGAGCTACCGACGATCTGCCCTTCTAATATATAGGAGCAAGTAGTCAGAGATTCTAAAACGAAACAAAGGATGTAAAGGATGTGCCTTTTGTGGGTACATCCTTTCAATTACTAAATAAATAATGTATATGAACATCACTGAACGATTCTTAAAGTATACGCAGTTCGACACGCAGTCGGCAGAGGACAGCCAGACCGTGCCCAGCACGCCGAAACAACTCATCTTCGCCAATTACCTGAAGGAGGAGCTGGAGCGCGAGGGCCTGCAGGACGTGGAGATGGACGACAAGGGCTATATCTACGCCACCCTGCCCGCCAACACCGATGCCGACCTGCCCGTCGTCGGCTTCATCTCGCACTACGACACCAGCCCCGACTGCTCAGGCGCCGACATCAAGCCACGCATCGTGGAGAATTACGACGGTCACGAGATCGTATTGAGCGAAGGCATCGTCCTCTCGCCAAGGAAGTTCCCCGAGCTGCTGGCCCACGAAGGTGAAGACCTCATCGTCACCGACGGCCATACGCTACTTGGCGCCGACGACAAGGCCGGTATCGCCGAGATTGTGCAGGCGATGGTGTGGCTGCAGGAGCATCCCGAGGTGAAGCACGGAAAGATTCGCGTAGCCTTCAATCCCGACGAGGAGATAGGTATGGGTGCCCACCACTTCGACGTGGAGAAGTTCGGCTGCCAATGGGCCTACACGATGGACGGCGGCGAAGTGGGCGAGCTGGAGTATGAGAACTTCAACGCCGCCTCGGCCAAGATCAGCATCAAAGGCATCAGTGTGCATCCGGGCTACGCCAAAGGCAAGATGGTGAACGCCAACGCGCTGGCCGCCGAGTTTGCCGCGTTGCTGCCGAAGGACGAGACACCCGAGACAACCGAGGGCTACGAGGGTTTCTATCACCTCATCGGCATACAGGCCAACACCGAGCTGGCCAAGCTGAGCTACATCATCCGCGACCACGACCGCGAGCGCTTCGAGCAGCGCAAACGCTTCGTCAAGACCTGCGCCGACAGGATGAACGAGAAATACGGCGAGGGTACCGTCACGGCCGACGTCAACGACCAATACTACAACATGCGCGAGAAGATTGAGGACGGCAACATGCACGTCGTCGACCTCGTGCTGAAGGCCATGAAGGAGGTGGGCGTCACGCCGAAGGTGCGTCCCATCCGAGGCGGCACCGACGGCGCTCAGCTGTCGTTCAAGGGTCTCCCCTGCCCTAACATCTTTGCCGGCGGCATCAATTTCCACGGGCCCTTCGAGTTTGTGTCTATCCAGTCGATGGAGAAGGCCATGCAGGTCATCGTAAAAATAATTGAAAGACTAAATAAAGAGGTAGTCTATTACCTTTAGTTATTGAATCATGGACGAGAGACTCCGCATAGAGCAGCTACGCCGCGAGCTGCACGACCATAACTACCGCTACTACGTGTTGAACCAGCCCGTCATCGGCGACCAGGAGTTCGACTTCATGATGCACGAGCTGCAGGAGCTGGAGGCACGCCATCCTGAGCTCTACGATGCCAACTCGCCTACGCAGCGCGTGGGCAGCGACATCTCGACGGAGTTCCGCCAGGTGAAGCACCGCTATCCTATGCTCTCACTGGCCAACACCTACAGCGAGGAGGACGTGCGCCAATGGTACGACAGCGTGAAGAAAGGCTTGGCCGGCGAGGACTTCGAGGTGTGCTGTGAGTTGAAATACGACGGGCTGAGCATCTCGCTGACCTACGTCGACGGCCAGCTCACGCAGGCTGTCACACGCGGCGACGGCGTGCAGGGCGATGATGTCACTCGCAATGTGAAGACGATCAGGGCCATCCCCTTGGTATTATCCGGACAATCCGATTATCCTAAGGAATTCGAGATTCGCGGCGAGATCCTCATGCCTTGGGCCTCGTTTGAAAGACTCAACCGCGAGCGCGAAGCTGCTGAGGAGCCCCTCTTCGCCAATCCTCGCAACGCAGCTAGCGGCACGCTGAAAAGCCTCGACTCAAGGGTTGTGGCCAGTCGCCAGCTTGACGCCTACCTCTATTATCTGCTGGGTGAAGAGCTGCCTGCAGACGGGCACTTTGAGAACTTGGAGGCCGCCCGCAACTGGGGCTTCAAGATTTCAGAGGGCATGAGGAAGGCGAAGAGCGTGGAGGATATTCTGGAATACATCAACTACTGGGACACGGAGCGCAAGAACCTGCCTGTGGCCACCGACGGTATCGTGCTGAAGGTGAACTCCCTGCGCCAGCAGCGCGCCCTCGGCTTTACGGCGAAGAGCCCGCGCTGGGCCATCGCTTATAAGTTCAAGGCTGAGCGTGAGCAGACGCGCCTGCTCGAAGTGACCTATCAGGTAGGACGCACAGGCGCCGTCACGCCCGTTGCCAACATGGAGCCCGTGCAGCTGGCCGGCACCACCGTGCGTCGCGCCACGCTGAACAACGAGGACTTCATCCGCAGTTTCGACCTCCACATCGGCGATATGGTCTATGTGGAGAAAGGCGGCGAGATCATCCCCAAGATTGTAGGTGTGAACATCGACGAGCGCCCCATTATCGCCCTGCCCGTTCAGTTCATCAAGCACTGTCCGGAATGCGGAACGCCGCTGGTAAAATTGGATGCTGGCGCAGCCAACTCTCAACTCTCTACTCTCAACTCTCAACTCTCATCAGCTTGGTATTGTCCCAACGATGCAGGCTGC
>JAGAAJ010000059.1 GCA_017615355.1 Prevotella sp.
AATATATATAATATAAATTTAGGCATGAAAATGGACTTTGGGGAGATGGCAAAACTAACTGTAGCAACTGTAGCAACTGTAGCGCAACTCTCGTTGTAAAAAAAAGTTGAAATTTTTCGAAATTTATTCGAAAACCGCAATGTGCATTTCGTACCTTTGCATAGTCTTCGAGATGAAGGTGCTGAAAAATGGGGCTTAGACAAATAAATCAGGGGTGTGCAAAAATAATTTTGGGGCCTGGAAAAATAATTTTGGAGCGCGCAAAAAATAGGGGTGTGACTATGTGTTTCTGCGGCGGAATTCGGCACAGGTGATGGCGGTGGCGATCGCCACGTTGAGGCTCTCGGCGCCTGGGTGATACTGGGGAATGAGCAGGCGGTGGGTGACCAGTTGGCGGATGTCGGGGCTGATGCCGTTGCCCTCGTTGCCCATCACGATGATGGCCTCCTGTGGCAATTCCTGCGTGTAGATGTTGTTGCCGTCGAGCAATGTGCCACAGATGGGTAGGGTGGTGTGGCTGAGATAATCCTTCAGGTCAGTATATTCGATGTAGACACGCGCGATGCTGCCCATTGTGGCCTGCACCACCTTGGGGCTCCAGGCGTCGGCGGTGTCGAGGGAACAGACAATGCGGCCGATGCCGAACCAGTCGGCAATGCGGATGATGGTGCCAAGGTTGCCAGGGTCTTGGATGCCGTCCAGAGCTAGCTCTAAGCGTGGAAGATGAGGGGTCGAGGGTGAAGGATGAGTGGCTACGGGCGACGGGTGAAGGGTGAAGAGTGACGGCAGGCGGAATACGGCGAGCACCTGCTGCGGGTGCTGCAGGAAGCTGAGCTTGCGGAGCTCATCAGGGCTTACAGGAGAGGTGTACGGTGAGACGTAAGAGGTAAGAGATATGCCTTGGATGACGACATTTGATATCCATTCCTCGGTGGCATAGATACTGTGCGGCTCGAAGCCTGCGGCGAGCAGGTCGCCCACCACCTTCGGCCCTTCGGCCACGAAAAGGCCCTCGCGCTGGCGATATTTCTTCATCTCCAGCTGCTTCACAAACTTTATCTGATTCTTACTAATCATTGCCAATGCTATCTTCTAAAACTCCCCTCCCTTGGGGAGGGGCTGGGGGTAGGCTTCTATATCCTCTCCACCTGCTTCACTCCTTTCACGGTACGCAATTTCTTGATGAGAGCCTCAAGGCGCGCCGTGTCGCTCATCATCACCGTCAGGTTGCCGCGGAACAGACCGTCGTGCGAGTCGATGTTGATGCTGCGCAGGAGCAGTTTCTCGTCTTTCGAGATGATGCTGGTGAGGTTGTTGACGATGCCCAGATCGTCGTTGCCGATGACGCGCAGGGTGATCTGGTATTGCGACTCGCCCTTGCCGCTCCATTTCGCCTTGACGATGCGGTAGCCGAAGCGTCGGCGCATCTCAGGCGCGTTGGGACAGTCGCAGCGGTGAATCTTGATGCCTCCGCTGACGGTGACGAAGCCGAACACCTGGTCGCCGTAGATGGGGTTGCAGCAATGCGCCAGCTGATAGTCGACGCCCTTCAGGTCCTTGCCGATGACGAGCACGTCTTCTGAGAGGTGAGAGGCGAGAGGTGAGAGGTGTGAGTTTTCCAGTACGAACTCTTCAGCCGATCGGATGTCGCCCACGGGAGCCTTGTCGCCCTGCTGCAGCTCGACGTATTTATCGATGACGACGGCCACGTCGAGCGACTCTGCGGCGAGGTCGCGATAGAAGTCGCTGGCCTCCTTGTAGCCCAGCTTCTTCATGGTGCGCATCATCACCGATTCCTCCATCTCTATCTTGCGGTTGCGGAACTTTCGTTCAAGCATTTCTTTAACCAGCAGTGCCTCCTTCTGCTGTGTCTCTTTCAGGGCCAGTCGGATCTTCGCTTTGGCCCTCGACGTCTTCACGATGTTGAGCCATTCCTGCTTGGGCCGCTGCGTTGTGGAGGTGAGGATTTCCACCTGGTCGCCGCTGTGCAGTTGCTGCCGGAAGGTGACGATGCGTCCGCTGCCGCCCTGCGAGCGTCCCTCTGCCGAGCGGATGCGTGCGCCTGTGCAGGCCGAGCCCACCTTCGAGTGGATGTAGTAGGCCATATCGAGCACGGTGGCACCCTGCGGAAACTTCATCAGGTCGCCTCGAGGCGTGAAGACGTACACCTCCTCGTCCTGCAGCTCCATACGCAGCTCGTCCATCGCCTGCAGGCCGTCGTCGGCATTCTCCAGCATCTGACGGATGCCGCGCAGCCACTCATCCATACCGCCTGTGTCGGCCTTCACGCCCTTGTAGCGCCAATGGGCAGCGACGCCGCGCTCGGCCACCTCGTCCATTCGCTCAGTGCGTATCTGCACCTCCACCCACTTCTTCTCAGGTCCCAGGACGGTGATGTGCAGGCTCTCGTAGCCGTTGGATTTTGGCACGCTGAGCCAGTCGCGCATACGCTTGGGGTTCGAGGTGTACATATCGGTGATGATGGCGAAGACCTTCCAGCATTGCAGTTTCTCCTCCTCCGGCGGACAGTCGATGATGATGCGGATGGCGAAGAGATCGTAGACGCCCTCGAAGGCGCATTTCTGCTTCTTCATCTTCTGCCAGATGGAGTGAATGGACTTCGTTCGTCCCTTCATGTGGAACTTTAAGCCGGCTGCCGTAAGTTTCTCATTGATAGGCTTTATGAATTGCTCAATGTAAGCATCGCGTGCAGCCTTCGTGGCGTTCAGTTTCTCTTTGATATGATAGTAGGCCTCGGTCTCGAGATACTTCAGCGAGAGGTCTTCCAGCTCACTCTTCAGCTTGTAGAGACCCAGCTTGTGAGCCAGCGGCGCATAGAGGTAGGCGGCCTCCTGGCTTACCTCGCGACGGGCTTCCGTGTTGTCGGTGTCGCGAATCTGCCGCATCAGGTTGACGCGCGAGGCAATCATGATGAGGATGACGCGCATATCCTCGGCCAGCGAGATCAGGAGGTTGCGGAAGTTCTCGCCCTGCACGCCTGAAAGGCTGGGCGTTTCCGCAGCCGCCGATGCCTGTAGGGGATTGTCGCCTGCCTTGTCGTCGGCATACAGCTCCTCAATGCGATGCAGCCCGTGCAGGATGCGTCCCACCGTCGTGCCGAACTCGCTGTCGGCCTCGTCGATGGTGAGCTGTCCGCCCTCCACGCAGGGATGCAGCATGATGGCCAGCACGGCATCGCGCCTGAGACCTATCTCGTCGACGGCCAGAAGTGCTGTCTGCAGGCTTGTCACAACGGGGTTCAGGCCGAAGGCGTCGCGTCGTGCCTGTCCCTGCTCGATGGCCGTCATCACATGCTGCTTGATGCGCTCCTCATCGCCCTCTTGCAGCGATGCGGCAATCCTGTCCTTCAGCTGTGCGTAGAGCTGCAAAGCCAGCTCGCGTTCCTCGTTGGTGAAGTCTATGTGTGGTGTCATTATGTCCCTTTTTTCGTGTTTGTCTCTGCAAATGTACGAAGAAAAACGGGAAATGGCGTGCTTGTGCGCAATTTTTTTTTGAAATTTTTGCAATTTGTTCGTCAGATATTTGGAGCAGTCGGAAAAATAGTATATCTTTGCACGTAAATTTACCATTACATCTTTTAAAAAGACTAAATAAGACCTATGACTGATGAAATAACACAGCGACCTGGAATGCAGCAGCTCAACAGGGGTGAGATGCAACACCCTGAGCAGCAGGCTCCTGTCTATCAGCAGCAGACCCTTGCGAATGCTGCCGAGGGGCGTCTTTGCCCCAAGTGCGGTACGGTGAACGAGCCTGAGGCACGCTATTGCGCCTCTTGCGGCGCGCTGCTGGGAATGGCCTCGTGCCCCAATTGCGGCACAACCCTCGACCCCGATGCCGATTTTTGTGAGGCCTGCCACCATTATATACGCCACGACGTTTGCTCCTTCTGCGGCGCTCACTTCCACGAAAACGACCCCTACTGCCCTGAGTGCGGCTCGCCTCGCGGTGGTATTGTCTGTCCCACCTGTCACACGCTGAACGACTTCTCCTTCTGCAAGCAATGCGGTCAGCCGCTGACCGACGATGCCCGTCAGATGATGGAGCAGCTGAAGCAGCGTCCTGACTATATGGAGCTGGTGCAGGTGGCCCGCGAGTACAATGAGCTGCAGATGCAGCTGCCCTACAGCGGCGAAAGCGACATGATGCACGACGAGGCCAGCTTGCGGCTGCGCGAGCGTGTGCTCTCCCTGTTGGCACAGGACGAGGGCGTAGCAGAGCCTGAGATTCCCAAGCCCCGTACTCACCGCATGTCGAAGGAGCAGCTGGAGGAAAAGAAGAAGATGAAGCTCGAGATCCTGTCGCGCATGCTCGACCAGATGGCCACGCCTCCTATGCCCTCGCCCGCCAAGGTGCGCAACTATGCGATGGCGCAGAAGCCCATCGGCGTCCGTCTGGGATGGGAATGTAACTATAAGCATGCCCTTCACTCCAGCCCCTGCGGCTGTGCCAAGCCACAGCTGGGCGGCAAGTGGGTCATCCTGGGCCACAACTCGAAACAGGAGATCAAGGACGACAAATAAGTCGGAAGAATGAGAGTTGTGTAATAGATTTGAGAAACGAACTAATCTGAATATGCAAAACGACCTATACAAAACTAAGCGCCCAGACGAGGCCACCGATCCGGTAGCAGCGCCTGACATCACGATGAAGCCTGCCGGCAACAATAACGTGGAGCCCGAACGCACCATGCACATCAACGATGCGTCAAAGGCAGCCAAAACAGAGCCGCATGCGGATTCAACACTCCGTCCCGCCAGCGGACAGATGCTTTCAGGAGGCGATAGCGCGAAGACCGCCAAGTCCTTTATCCTGAAAGGCGAAACCTATGACATGGTGGAAACCCTGAGCGAGAATTCAGGCGAGGCACAGGTCTTCCTCGTACGCAAGAAAGGCGAGGAGGAAGAGTATGTGCTGAAGGTGTACTATCCCAGCTTCGACATCAACAAGAAACTGATGCAGGTGGTGCGCTCGTTCCAGTTCGAGATGATTGTCGAGCTCTACGACTACGGAAAGACCTACGTCGACGGCAAGCACCGCTACTACGAGCTGATGGAATACCTGCGTGGCGGTACGCTGCGCGATATGAAGCTCGAGGGCGACTTCAACCGCTTCCGCCGCATCACCCTGCAGGCAGCCGCAGCGCTGGCCTATTGCCACCATCGCGGTGTGCTGCACAAGGACATCAAACCCGCTAATTTCTTCTTCCGCGATGAGAAGAAAGAACAGCTCGTGCTGGGTGACTTCGGCATCTCTGCTTTGCGCGAGGGAGATGCCCGCACCTTCCACACTACGCAGGCCCGTACGCCGATATACGCCGCTCCTGAGATGTATACCGATGTCATCGACGGCATAGTGGAAATCACTGAGGCAGCCGACTACTACTCCTTGGGTATGACGCTCTTCGCCATCTGGCTGGGCGAGAACCCCATGAGCAGCAACGAGCGCATCATGATGAAACAGAAGAACGAGGGACGTCTGCCACGTCTGGCTGAGCTGCCTGAGCGCGTGAAGATGCTGGTACAGGGTCTCACTGCCGTGAATCAGCAGAGCCGCTGGGGCTATGAGCAGGTGGAACGCTGGTTCCTGGGCGAGGATGTGCCCGTAGACCTCTCGTCACCCTTCCTGCGCTATAAGAGCTTCGTCGTCGATCCTGATCGCAACATCATTGCCGACAATGTGCACGAGCTGGTGCCCCTGTTGGCTGAAAACGAGCAGCTGGCTATCAACTACCTCTATAACGGCAGGCTCGTGGCCTGGCTCGAGAGTAGCGGCAATACCAAGCTCTCAGAGCTGTTGAAGGACATCGTCACCAACAAATATCCTGTGGACAAGAAGGCCGGCCTGTCCTGCGCCCTCTACACGATGGATCCCACCTTCCCCTACAAAGATGTGCAGGGAACACCTTGCGACGATGTGCACAGCATCGCGCTGTCGCTGCTCAGCTATCAGGACAAATACTCCGTGCTGCTGCAGCGGCCTCATGACGCCCTCTTCCTGTGGCTTGAGAGCCATACGGGTTGCGACGTCGACCGCTTGCGCTCCTACTTCACGGAAGATGCCGACGGACACGTCTCCGTGTTGCGACTGGTCTATGAGATTGACCCCGATATGCCCTTCCTCGCACGCCATCCGTCGTCGACTATCAAGGAGATTACGCACTCCTTCGGCTATTGCAATCCCACCGAGGACGATTGGAAGGCATTAACTGATGGACGCCTGCTGTCGTGGATGTACAGTCACGAGGATCTGATGGCCTGTGAGTCGCTGCGCATCCTCACTCACGGACAGAAATACTCACGCCAGCTGGCCTACAAGGTGCTCTACAACCTCGACCGCGAGGCTGCCTTCGACCTGCGCGATGCCCATACGCCGCAAGGCATAGGCGAACTGTTGTCGCATCACTTGATGCAGACAGAGCATGTCTCGCAGGAGGATTTCGAGTCGCAGATGCAAGACTATACCGATCCTGAGGGACGTTTCTACTACTTCGCTCAGCTACACGGGTGGTACGACCTGATGACGGAGGCCACGCGCTGCTTCGACCTCTCATCGCAGGAGAACAAGGAACGCCTCAGCGCCTACGACCTGCGCACGGCCCTCTACCGCTTCTGCCGCATTTTGGGCGTCTGCCCAGCCTATCTGCTCAGCAACGGCACCATCCTCAACGACGGCCGAAGCATGGATCTCAGCTATACATCGCTCATCCGTCAGGAGCTGCGTCAAGGCACACTGTCGCAATGGATGTCGGTCTACTACCACGAAGACCCGACTCGCGAGTTCGCTGAGGAATACAGCTATGAGCGCGAACTGCAAGAATGGATTATGGCTCTGGGACGACTCGACAACCAGCAGTCGTATTATCGCCGCTTCACCAAGGCCTGCGAAGACACCAAGGCCAGAGTGGGCTACGTCAGAAAACAGTGGCAACGCGCGCGCGCTAAAGAAAAGATGTGGAAATACGTCTATTATGGCATCTGCGCCGTGTGGGTGCTGTTGGTGCTCATCATAGGCATCAGCGGAAGAAATGAACTGATGAACCACAAGCTGGTGTCCATCGGCATGCCCGTAGGCGGCATGAGTGCCATCATCGTTGGCGTCCGTGCCTATTTCAAGGGCCTCGGTCCGACGCTGGCATGTATGTGTGGCCTGCTGGGAGCAATGACGTCGTTCATACCCATCTATATCATGTCGGCGGTGGAATCGTCAAGCCCAGGAACGAAGATGCTTGATATCGTTGTCGTGGTGCTGACGGCCATCTATATGGCGATATGCCATTTCACCGCCTTCCACGAAGACAAGGCCGCAGATAGCAATGCTGTAAATAGTCTGCTGAACGACGACGATGTGAAGACATCGCTGCTGGAGCCCCTCTATTACACCTTCAAGACGAAGTCGAACCGCTTCAAGAGCGCCAAGTTCGGTATGCTCGACGAGGTAAGCGACCACGTGCGCTCGCTCTCAGGCGAATCCGTCCTGCACTATTTGCTGTGGTCCATCATGATGCTCATCCTCGTGGCTGAGTTCTGTATCTTCAGCTCCAGCCTGATAGACGCCAAGCTGCCCTGGGCATAAGGTAGTAGGGAGAACGGGAAACGGCTAAACAAAGAGTATGTACAACAATACAGAGAAAGCAATATGACATGTGACTTTTGTCATAAGGAAAACAGAAGCGTGGCTAAGTTCTGCAAGTGGTGCGGACAGCCTATCGTCAGTCATACCCTCGACAAGTTGGTAGGACTGCCTGACGTCAAGGCGCAGCTGAAGACCATTGTCGACACCTACACCTACCTGCGTTCGCGCAAGGATATCGCGGTAGTGCGCCTGTCGGTGAATGCGATCATCATAGGCGAGACAGGTACGGGTAAGACGGCATTGGCGGCCATCATACGCGACTACTTCTACCAGCATAAGATCATCGAGAAACCCAAGCTCACGATGGTGGATGCTGTCGACTATCAGCGCTTCGTGGACAAGTGGGACGACAACATCAAGAAGGCAAAGGGCGGAATACTCTTCTTCGACAATGTGCAGAAACTCTTGCCGGATAAGTATTCCAATCAGGTGAATCCGCTCGACAAACTGTTCGTGGAGATGGACAAATGGGACGACAACCCCATCGTCATCATTGCCGGACTGCCGAAGGGACTCGACGACTTCCTGGAGAGCAACCCCGCTGTGAAGAATCGCTTCAAGTACACCTTCCGCCTGCCGACGCCGAACTACCACGAGCTGTGCGATATGGCCAAGCAGGAGCTGAAGAGAAAGTATGGCATCAGCGAGTTTACGGATGAGGCCGACGATTATCTGAGGCGCTTCTTCAAATACCAGATCAAGACGAAGGATGAGACCTTCGGCAATGCCCATGTGGCGATGAAGACTGCTGAGGACATCTTCACCAGTTTCATCAGCCGAGGTGCACAAGCCAACAGCATCGAGAAGGCCGACATCCGCGGCTACGTGCCTGAGGAACGCTCGCTCGACGATATCCTCAGCGATCTCGACAGCTTCATCGGCATGAACGAGGTGAAGCAGGCCGTCAAGGAAATTGCCTTCTCTGTGCAGAACAGCGTACAGCGTGCTGAGCGCGGTTTGGGCGAGCAGGAGAAGATGTCGATGCACATCGTGCTGACAGGTAATCCTGGTACTGGCAAGACCACTATCGCTCGCAAACTGGGCGAGATCTTGGCCGCAATCGGCTATCTCGACTCAGGACATGTGGTCGAGGTAGACCGCTCGCAGATGGTCAGCCCCTATCAGGGCGAGACGCCGAAGGTGGTGAACCGACTTTGCGACAAGGCGATGGGCGGTATTCTCTTCGTCGACGAGGCCTACACGCTGGCGCCCTTGAGCCAGAGCGGCGAGCGCGACAATCAGGGTGCGCAGGCTTTGGAGACGCTGATGAAGCGTATGGAGGACGATCGCGGCAAGTTCGTGGTCATCGCCGCAGGATACCGCACGGAGATGGACAATCTCTTCCGCGTCAATCCTGGTATGCGCAGCCGCTTCAACTATTTCCTCAATATCGACGACTATTCGCCCGATGAGCTCTTCCAGATTATGGAAGTCTTTGCAAAGGCGAAGAAATATGTGTTTGCGCCTGAGGCAGAAACCTTGACCAAGAAGATGATCAAGGAGATGCATCAGCAGCGCGACAAGGACTTTGCCAACGGTCGCACGATGCGCTCGCTCTTCGACCAGATCTGCAAGAATCAGGCTACCCGCCTGCAGAACGGCGAGCTGCAGCAGATGAGCAACGAGCAGCTGATGACTATCGTCGAGGCCGATATCCCTTACGAGGCACCGAAGGAGGTGGATTACACCGAGTGTCTGAAGAAGTTCGAGGGTATGGTGGGCTTGGAGAGCGTGAAGAAGGAGGTGAGCAACCTGGCTTCTTTCCTCAACCTGCAGATCAAACGCGGCGAAACCAACACCTTCCAGGGCAAACACTATGTCTTTACCGGCAATCCTGGAACTGGCAAGACCACTGTGGCACGCATCATGGCCGATGTGTTCAAGACGCTTGGTATCCTGACACGTGGCCAGCTGGTAGAGGCCGATCGCTCGAAACTCGTGGCAGGTTTCTCAGGACAGACAGCCATCAAGACCAACCAGCTCATCGACTCGGCTATGGGTGGCGTGCTCTTTATCGACGAGGCCTACACCTTGAAGTCGAGCGACAACGACTCCTTCGGCGGCGAGGCTATCGATACGCTTCTGAAGCGTTTGGAGGATGACCGCGGCAAGTTCATCTGTATCGTGGCAGGCTACACCGACCAGATGCACGACTTCATCGACACGAACCCAGGTCTGAAGAGTCGTTTCACGCAGACCATCCATTTCGACGACTATACACCTGATGAACTCACGCAGATATTCCTCAATCTGGCCAAGGGTAAGAACTTTACCATCGATAAGGAGACAGAGGGAGCCATCCATCGTGAGTTCGAGCAGCTCTACCTGCGTCGCGACAAGAACTTCGGCAACGCCCGCGAGGCTCGCCGCATCTTCAATGAGGCCGTAGAGCGTCAGAGTCAGCGTCTTGTCTCGCTGATGAATGATCCTGGATTTACGGAAGCCGAAATGTTCCGTCTCACTACCGATGACCTGCCCGCTGCTCAGAGTGCTGCCGTACGTCCGCTGGACGAGGTGCTCAACGAGCTGGACGACTTCATCGGCATGCGTTCGGTAAAGAACAGCATCCGCCGCTTGGCTGTGCAGAGCATGTTCATGAAGCAGCGTGCCGCTATGGGCGCAGGCAAGGTGCAGCAACTGGCAATGAACTTCGTGCTGACAGGCAACCCAGGTACGGGAAAAACCTCTATCGCCCGCAAGATGGGCGAGATAATGCAGTCGATGGATATCCTGCCCACCTGTCGTGTCATCGAGGCCAGCCGCGCTACCCTCGTCGGCAAATACATGGGTGAGACGCCGAAGATTGTCAACTCAATGTGCGACAAGGCTATGGGCGGCATCCTCTTCATCGACGAGGCCTACACGCTGAGCGACCAGAACGACCAGTACGGCAAGGAGGCTATCGACACACTGATGAAGCGTATGGAGGACGATCGCGGCAAGTTCGTGGTCATCGCCGCAGGATACAAGGACAAGATGGAGGAATTCCTGCAGATGAACGCAGGATTGGCCAGCCGTTTTACTCACAAGCTGCACATCGACGACTACAATGAGGACGAGCTGCTGGCTATCTACAAGAAGATGGCTCAGAAAGATGCTTACGTCCTCTCGCCTGCGGCTGAGTTCAAGGCGCTCGATGTCATCTGTAAGATGATCATGATGAAGGACGAGACCTTCGGCAATGCCCGCGAGATGCGTAACCTGCTTGACGAGACGGTACAGCAGCTGTCTGTGCGTGTGTCGAACCTGCCGCCTGACCAGGTAACGAAGGAGACCTATCAGCTCATCGAGCCGGAGGATATCCCAGACAAAGTGAAATCGTAATAACGTGATAACGTAATAACGAATAAAAACATGATAATCTGCCCCAATTGTAAAGAAGAGATAGAAGACGACTCTCATTACTGTGACCAATGTGGTCAGGCGCTGCTCTATTGCGAGAAGTGCGGACGAGTAGGTATGGGTCGCCGCTGCACCAGTTGCGGAGGAATGATGCTTAGCGCCGAAGAACTGGAGAAACGCCTGGGCAATCAGGATTTGAGCAGTGGTGTCTCGGCAGGCTTTGTATCGCAGGAGTTCGTCGCCACGAATCGAGGCGAGAGTACCAGCCGACTCGTGGGACAGCCGCGCGGTGTGCAGGGCATACCCCAGCTGCTGTTGCACAACGACTCGCTCAACATTCGTATGGTGGGTGTCAACGGTGCCGTTATCGGACGCCGACAGGGTCCCTATTCACAGTTCTTCCAGCAGAACATGTTCGTCTCAGGCGTACACGCACAACTGAAATACAACAATACGACGGGATGGTGCGTTACTGACAAGCACTCTTCCAACGGCACTAAACTCAACGATCATCAGCTTGTGCCCGATGTGGATATGTCGCTGAAAAACGGTGATATCCTCACCATTGCCAACATCAACCTGCAGGTGAACATCAACTAACTGTATCCTTACTCGTAAAGCTTCCATGAAAATCACAATCACGGCATCTTCCAGGATGGGATGTGTCAGAAGCAACAACGAAGACATGGTTCTTGTGGATCAATGGTGTGTGCGAAACGGGAAAGTGGGAACTAAGACTGACACAGATACTGTTGACCGCTATCTCGTAGCGCTGGCTGATGGTATGGGTGGACATAACTACGGCGAGGTGGCCAGCAGCGACGTGTTGCACAACCTTCAGTTCTTCTTCTCTGACCTTCCTCTCGGACTTAACGTTAGTGATTTCAATGAAGCCATCTATGAATGGCTCTCTAGCATCAATCATATTATTGAAAGCAAGGGCTCCTGCGACGATCGCTACAATCGTATGGGCACAACGCTTGTCGTTTTTGCCTACTATGGTCGCGAATTCTATTGGATGAACTGTGGCGACAGCCGCATCTACCGTCTTCATGACGGCAAGCTTACGCAGCTGTCCACCGACCATTCGCTCAGCACACTCGTAGGTGATACCGAACACTCCAGCGTTATTACTAATTGCATTGGCGGTGGCTGCAAACACAGTTTCATTGACATTGTGCAGTGCTCGGCTGACGTGCTGCCAGGAGATGCTTTTCTGCTCTGCAGTGATGGTCTCACCGATATGCTTTCTGAAGCACAGATTGCCGAATTGATTTCTTCCGGAAAAAGCGCAGACGAGCTCTGCGAGGAAGCTGAGCGCGCTGGAGGCTTCGATAATGTTTCCGCAGTCGTCGTCACTATAAAATAAGAATCTCATCACTCACATATTATCACTCATTTCCAAATATGCCACTTAGACTTCCAGACAAACTGCCTGCCATCGATATACTGAAGAATGAGAACATCTTCGTGATGGACAGCACCAGGGCGCATGCGCAGGACATCCGTCCGCTGCGTATCGTCATTCTGAATCTGATGCCGCTGAAAATCACTACTGAGACGGATCTCATTCGCCTGCTGTCGAACACACCGCTGCAAATGGACATCAACTTCATGAAGCTGCGTAGCCACACGTCGAAGAACACGCCCATCGAGCACATGATGATGTTCTATCGTGACTTTGCAGATATGCGCAATGAGAAGTTCGACGGTATGATTGTCACAGGTGCGCCTGTGGAGCAGATGGAGTATGAGGACGTGACCTATTGGGATGAGATTACTGATATATTTGATTGGGCCCGCACCCACGTCACGAGTACGCTGTTCATCTGCTGGGCAGCGCAAGCTGGACTCTATCACTACTATGGTGTGCCCAAATATCCGCTGGAGAAGAAGATGTTTGGTATTTTCCCGCAATATGCGCTGGAGAAACAACTACCCATCTTCCGAGGCTTCGATGACGTGTTTATGATGCCGCATAGTCGTCATACTGAGATACGTCGCGAAGACATCCTTCAGCATGCAGAGCTAAGCCTTATCGCTGAGTCGGATGATAGCGGTGTCAGTATCGTTATGGCACGTGGAGGCCGAGAGTTCTTCATTACGGGTCATCTGGAGTATGCTCCTAATACCCTTGATAATGAATACCGACGCGACCGCGGAATACGTACTGATGTGGACCTTCCCCGCAATTACTACAAGGACAACAATCCCGATCTGCCGCCGCTCGTCTCCTGGCGCGCGCACGCGAACCTATTTTATAATAACTGGGTGAATTATTACGTCTATCAGGAAACACCTTACGACATCACCTCTATCCACTAAGGCTGAATTCGTTCAGTTTAGGTAAAGAGATAATTTGTATTTGCAGTTATGAGAGTGTTGGAACTGCTGGCCCCAGCAAAGAATCTGGAGTGTGGCAAGGCCGCCATCGATCACGGCGCCGATGCCGTCTACATCGGGCCGCCGCAGTTCGGTGCACGGGCCGCAGCAGGCAACAGCGTTGATGACATTGCTGAGCTTTGTCGCTATGCGCACATATTTGATGCAAAAGTCTATGCTACGGTAAACACGTTGCTGTATGACGATGAACTGCCGCAGGCCCAACTCTTACTTCAGCAGCTTAATGATGCTGGCGTTGAGGCTGTCCTCATACAGGATATGCGCTTGTTGGAATCCTCTCAGCTCCCAGCTCTTACTTCCCACCTCTCACTACATGCTTCTACGCAGGCCGACAATCGCACCGTTGACAAGGTGGAGTGGCTGTGGAAGCAAGGTTTCCGGCGTGCTGTGCTTGCCCGTGAGCTAAGTATAGACGAGATTCGCGCCATTCACGAGGCTGTGCCTCAAATGGAATTGGAGGTCTTTGTACACGGAGCGCTCTGCGTCAGCTATTCAGGCCGCTGCTATGCCTCTGAGTATTGCTTTGGTCGTTCGGCAAATCGTGGCGAGTGTGCGCAGTTTTGCAGGATGCAGTTTGATCTGCTCGATTCTGACGGGAATGAGCTGGAGCATCAGCGCCATTTGCTCTCGCTGAGAGACCTCAACCTTAGTGCCCAGCTAGCAGAGCTCATCGAGGCTGGTGCAATGTCGTTCAAGATTGAAGGACGTCTGAAGGATGTGGCTTATGTGAAAAATGTCACTGCTGCCTACAGTCAGTTGCTCAACCAATACATCGCCGCACATCCAGATCAGTATATGAGGGCATCGAAGGGTCACGTCAATTACACTTTTGAGCCCGATCTTAGCCGTACTTTTAATCGCGGTTACACCACCTATTTCGTTCATGGACGCCAGCCGCATCAGGCTTCCTTCGATACGCCTAAGGCCATTGGCTCTTTCGTGGGAACGGTGAAAGAAATACGCGCTGGTTCATTCAATGTGGCGGGTACGGCATCGTTTGTCAATGGTGATGGTCTTTGTTTCTTTGATGCCGATCGGCAGCTGAAAGGTTTCCGCGTAAACAGGGCCGAGGGGAATCGCCTCTTCCCTCTGCAGATGCCAGCAGAGTTGAAACCCGGTACCAGGCTCTATCGCAGCAGCGATCAGGCTATGGAGAGTATTTTGGCGAAACCCAGCGCCGAACGGAAAATTTCCGTCACGATGATGCTGCAGCCCTGCGAAGGAGGGCAAGATTTCCTGCTGACGATGGATGACGGTAGTCGTCAGACCACAACACGCATCGACTGCCCGCACCAGTTGGCGCGTACGCCGCAGCGTGAGCAAATAGAGCGTGAGCTTAAGAAATTAGGCGGTACGCCCTATGAGTGCATCCGTGTCATTCTGCCTGACGATTTTCCTTATTTCATTCCCGCCAGTCAGTTGACGAAAGCCAGGAGAGATGTTTCTTGTGGAAAGTGGAATGTGGAAAGTGAAGAGAGAATACTTCCATCCATCCCAGTCACACATGACAAATCTTTTTCCAATATTCCCCTTCCATCTTCCACCAATCCCCTTATGCAGTGTCGCTACTGCCTGCGTCACGAGCTGGGCTTTTGCGTGCGTTATGGCGGTCAGCGCCCTACCTGGCGCGAACCTCTTTTCCTTCGTTTGGGTGATGGGCGGCGTTTCCGTCTTGAGTTTGACTGTTCAAAATGTCAAATGAATGTCTATGCTGATGAGAGGTAAACTATATATTATAATATGTGTGGCGATGCTGTTACAGAGTTGCTACCGAGCCGAGTCGCCTACGCCAGATGCTTTCGTGCCAACTGAAGAACAGATGGATTCTATCTCGTTCTACACCACCCATCACTACTCGCAGAATTATAATTTCATTGTCGTAGCCGATAGCCTTAGACTGAGCAACAACGGTCCGACGGACACATTTTTCGTATATAAAGGCGACCGTCTGGTTGTGGCCGACATCATGATGTTGCCAACAGACACTATTGACTCAGTGTGGGTGCAGTTAGCACGCGACGAAGAAACCATAGGTTGGGCGCACGAGACCTACCTGCTCACCGCTGTGGCCCCTGATAATCTCATCTCGCGATTCATCGACTTCTTCTCCGACACCCATCTGCTCATCATGTTGGGAATCATAGTTGTGTGCATCGCAATGCTGGTTATCAGTCGCCTCTACAAACATCATGCGCGTATTGTGCATTTCCGTGACGTAGACTCCTTCTATCCCACGCTGCTCACCCTCCTTGTTTCTGTGTCGGCAGTAGTTTACAGCAGCATCCAGCTCTTCGATCCTGAATCGTGGCGACATTATTACTACCATCCCTCACTTAATCCCTTCTCGCTGCCTGAGCATTTGGGCGTGTTTGTGGCGTTGGTGTGGACTGATGCCATCGTGGCGTTGGCTGTTCTCAACGATGTGGGTCGACGGCTCTATGCTAGTGAAGCCCTCCTCTATTTCTTCGGATTGGCGGCCATCTGTTCTGTAGACTACGTGGTGTTCAGCGTGTCCACCCTCTACTATGTGGGCTATCCGCTACTGTTAGCCTATATTGTTTTTGCCCTCTGGCGCTATTACCGTTACAACCGTACACGCTACGTCTGCGGCAACTGCGGCCAGCATCTTCACAGTAAGGGTATCTGTCCCAATTGTGGTGTAGAAAATATATAGCAGTATTTTTGGGGATATCAAAAAATCTTTGTATTTTTGCAGCATAATGAAGAGGATTCTTTACATAACTATCTGCCTAACTGTTCTATGCATCTCAGCGTATGCGCAAAACACTCTGCGCATACACTATAAGAATGGCACGACAGCCGATGTAACCATTGCCGACGTCGATAGTCTTTCCTTTGTCGAAAAGAAGAATGAGCCTGCTACAGCTACCCTTGCAGGTAGTTGGTTTTGGGGAAATGTAGAGGCCGGATACTATGAACTGGCCACTTTCAATGCCGACAATACTTTTACGGCCTATGATAACATGTTCTCTTTTGGATATGAAACCAGCGCCTATGGCTGGTACAGCCAGCTGGGCAATATGCTGGTGATGCGCGCTTATGGTTATGGCTACTTGCGCCGCTATAATTGGTTTGTCTCTACACTCACCGATAACCAGCTAACCGTCATTACTGAGATGGGCCCCTTTACCTACTATCGCCTGCAGCCCGATGTCATCTACATGAAAGTAGGCGACACCCTTCCCTTATCCCAAGGCGAAACCCTCGTCTTTGCTGATGGTGTCACCCTTCAAGCTGCTAACAATTCTTTGAAAGCCCTTCTTCCAGGCACCACCTATATCCTTAAATCCATAACGGCAACTGGCCAAACTTGGGGGTATAAGGTAGTAGTGAGTGCATAGTGACTCTTACTTATTTAAATCTAGTGTAATAATTCACGAGTCGTTTTTTACGATAAATCTTATGCTGTGAATTATATGATTTTCTCCGCCAAGAGCATACTTGTAATGTTCATTACCTCGAGTGAAGTCAATTACACTAAATTCTTTATTGTTAGTTATGATGTGCTTAATGTATTCATACATTAAAAGCATACCAGGTGAATATCGTGCAAATTTTTCATTAGTGCCGGCTGTAAATATATAGATACAGTTGCGATAAGGATCAATACCATAATTGAAAAATGCAGCTAATTCACCATCACAGTATGCTGACATAATATGTGTGTCAACGTCTGTAAGAAAAGGATCGTATTTGGGAAAACTAATTGTCAGTTTTTTGAATAGCCAATTCTTTATTGCTATTGTTTTTTTAGGCTCATAGTTTTTCTTTTTCAGACGTGAATTCTTAATTTTTAAACACAAAGATTTGTCCATAGCGATATCATCTATAACAAAAACTATTTGTTTCCCGTCTTTATTTAAACGGTTATTCGCTGTCCTCAAATTCTGTTTTGATGATTTAGAAAGGCTTTTTAAATAATCCTCTTCTGACGCTGGCAGACTGAGACTAACGCATAATAAACGATGATCTCTTATGATTGTCTTTTTCTTAATATGGTTGTACAGAGCGGTTCCTTCTTTTAATAGCTCAAACTTAAAAGTGTGGATATGATACTTTCGGCTTAGTTGTAAAAGTAAAAAATCAAAAGCAGAAGCTTGAAAATTACTATATATGAAATTAAGATAATCGGATGAAGCATCTCGCCCTAACAGATAAATACCTTTTCTATTAAAAGGCCAACAGATAGAATGATGTAATATCCATAATGGAGCAATTAACACTATCTCCTTATGCTCATTTCGGCACACAGCAAATGTGTTCGTGTGTAATATGTTGTCTTTAAGAGAATATGAACGTAGCATCAAATACCAATCATAACTTTGGTAGATTGTCATGTCTTTGCCTTTAGCTAGTTCTTCCCAATCTTTTTTTAATAATTCAAGTTGATCATATTGATACTCTTCGAAAAAATACATGGCTATATTTGTTTTATTCAGTTATTAGTTCATCAAACAAGATTCTCCATTGTTGCATATCAAAAAAACAATTATCTTGCCTACCTTGATACTATTATGCAAAGGTAATACTTAAAATGGAAAAAACAAAAAAAAATCAATTAGAATTATGAAATTTATTATGGAATATTTTGCTATGCCCTAAAAAATTACTATATTTGCAGAAAATATTGAGTCATGATGAACTATACTATTATTATCCCTCATAGAAATATTCCAAATTTATTGGAAAGATTACTTAAGTCTATTCCAGAACGTGACGATTTGGAAATTATTATCGTAGATGATTGTAGTGATTCCAACATTGTAAACTTTGAACTTTTCCCAGGAAAGAATAGGAAAAATCTGAAACTGATAAGGAATGAAGTAAATCATGGAGCGGGATATTCAAGAAATTCTGCAGTTCCTTTGGCAACAGGTAAATGGATAATATTTGCAGATGCAGATGACTTCTTTAATGATGGATTCGATGAGTTTTTGACACAGTTTGTCGATAGTAATGCGGATGTCGTTTACTTTAGCGCCAATAGTGTTGATTCCGACACTTATGCTCCTAGTTATAGGGCGGATCACATACATGATTATATGAAGAAGTATAATGATGATCCGAAAAAAGGAGAACTTATTTTGCGCTATTTGTTTTCTGAGACAGTTTGCAAATTGGTAAAAAGCGAGTTGATTAAACGTTATTCAATAGTGTTTGATGACACGTCAATTCATGAAGATGTTAGATTTGCATGTTCTGTTGGACATCATGCCAAGGAGATTGCGGTTGTTAATAGAGAATTGTATTGTATTACATCGCGCAAAGGCTCATTGTGCAGTACACTGTCAATGAAGAAATATCTAGATGAATTAAAAGTTTTTGCTAGATGGAAGAAATTCCTCATGGATAACCAACCTTCGCTTGAGATGCTAAAATTTGACTACCGAATGTATAATGTATCACGGCATTTGTATAAAGACAATAAACTCTTCCGTTCTGAATATAGAATCCTAAGAGAGGTGGGATTTACTCATGCGTATATTATTGGGCAGATAATTAAATATTTGTGGAAATCAGTTGGGTATAAATTGGGACGTGGGTAAACATCAGTCAGACAAAAGGAATAATTATATTCAATTATTTAATCATCCAATCCAATTAGACCGAAGCCTTCTTGATCGATAGCTTTCCCATAGTCTTTCTGGAATCCTTCACAGTCAAGAATGCAGCAGTAGGGGGCCTTTAAATAGTATTCTACCATGGGATGATGAATGAAAAGATCTACATTGACGACTCCTTTTGTAAGGATTTTGGGTAGTTCTATTTGTTTGTGGATTACGAAATGTCCTTTGGATATATGTTCAATGTTGCCCATATAATGTCCCTTAGCGTAAGATGCCAGTGGAACCCCCTCTTTACTCTTTAGAATCATCATTACATCGTAGGCCATATCATCTTCAGAGGTTCCTTCAATAAGTACATCAAGATGCTTTTGTCCATTCTTAATTGAAGAATATGACTCTTTGCTGTTGTTAATCTCAATATTACTGATTTCAATGGTGTTCTTTTTCCATTTGATATTATTGACAATCAAATCGTTTTGTTTGCCATCATCATCTTTAAGGTAATGGTCAAGAGTATCTGGGATGTTGCCAATATAGTCCACCATGCCGTTTTTTAACACAACACCTCGTGTACATAGACTGCGGACAGCTGCCATGTTATGACTGACAAAAAGCACGGTTCGGCCTTGACCTTTGCTGACGTCCTGCATCTTGCCAATGGCTTTCTTTTGGAATTCTGCATCGCCTACAGCTAATACTTCGTCAACAACTAGTATTTCAGGCTCCAGATGTGCTGCTATTGCAAAACCGAGACGCACCATCATGCCTGATGAATATCGCTTGACAGGAGTGTCTACATATTTTGCGACACCTGCAAAGTCTACAATTTCATCTAATTTACTTCTAATCTCTGCCTTGGTCATACCCATGATGGAACCGTTCATAAAGATGTTTTCACGACCTGTCATTTCAGGATGGAAACCCGTTCCAACTTCAAGCAATGAGGCGATACGCCCTTTTATCTTAATATCACCTGTGGTAGGGGAAGTGACACGAGAAAGAATTTTGAGAAGGGTAGATTTGCCGGCTCCATTCTTTCCTACAATACCAACTACATCTCCTTGCTCTACTTTTAAATTAATGTCACGCAGTGCCCAGACAAACCTGCTGTCACCTTTTTGAGTACGGTCATTTGTCTCACCGATTTTTAAATAGGGGTCTTCCTTTCCACGGATGTTAGCCCACCAACGATTCAAGTCATGGCTTAACGTACCGGTACCTATAGTGCCAAGGATATACTGTTTACCAACGTTGTTGAATTCAATAACGGAATGACTCATAGTCTAAATGCTTTTAGATGACCTCTGAATTGTGATAATATTATCCCATACTTTAGTCATAGATTTCGAATT
>JAGAAJ010000060.1 GCA_017615355.1 Prevotella sp.
AACTCATCCCACGTAGCGAAGCACTCACAACCCTCCAACTGCTTGCGGCTGCGTGTCAGCACACAGTTGCGACGGTTGGGCAGGGCACCCTTGGGCAGGCTCTCGAAGGTCTTGCGGCCCATCAGGATGGTGTGGCCGGTGGTCAGCGCCTTGAAGCGTTTCAGGTCGTTGGGCAGCCAATAGATGAGCTTGTTCTCATAGCCGATGGCGCGGTTGCGGGCCACGGCGGCAATCATAGTGACAGTCATATAGGTAATCGGTTTCAAGGGGCAAAGGTACGAATTTTTTTCCATATGAATTATGATTTATGAATTATTTTGTACCTTTGCACACTCAATCGCATAATTGTCAAAGAAGAATGGTTGTTTGCATAGCAGAGAAGCCGAGCGTGGCACGCGACATCGCCCGCATCATCGGGGCAACGTCCTCACGCGACGGCTATATGGAGGGTAACGGCTATCAGGTGACGTGGACCTACGGTCACCTGTGCACGTTGAAGGAGCCTGGCGACTACACGCAGTCGTGGAAGCCCTGGGCGCTGACACAGCTGCCTATGATTCCGCAGCGCTTCGGCATCAAGCTCATCCCTGAAGAGCATATCATCAAGCAGTTTGCCGTCATCGAGAAACTGATGCAGGCTGCCGACGCCATCGTCAACTGCGGTGACGCCGGACAGGAGGGTGAGCTCATCCAGCGCTGGGTGATGCAGAAGGCACAGGCCAAGTGTCCCGTGAAGCGCCTGTGGATTTCGTCGATGACCGACGAGGCCATCCGCGAAGGCTTTGACAACTTAAAAGACCAGGACGACTACCAGCCCCTCTACATGGCAGGTATGAGCCGCGCCATCGGCGACTGGCTCCTCGGCATGAACGCCACGCGCCTCTACACGCTGAAATACGGGCAGAACCGTCAGGTGCTCAGCATCGGACGCGTGCAGACCCCTACCCTCGCCCTCATCGTCAATCGCCAGAAGGAGATAGAGAACTTCAAGCCCGAGCCCTACTGGGTGCTGGCCACCGTCTATCGCGACACCACCTTCACGGCCACTAAGGGAAAATTCACCTCGAAGGAAGAAGGCGAGCAGGCCTTCGCCACCATCGAGGGCAAGCCCTTCACCGTGACGAAGGTGGAGAAGAAAGAGGGCAAGGAACAGCCGCCACAGCTCTACGACCTCACCTCGCTGCAGGTGGACTGCAACCGCAAGTTCGGCTTCTCAGCCGAGCAGACGCTCAACCTCATCCAGGCGCTCTACGAGAAGAAGTTCACCACCTATCCGCGTGTCGACACGCAGTATCTCAGCGACGACATCTACCCCAAGTGTCCGCAGACCATGAACGCCCTCTATCAGACGAAGTTTGCTGGCGTGGCGCCCTATGCCGAGTTCATCAAGCCCATCGGCGGCAAACCGCTGAAAAAGACAAAGCGCGTCTTCGACACCAGCAAGGTCACCGACCACCACGCCATCATCCCCACAGGCGTCATCCCGCAATATCTCAGCGATGCCGAGCAGAAGGTCTTCGACCTCGTGGCCCGTCGCTTCATCGGCGTCTTCCTGCCCGACTGTAAGTTCTCGACCACCACCGTTTTGGGCGAGGTCCGGTCTGCTGCGACTGAGTCGCAGCCAACGGAACAGGCCGTCGAGTTCAAGGTCACCGGCAAGGAGATCCTCGACCCAGGCTGGCGCATCGTCTATGGCAAGGACCAGAAGAACGATGAGGATGATGCTAATGTAGCCCCCTCGGGGGCAGAAGGGGGGTCAGAGCGCACCCTCCCCACCTTCACCAAGGGCGAGAGCGGCCCTCACAAGCCCACACTCACGGAGAAGTGGACCACGCCCCCACCCTACTACAACGAGGCATCGCTGCTGCGTGCAATGGAGACAGCCGGCAAGTTCGTCGACAACGAGGAGCTGCGTGCCGCCATGAAGGAGAACGGCATCGGCCGTCCGTCAAGCCGCGCCAGCATCATCGAGACACTCTTCAAACGCCGTTATATCAAGCGCGACCGCAAGCGCCTCGTCGCCACACCTACCGGCATCGAGCTCATCGACCTCATCCGCGAGGAACTGCTGAAGAGCTGCGAGCTGACAGGCATCTGGGAGAAGAAGCTGCGCGACATCGAGCACCAGAAATACGACGCCCGCCAGTTCATCGACGAGCTGAAGCAGCAGGTGACACAAATCGTCAACGAGGTGATGGCCGACAACAGCAACCGCCGCGTCGCCGTCACCACAGAGGAAGACTTGAAGAAGAAGAAAAAGAAGAAGGGGGAGGCTTCTCCCCTCGTCGGCCAGCCCTGCCCCCTTTGCGGCAAGGGCCACATCATCAAGGGCAAGACCGCCTACGGCTGTTCAGAATGGAAGAACGGCTGCACTTGGCGGCAGCCGTTCAACACTAACTAAAACATATGTTCCCGTGACTTAATAGGCCTCCTCGTCGACGGCGATTTCCTCGTGGTCGATCTTGCGGCTGTCGATCTTGCGCCAGCAGTAGACGATGTAGGCAAGGACGAAGGGCACGAGGAGCGAGACGTAGAACATGGTGCGCAGGGTGAACTCACTGCTGCTGGAGTTGTCGATGGTGAGCGACATCTGGATGTCGTACGTCGAGGGATAGTAGGCGGTGTAGTTCCAGCCGGCGCAGAGCAGCAGGGCGAGGACGGTGAGCACGGTGCCGATGCCCGCAGGCCAGATGCCCTGACACTTGCCCTTCGAGCCAGCCTTGCGCCACACTTCCATTGCGATGCCTGCCAGCACGAGGCCGACGCCTGCGAGGAGCATGATAAGCAGCGGCCACATCTCGATGAAGTTGTTCAGATACTTATGCGGTATCACCTCGATTGCGCCCGTCTCGATGTTCCATCCATAGCCGTCCTTCGTCAGCAGATGCACGGCATAGGCCACGAAGAGCACCACGAAGGGAACGGCAGAGCCCAGCAGGCGCACGGAGGCCCGCGAGCGGATGTCCTCGTCGTTGACATTGTTTATAATGTAGAGCGTGCCCAGCGTGCGAGCGAGGAACATCACAGCCAGTCCCAGCACGAGCACCCAGGGATTGAGCAGGGCATCGAGACCGTGCGAGGCATTGGCCCAATGGCTGATGGCCTGTCCGCCGCCTTCAATCAGCAGGGGTGAGGTGAGGGAGGCTTTCTCCACCACGAAGTTGGAGCCCTCGAAGAAGGTGGCCACGGCGCCGCCGAGGAGCAGCGGTCCGAGGATGCCGTTGAGCACGAGGCACCACTGGAAGGTGTTGGCTCCGAGGAAGTTGCCCAGCTTGTTCTGGAACTCATAGCTGACGGCTTGCACCACGAAGGTGAACAGGATGATCATCCACAGCCAGTAGGCGCCGCCGAAGCTGGTGCTGTAGAACAGCGGGAAGGAGGCGAAGAAGGCTCCGCCGAAGGTGACCAGCGTGGTGAACGTGAACTCCCACTTGCGGCCTGTGGAGTTGACGATGAGGCGTCGTCCCTCAGGCGTCCAGCCCAGGGAGCGCACCATCGAGTTGGCGCCCTGCACAAACATCAGGAAGACGAGGAGCGCTCCAAGCAGTGATACGACGAACCACCAGTAATGTTGCAGAAATTCGTATGTCATAGTTCAGGTCCTTTCTTGATTTGTTTCAACATGATACTGATCTCCACAGCCAGCATGGTGGTGAAGAGGATGAGGAAGAGGGCGAAGGTGAGCATGACCGATCCTGACTGGAGGTCGCTGGCGGCGGCCCATGTAGGCAGCATGTCCTGGATGGTCCAGGGCTGGCGGCCCATCTCGGCCACTATCCAGCCGCTCTCTGAGGCGATGTAGGCCAGGGGCAGCATGATGATGGCAGCCCAGCAGAGCCACTTCGGCTGAGAGCCCGATGCGGGCACGTCGGCCTCGGTCTCAGGCAACAGGCCGATGGCGGCCAGCAGACGACGCGAGAAGATGGAGAGGAACGGGATGTTGTAGCCCAGCACCAGCACCAGTCCGAAGAACAGGATGAGCAGGCATCCCATGCCCACCATCGTGCGGAAGGCCCAGAAATTCAGGCCTACTGGCGGCACCAGCTCGCTCTTGTCGCGTATGTAGCCATAGCCGAAGTATTTCTCGTTGTCGCGGAACACCTGCAGCTGTCGCACGGCCTCCGGATCGTCCTTGTCGATGCGAGCCTGCCGATAGGCCTGCAGGGCGGCGATGGCCAGCTTGCCGCGGGCTATCTTCTCGTCGGCTGAGAGCTCACGCGTGCCGTCGGGCTTCGTGTAGCCGTTGAGGATGTCGTTGATGCCAGGCACATAGCCGTCCATCGTGTTCGTCGCCATCACAGAGAGGGCGTAGGGCAGTCCTATCTTCAGCGGCGGCTCCTGCTCGTTGGCATAGTCGGGCTGCTGCAGGGGATTCACCAGCGCCACCATCGTCAGGCTCTGCGCATTGCCGCCGTTGTAGAGGGCCTCCATAGCGGCCAGCTTCATGGGCTGCGACTTCGCCACGTCCTGTCCTGAGATATGGCCTGTGAAGGCGGCTCCCAGAGCGGCCACCAGTCCTACGACGCTGCCGATCTTGATGCTCTGCAGGGCCAGCTGCGTGTGGCGCTTCTTCAGCAGATACCAGCACGAGACGGCCACCACGAAGACGGCGCCGATGATCCAGGCAGAGATGACGGTGTGGAAGAACTTGTCGACGGCGAAGGGCGAGAGGGCGACGTCCCAGAACGACGTCATCTCGTTGCGCATCGTGTCAGGATTGAACTCGCAGCCCACGGGATTCTGCATCCAGGCGTTGGCCACCAGTATCCACCAGGCCGACAGCGTGGCTCCGATGCCTGTGAGCCAGGTGGCAGCGAGGTGGAAGCCTGCGCTCACCTTCTTCCATCCGAAGAACATCACAGCCACGAAGGTGCTCTCCATGAAGAACGCCACGATGCCCTCGATGGCCAGCGGTGCGCCGAAGATGTCGCCTACGAGCCATGAGTAGTTGCTCCAGTTGGTGCCAAACTCGAACTCGAGGATGATGCCCGTGGCCACACCCATAGCGAAGTTGATGCCGAAGAGGCGCTGCCAGAACTTGGAGGTCTTTTTCCAGAAGGCAGAGGCCTCGGCATCGGCCCGTTTCTGTTTCTTGTAGTAGATAGTCTCACAGATGCCCATGATGAGTGCCAGGCCCAGCGTCAGCGGGACGAAGAGCCAGTGGTAGATGGCAGTCAGCGCGAACTGTGCCCTCGACCAGTCGATGGTACCGGCATCAATTGTCAATAGTAAATCGTGCATAAGCTATTATTTATTGGTTGTTATTCAACAGTTGTGTAGCCACGAAATCAGCCTCAGCACCCTTTTCGGCGTGGGTGCTCAGGAAGTTGGGGAAGAAGAAAATCTTCAGGATGACGAAGATGATAAACAGCTTGATGGCTATGACCAGCCAGAGTGTCTTCCCCAGCGTCATGCTGCGGAAGCCATCATAGTACAGGCGGAAAGCACGGTAAAGGAAACCGTTGTTTGCCATAAGCTTCAGGTTATTAGTGTGGGCAAAGATAAGTGATTTTTTTCAATCTACCAAAAGAAAAACTAAAATAGTTGACATTTTTACTAATTAAACTAAATTTTTACATCGCAAAAAAGCTTTTATCCCGTTTTTCTTCGCCGTTTTGCAGGAAAGTACGTAATTTTGCACGTTCTTTGGACATAAGGACAAAGGAACAGTTTTTTCGACATAAGAACAAAAGAACATAAAGAAAAATGAAGAAGACAATCATCATTTCAGTGGCAGCGGCAGTGCTTCTGGCACTCGCTGTGGCAGCCTGTCTGTGGTTTTTCGTCATCCAGCCTAAGAATGAAGACCTGAAGCAGCAGGATGAGAAAATGAAGAGTATGCAGGAGCTGGCAGAGCTCGAGAAGGAAGAGATGGAGAGCGAATATGCCCAGCTGGACCTGCAGTATGGCGAAATGATGATGCAGATCACCAACGACTCACTCATCGCACAGCTCACCCGCGAGCAGCTGCGTGCCCAGCAATTGCTGGAAGAGCTGAAGCAGGTGAAGGCCGACAACGCCGCTGAGATCACTCGTCTGAAGAAAGAGCTGAACAGCGTGCGTGCCGTGCTGCGCGACTATATCCGTCAGGTGGACTCGCTCAATCAGGTGAACCAGCACCTGCGCAACGAGAACACGCAGCTCAGCGGACGCCTGGAGGAGAGCACCCGCGAGAACCAGAACCTGCAGCAGGAGCGCCAGCAGCTGACGGAGCGTGTAACCATCGCTGCCCAGCTCAACGCCACAGCCATCAGCATGACTCGTATGGGCAAGCGCAAGGTGGCCAAGAAGATGAGCGACACGCAGACGCTGCAGGTGAACTTCAACATCGCCCGCAACGTGACGGCAGAGAACGGCGAGCGCACCATCTACGTGCGCATCATGACACCTACAGGCAGCGTGCTCTTCGGCGGCGGCTATTTCAACTACGAGAACCGTCAGCTGGAATACTCCATGAGGAAGACCATCGAATACTCTGGCGAGGAGACGCCCGTGGTGGTCTACTGGAACGTGGAGGAGACGCTGATGGCTGGCGACTATCACGTCAGCATCTTCGCCGACGGCAATATGATTGGCGACAAAACTTTCAGTTATGAAAAGTAAGATAAAGAACGGATGGATGATGGTGATAGCCTTATCATTTATCATCTGTCTATCATTCAGTTCTGCAGGGGCGCAAACCATCCTCAGCCTCGACAGCTGCCGCGCGATGGCCCTGCGCAACAGCAAACAGCTGGGCGTGGCTGCCATCAAGCAGGACGTGGCGCAGAACCTGCGGCGATCGGCACGCACGAAGTACCTGCCGCACGTGTCGGCCATCGGCAGCTATCAGTACACCAGCGAGGAGCTCTCATTGCTCAACGACCAGCAGAAGACAAGCCTCAGCAACATCGGTACGACGGCTGCCACAGGCTTGCAGGGACTGGCCGGAGGCGTACAGCAACAGCTGGGACAGCTCGGACAGATGCTGGGCCAGATGGGGGTGCCGATGGAGGCCTTCCAGCAGATGGCCGGACAGATGCAGCAGCAGATGGGCCAGACGCTGACGAACACAGCCGGACTGCTGAACACGGAGGGACAGAAAATCGTAGATGCCTTCCGTACTGACACGCGCAACATCTTCGCAGGCAGCATCCTCGTGACGCAGCCCCTCTTCATGGGTGGCGCCATCCTGGCCCTCAACCGCATGGCCGACATCAACGAGGACATGATGGAGTATTCAGCCGACGTGCGCAGCCAGGCCGTGCTCTACGGCGTGGATCAGGCCTACTGGCAGGTGGTCTCGCTGAAGCATAAGCAGGAGCTGGCACAGAGTTTCCTCGACGTAGTGAAGAAGCTCGACAGCGACGTGCAGAAGATGATTGAGGAGGGCGTGGCCACCCGCAGCGAGGGACTCAGCGTCAGCGTGAAGGTGAACGAAGCCGAGATGACCCTGCAGAAGGTGAACGACGGCCTGACCCTCTCGCGTATGCTGCTCTGCCAGAAGATAGGGCTGCCGCTGAAAGAGCCCATCATCCTCGTCGACGAGAACGCCGATAACTTAGGAGATATAGACCTCCAGGCTATTGTACCCCCCTCGGGAGGCGAAGGGGGAGCTCTACGTCCTGAGCTGAAGATGCTGGGCAGCGCCGTCGACCTCAGCCACGAGGCCACCAACCTGCTGCGTGCCGCCAACCTGCCGCAAGTGGCGCTGACAGGCGGCTACGCCATCAGCAATCCCAACGTGCTGAACGGCTTCGAGAAGAAATTCGGCGGCTTCTGGAACGTGGGCGTCCTCGTCCGCATCCCCATCTGGAACTGGGGCGACGTGGCCTACAAGGTGCGTGCCTCGAAGGGAGCTACCGCCATTGCCAACCTCGAGTTGGACGAGGCCCGCGACCTCATCGAGTTGCAGGTGAACCAATCGACGCTGAAGGTGGAAGAAGCCAACAAACGCCTCGCTATGGCCCAGACGGCTATCGAGCGTGCTGAGGAGAATCTGCGTGTAGCCAACGTAGGCTTCCAGGAGGGCGTCATCACTCCCACCACCGTGATGGAGGCCCAGACAGCCTGGCTGCAGGCTCGCTCACAGCTCATCGACGCACAGATCGACGTCCGCCTCTCGCAGGTGGATTTGCAGAAAGCCTTAGGTACCCTCAAGTAATTTACAATTTGGCAATTTACAATTTACGATTGATTTCCCAATTTCAAGAATTGAATCATGGAACAGAATCAAGCAAAGAAACAGCACAATAATATATTGTTGGCCATCCTCGGCTTTGTCATCGTTGTAGCCATCGTGGCCATGATTGGCTATTTCACCTTCGACCGCGACCCTGAAGTCATCCAGGGACAGGTGGAAGTGTCGGAATACCGTGTATCGAGCAAGGTGCCTGGGCGCATCAAGGAGATTCGCGTCAGAGAGGGCGACTTCGTCCGTGCCGGCGATACGCTGGCCATCCTCGAAGCCCCTGAGGTGATGGCGAAGATGCAGCAGGCACAGGGCGCTGAGGAAGCCGCTGCCGCCCTGGAGCAGATGGCTCGCAACGGAGCCCGCAAGGAGCAGATTGAAGGAGCCTTCCAGCTGCTGCAGCAGGCAAAGGCAGGCTTGGAGATACACGAAAAGTCCTACCAGCGTGCGCAGAACCTCTTCGACGAGGGTGTCATCAGCGCCCAGAAACGCGACGAGGCCGAGGCACTCTACAAGTCATCGCAGGCACAGGTGAAGGCTGCCCAGAGCCAGTATGATATGGCTGTGAACGGTGCCCGTCAGGAGGAGCGACTGGCTGCCCAGGCACAGGTGAACCGTGCCAGAGGCGCTGTGCAGGAGGTGAACGCCTACATCGGCGAGACGGTGCAGATAGCACAGATGGACGGCGAGGTGAGCAGCATCTATCCCAAGGTGGGTGAGCTCGTCGGCACAGGCAGTCCCATCATGACCATCTCGATGATGGACGATATGTGGGGCACGTTCAATGTGCGCGAGGATCAGCTGAAGGGCATGAAGGTGGGCGAGGAGTTCTCGTGCTTCGTTCCTGCCTTCGGCAAGGATATCAAGATGAAGGTCTATCACATGAAGGACCAGGGCACCTACGCCGTGTGGAAGGCCACAAAGACCAACGGCCAGTACGACCTGAAGACCTTCGAGGTGAAGGCCCGTCCCGTCGAGACCATCGAGGGTCTGCGGCCTGGCATGAGTCTGGTAATCAAGTGAGATGTTGAAGCGGATACCACAAATAGCCTTTCGCGAGTGCCGCCGCCTATGGCAGAATCCCATCTACGGATTCTGCATGGTGGTGTTCCCATTGCTGGTGGTATTCTTCTTCACGTCGCTGATGCACGAGGGACTGCCGCAGGATATGCCTGTGGGCGTGGTGGACGAGGACAACACGTCGACGACACGCGCCCTGGTGCAGCGCCTCGACGCCTTCCAGAACTCGAAGGTGGTGGCACACTACCCTACCCTCAGCGATGCCCGTCGCGCCATCCAGCACAACGAGATCTACGGATTCCTCTACATCCCCAAGGGCACTACCGATAACCTGCTGGCCAGCCGTCAGCCGAAGATTTCTTATTACTATACGCTGACTAGCATCGCAGCCGGCTCGCTGGTGTTCAAGGATATGAAGACTATCAGCATACTAGGCTCTGCCGCCGTAGGACAGGCCACGATGCGTGCGAAGGGCTTCACGGAGGACCAGATACAGACATTCCTGCAACCCATCCGCATCGACCTGCATCAGATCAGCAATCCGCAGACGAACTACAACGTCTATCTCTCCACGATGCTCATCCCAGGTCTGATGATGCTGTTTATGTTCCTCATCACGGCCTATTCGATAGGCACGGAGCTGAAGTTCAACACGTCGAAGGAGTGGATGCAGGCCGCCAACAACAACATCCTTGTGGCATTGACAGGCAAGCTGCTGCCGCAGACGCTCATCTTCCTGCTGATCACCTTCTTCTACGAATTCTACGTCTTCGGCATCCTGCGTTGGCCTCACCCTGGCGGCGTGGGTATGATTGTGCTCTTAGGCGTGCTCCACGTGCTGGCAGCACAGGGATTCGGCGTCTTCGCCTTCGGCCTGATGCCGTCGCTGCGCATGTCGATGAGTATCTGCTCGCTATGGGCTGTGCTCAGCTTCTCGATGGCAGGCTCGGCCTTCCCCATCATCGGCATGGACGGACCGCTGCAGGCCGCCAGCTGGCTCTTCCCCTTGCGCCACTACTACATGCTCTATCAGATCTGCGTCTTCAACGGCTATCCGCTGCTCGAGGCGTGGTTCCACTTTGCAGCCCTCGTGGGCTTTGCCCTCCTGCCCTGGCTGGTGCTGAAGAAGATCAAGAATGCAATGCTTAACTACGTCTACATACCATGAACAGGATTTCAGAAGCCATACATGATACCTGCTACATCTGGTGGGACGAGATGAAGCAGGTGGTGAAGGACGAGGGCGTGCTCATCTTCTTCATCCTCGTGCCGCTGCTCTATCCGCTGCTCTATTCATGGATATATAATAATGAGGTGGTGCGCGATGTGCCCGTGGTGGTGGTAGACGACTGCCACTCGCCGCTGTCGCGACAGTTTACGCGCCAATGCGACGCCTCGCCCGACGTGAAGGTTCTCTCGTATGCTGCCGATATGGACGAGGCGCAGTCGCTGCTCAGCCGTCAGGTGGCGCGAGGCATCTACTATATCCCCAGCGATTTCGAGACCCGTATCAACCGCATGGAGCAGGCCACCATCGGCGTCTACTGCGACATGAGCCTCATGCTGGCCTATAAAGCCATCTACATGACGGCGCGGCTTGTGAGTCTTGAGATGGGTGCCGACATTCAGACGAAGCTGGGACAGCACTTCACCACACGTGATGAGCAGATAGCCGCCAAGCCGCTGCAGGCCGAGGAGGTGGCGATGTATAACCCCACAGGAGGCTACGGCTCGTTCATCATCCCTGCCGTTCTCATCCTCATCATCCAGCAGACGCTCGTCCTGGGCATCGGCCTCTCGGCAGGAACGGCACGCGAGCGCAACCGCTACCGTAACCTCATACCTATCTCGCGTCACTACAACGGCATGTTCCGCATCGTGGGCGGCAAGGCCCTCTGCTACTTCATGATCTACGCTGTGCTGACTGCCTACCTCGTGCTCGTCGTGCCACGACTCTTCGGCTTCACCAGCATAGGGCGATGGGATCAGCTGGCAGTCTTCCTCCTACCCTACCTGCTCGACTGCATTTTCTTCGGAATGGTAGTGTCGTGTATGGTGCGCTATCGCGAGAATGTCATGCTGCTCGTGGTGTTCATCTCCATCCCGCTGCTCTTCCTCACAGGCGTCAGCTGGCCGCAGAGCAGCATCCCAGGCTTCTGGCAGGGCATCTCGTGGCTGTTCCCCTCCACCTTCGGCGTACGCGGCTTTATCCGTATCAATGAAATGGGCGGCACGCTAAGTGACGTGCTGCCCGAATATCAGGTGCTGTGGGTGCAGGGACTCATCTATTTCATCATCGCCTGCCTGGTCTATCGCTATCAGATCTTCCTTGCTCGCCAAGATGCCCGCGAGCGCCTCAGCAATATTCAGCAGGCCAGCAGCCAGGAAGAATAAAACCCTTTCCCCAGACTTTTCGTTTTATCTGCTTCCGAAGAGCAGCTGGCGGTCGCGTTTGGCAGCGGGCTTAGTCCATTGCTCAGGCACGAATTTCCAGTTGTTGGCGGCCTTGGGACGGACGGTGCCCATGCGCTCGATCTCCCCCATGAGATAGTGGCGCAGGTCGAGCTCGCTCTGATAGATGATGCGGCTCTGCAGCGAGTCGCGAGGGATGCCGGCCCCATGCACGATGAGGTCGCCGCCGCCATTGGCGCGATAGCTGTTCATCACCACCTTGTACGTCTTGTTCTCGTCGAAGGGCTCGCCGTTGCTCATGCGGAGGATGCTGACCTTCTGGCCATTGGGTTTGGTAACGTCCACCTCATAGTCGATGCCTGATGCTGAATCGAAGTTGAAGGTGAGGTTCTTGAAGCCCATGCGCTGCTGGTCGCCTGTGCTGGCATCGTTGAGCAGCAGCAGGTGGTCGTCAGGACATTGCATCGTGTTCACCCACAGGTCGTAGCTCATCTCGAGGTGTCCGCGAATCTCGCGTCCTGTCATATTGAGGACGTAGAGCTGATTCTCATAGCGGTAGAGCTTGAACATATCAGCCACGGTGACAGGGCCTTTGTCGATGCTGGCGTTGAAGGACAGCGGTGCGTTCAGCGAGATGTCGGCGCCAGTCAGCTGCAGCTGCATCTTGTGGATGAAGTCGATGAAGGCGGAGTTGCCGAAATAGGCATCCTGCGTAGAGCAGCCGTTGGCGAAGGTGCCGATTCGGCGTCCCACGAAGTCCTTGATGCGGTCGATGGTGGGCTGGAAGTGTGTCACCATTTCCTCGTCTATCTCTTCGTTGCGGATGTCGACGATGTTGCCCTTGAAGCGCTTGTCCACCAGCCTACCACCCTCGTAGGTGAGGGTGACGGTGGCCTCGGCTATGTTGCGGCCGAAACACGAAGGATCGAGGCAGAGCACCTCGCGGCCCGACGGGCTCTTGATAATTTCGTTGTGCACCTGGTGGTCGTGTCCGAAGAAGATGGCGTCAAAGCCGTCCACTTGCTGTGCCACGAGCTGTGTGGCATCCTCCTCGAGGCCGTCGTCCATCGTGATGCCGCCATTGAGGCCGCTATGGAAGAGGCCGATGATGAGGTCGGGCTTCTCCACCTGCTGGATATACTTCACCCAGCGGCGTGCGCTGACAATCATATCCTCGAACTCCAGCCCCTGCCACAGGCTCTCGTTCAGCCAAGCGCCGATGGTGGGAGTAATCATGCCGAGGACGGCGATCTTGATGGTGGAAGGTTGATGGTTGATGGTGGATGGTGGAAGGAGATTTCTCTCAATGATGGCATAGGGCCTAACGTAGGGCAGGCGAGTCTCGCGGTCGATGATATTGGCAGCAATGACAGGACATTGCACCTCGCCTATCCACTTGTCGTAGACCTTATGGCCCGTCTCCACATCGTGGTTGCCTATGGCCTCCACGTCGTAGCCCATGTAGTTGACGACCTGTGCGGCAAGGTTCTCATCATCACGCATGACGTAGTTCGACCAGTAGGTGCAGGGCTGTCCCTGCAGGATATCGCCGTTATCGAGGAGCAGCAGGCGGTCGCCATACTGCTGCCGCTGCTGCTTGATATAGGTGTTGGCCCTTGCCGACGTGCCGTTCAGTGCACGTCCGTTGACAAAGTCATAGGGGAAGAAGTGGCCGTGAATGTCGCTGGTCTCAATAATCTTCAGCTCCACAGTCTGCGCAGATAAAGAGATGAGTGATAAGTGATAAGCGACAAGTGCCAGTAGTACACTGCCTATCCACTTTGCTCTCACTCCATAATTTGTTTCTTTTCTCATGGCCACTTATCACTTATCGCTTCAATTACTTGAATTTGATGGACTGGAACACGTGCTTGGCTACGTCGCCGCCCAACTTGTCTTCAAAGCCTGTTTCGTAACAAATACTCACGACGACGTACTTGCTGCCCTTGAAAACATGATAGTCAGTCTGAGTCAGCTCGTCACCAGGGATAGTATAGGTGAAATAGTCGTCGCCGAGTTCCTCGTTTATGATTTCCTTGTTCTCAGTCCAGAAGGCATAGTCATCCTTCACTTTCTCAGGAGTATACTCCTCGCCGAAGATCTGCTCGCCACCAGTAATGTCGATACGGTTGAAAGTAACGCCCTCCTCGCCATCATACGAGAAGATAGTGCCATTATCTTCCGTCAGGGTCTCGCGCTTCGTCATATCGCCAGGCACCTCTACCGAGTAGCCGTAGTTGTCGTTGGTGTAGGTCTGCCAGGTCTGCTCCTGCTGTTCGGTCTGCTCGCCCTCGGTCTTCGTCTTCTTGTTGTCACATGCTGTTGTCATCAAGGCCAATGCGGCCATTGCCATAAAAACAATCTTTTTCATTTTCTGTTCTGATTAAATAATGGGTATTTTGAACTTTGAGGGTGCAAAGGTAGGCAAAAATCCTCATAATCAGCAAACTTTTCTTCCATTTCTTTTGCCCTTTCAGAAAATAGTTGTATATTTGCCCAATAATACCTAAAACGCTATGCAAAAGTTTGCCGACTATATCAGCAAGATAGAGATAGACTCTCTATGGAGCGGAAAGAAACACATCGTGTGGGAGCTCGACCCACGTGTAAACATCCTCAGCGGCATCAACGGCCAGGGCAAGTCCACCATCCTCAACAAAGTGGTGAAGGGTTTGTCGCAGGGAGGCGAGTTCCCCAGCCACATGCTGAAGGGTGTGCGCCTCGACGTCGTGCCTGAAGATGCCAAGTGGATTCGCTACGACATGATACGCTCGCTCGACAGCAGCCTCTCGCAGGTGTTTGCCGACGAGGAAGGCATGCTGCGCCAGGTGCTGCCCGTCATCAAGGGAGGAGGCGGCTCGCTGCTCGACTTCCAGCTCTATCATCTGCAGCGCAAATACCTAGACTATCAGGTGAACATCGGCAACCGCATCATCGCTGAGCTGCAGCAGGGCAATGCCGAGGCCGCCCAGCAGCTGAGCCAGAAGAAGACGCGCTTCCAGGACATGGTCGACGACCTGTTCCAGGACACGGGCAAGCACATCGTGCGCACGGAGAACGAGATACGCTTCACGCAGATCGGCGAGGTGCTCACCCCTTACCTGCTCAGCAGCGGCGAGAAGCAGATGCTCATCATCCTACTCACCGTCCTGGTGGAGGACGACCAGCACTACGTCCTGTTCATGGACGAGCCGGAGGTAAGCCTCCACATCGAGTGGCAGAAGCGCCTCATCGACCTCATCCTCGAACTGAACCCCAACGTGCAGATCATCCTCACCACCCACTCGCCAGCTGTGGTGATGAACGGCTGGGTGGATGCCGTCACCGAGGTAAGTGATATTACGAGCTAAGAGGTGAGAGGTGAGAAGTAAAAGCTAAAAGCCAAGTTCCATGAGCTATCGCCTGAGAGATAACGTCAACAACCAGTGGGTGGAAGCCGCCAATGCCCTGCGTGGCAAGAAGGCGCGTCGCCGCATCGTGGCCTATGTCGAGAGCTACGACGACATCTACTTCTGGCGTACTGTGCTCTCGCGTTTCGAGGACGACCGCCGCTACTTCGAGGTGATGCTGCCCTCGAAGATGAACCTCACCAGGGGCAAGAAGTCGGTGCTGATGAACTTTATCAGGGGTGAGAGAATAGAGGAAAGAGGAGAGAGGAAAGAGGAAAGAGGAGAGAGGAAAGAGGAAAGAGAAATGAGAAGAGAGGAGAGATTGGGTGACTCGATGATTGCATGCGTCGATGCCGACTACGACTACCTGATACAGGGCGCCACCGACCAGTCGAGGAAAGTGCTGCAGAGCCCCTACGTCTTCCACACCTACGTCTACGCCATCGAGAACTACCAGTGCTATGCGCCCTCGCTGCACGACGTATGCGTGGCGGTGACACTCAACGACCACCGCATCTTCGACTTCCGCGACTATTTCGCACGATTCTCCGAGGCCATTTTCCCACTCTTCGTATGGAGCATCATGTTCTACCGCAACGGCAACTATCCGCGATTCTCCATCAGCGACTTCAACCGCATTGCCGACCCTGGCGGTTTCACCGTGCAGAATCCTGACGCCTCGCTCAACAACGTGAAGCGCAAGGTGGGAGTGAAGATTCGCGAGCTGCAGCGACAGTATCCCAATGCCAAGGACGAATACCTGCACACCAAGGACGACCTGCGCCGGCTGGGCGTTACCCCGCAGTCCACCTACCTCTACATCCAGGGCCACCACCTGTTCGACACCGTCGTGGCACCCATCCTCACCAAGGTGTGCAACCAGCTGCGACAGGAGCGGCAGACCGAGATATACCACGCACAGGCCCATCGCACGCAGAAACGAAATGAGATGTCCTGCTACGAAAACTCGCGGCAGGACATCAAAACCATGCTTAAGAAAAATACGGGCTATCAGCAGTGCCCGCTGTTCATTAGGCTGCAGGGCGACGTGGAGCGCTATCTCAAGAAGATGAACGCCAGCGCCAACGCTGCTACTACTCCTGAGCCGGCTGAGGCATCGGCTGATCAGGATTAGGACGCACGCCACGAGGGCCGCGGCGCATCATCTGACGCATATTCGCCATGCTCTCCTCATATTTCTTGAACTGATCCTCGGTGAAGATCTTCTTCACGCCCTCATTATACTCCTCCATCACCTTGCGCATGTCCTCGCCACGACCAAAGCCCGGACGCTGGCCACGCTGCCCACGGCCCTGGCGCAAAGAGTCGGGACGCTGGGGCATCGGCGGACGCATCTCGCCGTTCTGCGGACGAGCCTCACCGTTCTGCATACGCTGGCCGCGCATCGGACGGCGCATGTCACCACCACGCTGCGGACGCTGGCCATTGCCAGGCCCCATCATCATCATCGGCATCTTGTCGAAGTACTCCGTGTTCAGCTCCAGCAGCTGAGCGGCCTGCTCCTCGGTCAGTTCATATTCCTTCACCATCTGCTCGGTGCGCTGCTTCACCATCTCGGCCTTGTCTACAGCCGGCATCTGAGGTTGCTGAGGCATCTGAGCCTGTTCTTCAGTCTGGGCGACCACGTTGGCGCTCATCATCACTGCGGCCACAAGGGCCATCATTGCTTTCTTCATCATAGTTGTTTCGTTTTGTTGAGAGTTTATGGATAATCGTTTTTTGTGTTGCAACTATTCTTTCTGACGACATGCCATCAAAAAAGTTTAAAGAGCCACAGAAAAAAACTACTCAGATGTAGGTTTCAAGCATCTTTAACTGGCCCTCGACCATGACGGTCTGGGTGGTGGCAGGGAGCAGGAGGGTCTCGCCGGCACGGAGGGTGGTAGTAGCCACGGAGGAGGAAGGATTCACCCCAGAGGAGGGAAGACTGGCATCGGTGACGGTGAGCTTCGCCTCGCCACGCAGGCCGATGAGGATGACGAAGGAGTCGAGGTCGGCATAGTCGAGGAGCATGGGCTCGGTGAGGTCGTAGACGGCGGTGTTGAAATAGGGACAGCTGACGAGGGGCTGCGGCATGTTGGGCGCAGGCTGGTAGTGGGTGCGATAGTCGTCCAGCACGTTGTAGTCGATGGCCTCGGCGGCCTCGCGTGTATGCAGCTGGCGCAGATTGCCGTTGGCATCGCGGCGGTTGTAGTCGTAGATTCGATAGGTGACGTCGCTGGTCTGCTGTATCTCGGCCACGAAGCTTCCTGCACCGATGGCGTGGATGCGGCCGGCAGGGATGAAGAAGACATCGCCCTCGCTGACGTCATAGCGAGCCAGCACCTCGGTGATGGTGCCCGCAGCCACCATCTGCGCATACTGCTCAGGAGTGATCTGCTGCTTCAGGCCGCAATAGAGGTGAGGGGTGATGGATGATGGGTGATGGATGATGGTTGATGGTTGATGGTGGATGGTGGAGGGGGATGCCATCACGTACCACATCTCGGTCTTGCCTCGAGGATGACCGTGACGGTGTGCCACCTCGTCGTTGGGATGCACCTGTATGGACAGGTCCTTGTGGGCATCGATGAACTTGACGAGCAAGGGGAACTCGTCGCCGAAACGGGCGTAGTTGTCGTGCCCCATGAGGTGTTCGCGCTGACTGCGCACCAGTTCGTTGAGGGTCATGCCGGCACTGGGGCCTTCGCTGACTACTGTCTCGCTGCCAGGCACGCCTGACAGTTCCCAGCTCTCGCCTACATGGTCAAGCTGCTGGGAAAGATGTTTAAAGGGGATGATGCTGTCGCCTCCCCAGATAGTCTGTTTTAGTAATGGTTGGAACTTATACATTATTATATTATAAAGGTTGGTTGAAATAACGCTGCAAAAGTACAAAAAAGTATGATAAGAAACGAGAAATTAAAATATTTTGTATTTTTGCAGCGAGATAACCTAAATGCGTTTTTACAAAAACCTAAGCGACCTATGAAGAAGAACAACAAATACTGGTATTTGCTCATACCCATCGCGGCTGTCATCGTGGCGGCTATTATTATTCTTATCCCCCGCAACAAACACCACGACTGGGACGACGAAGATGAGGAGGAAAACCGCACGGAGCGCAGCGACTTCGACATCACCGATGAGGACATTGCAGCCATTCCCGAAGGTGAGCCGCCTGTATGGGGCGGCAACAGCCCTGCCGTGCACGTGGAGCCGGTGCCTGGTATCACCATCGATGCCCGCGAGAACGCCTTCGACCGCCCCACGACTGTCAAGTTCCGCCCTGCCACCACTGAGGAGCACGAGGAGCTGTCAGAGGCCATCAGCCAGCAGCTACCCTCGCACAGCCTGCTCTTCGCCTTCGACCTCGATGCCGGCATAGAGCCGATGCACCGTGCACCAGGCAATTTCTCCGTGGATCTGGACCTGGAGAAGCTGGACATCCCGGAGGAATTATGGGAAAGACTGCGTGTCTGTCGCTTAGACGAGACGGGCATCGTGCAGCAGTATTCAAGGACACTCAACGACGGCATCTTCCGCTTCGAGACGTCAAAGAACTGTCTGTGGGGCATTGCCCTGACGGGCCTTGGACTCGCCACGTCAGGAACGGCAACCACCAAATACTATATTGCAGCCATAGGGTCCCTCCCTTATGCTATCTACTGGATGAAGCTGGGGATTGAATACGGCACCAATGGCGTGGAGCTGGAAGTCGACGACCCCGCTGTCGGTCTGTTTACCATAGGCTTCAACCCCTATGACACGGAGCACCCCCATCCAGACAAGTACATGAAGGGGCTGAAGCGCATACAGAACATTGAAGCCTCGCTGCGCGTCAAGGCACGCAGGCAGCTTGACAACGAGCGGCAGCAGGATGCCGAACATTCCTTCTCGCTCTGGTCGAACAGCAATGCCATACGCGACTCCATCCGCTATCAGGCGCTGCTGACCAGCATGGCCGCCAACCACAACGAATTGCAGGATTTGCTAGCGGACAAAGAGCTGGCCACCCCCAAAAGCATTGAGAACATCAAGATGATGATACTCTATGCCAAGCGCTACCTCAAGGATGTGGCCCGCGTGAAGGAGCCGGGTGACATCAGCAAGTTCTTCCTGGCCAGCAGCACCCTGACCAGTGGGGGAGACGGTTCATACGTGCACTTCCTGGACATCTGCCCGATGATTGCCGTCTATTACAAGGGGAGGTATGTCAGCGGCGAGGCCGGCAACAAGACTGTAGCCACCGGCTACGTAGCGGAGGACTGCCTGAAGGTGACCATCGCCCATGAGCTGTTCCACCACCACCAGTCGGCCTACGTATGGTTCAGCCTCTTCCGCAGCAAAACGTGGGACGAGTGCACGGCGTCGGTCATTGAGCGCTCGTATGCCAAATGGATGTACGATCAACGGAAGCTGGCGCACGACCCTGCCGTAACCGATCTGGGATTCAGCAACCGTGACAATAAGGAGTGGCTCTTCGCCCCTCTCGACAACAGTCTCATTGTGCCCACAGGCTTCGACCCCTCATTGGTTGGTCAGCTCTACAAAAAGACAGCCATGAAGCTGATGGTGGACATCAAGGACATGATAAAAGGCAACCGTCCCGTGAACTTCGAGGAGTTGGAACGCGTGCTGTTCGAGAGCGTCAGTCCCCTGTTTCCTCAGCTGAGACGAGTTGAGATGCTGCGCGACGTCTTCGGATACTATGAAGCCGCCACCCACAATTATGGCAACTGCGAAAAAGGCTACATGCTGGGTGAGCTCTACGAGTACATACGCGACAACTATGTACCCGATGCCCGTCTGCACGACTTCCTGATGTACGGCACCGGCTTCACCGACATGATGTTCTTCACGGCCGGCTGGAACATCGCCAACGCCTTTAAGATGGGCTTCCACGTGGAAGAAGCTTTCCTCAGCAGGGCTTTCAATGAATACTGCCAGACGGTGATGAAAGATATCGTGAAAAGACAGACATGGCTGATGTCAGAAGGTGACAATGCCGGCAACAGCTACACCTATTACTACAATCAGGCCTTCAAGCCCTACCTTCCCGTCAGCCGTCAGCAGCCCGTTGTCAAGCTGCAATGCTGGGAGCGTGCCGGCATGTTCGCATGCCGCACGGCAACCCTCGATCCAGCCGATGGCGAGCTGTACAACCTCTTCCTCGTACCTCACATGAACACTGGACGGGAGGAGGCCGTGAAGGCTTTCGTGCTCAAGAACGACTCGGCCTATTCCTCCACTCCCTATTACCTGGAGTGCGACAGCAACGGCATGAAGTCGCCCACCAGCGTGGCGCTGCTCTTCACCGACCAGATAAAAGGACAAGGTCTTTTACTTTCTCTTAACGAATACTATGATGCCGTGGCCTTCTACGCCCCCAAGGAGAAACCCGCTGTGGAGATGGTCAGCGGCGGCGGAGTCCGGCTGAGGCAGTATGAACAGCCGTCACCTGAGCTAAAAAGGAATGGCTATGTGACGGGTATGGCATACACCGTAAGGAATAACAAGACGGGACGTGAGAACACCATGTTAAAGTTGCTTGGCGACACCGAACCGCCTGTCATGGCCATTCCCGACTATCAGGCTGGCGAGGAGGCCGACATCACCGCCTACTGCCGATGGTACTACAAGCCCTGCGACAACGAGTCCACCATCTATTACAGCCCTAACAGTGACATAGAAATGGCAAGCGGCAGGGAAGAGCAGCAAAGCGGCACCATCGTCGACCGTGAATTCAAGATGACCATGCTTTTGTGGGTGCCATTAGAACAACCATTGGACCAAGGTGATCAGGAAACGCGCAGGGCAGCGGAGGAATGGAACAAAATGCTTGAAACAAAAGCGCACCTCACTGTAGGACGTGACGGGAACTTCACCCTGACCGTTAATGCCCTTGACGGTTCGTTCTCTGGGAACGAAGGAGGCGTAGGGGGAACGATGTCCTTTGATATCTCTGCCATCACTATTAAAGGAAAAGGCACATTGATCGAGAAACCGGGAAGAAACCAGATAGAAATATCCGATTTTGATGCTTCCACATTGCAATGTACGCCCGTGACCGCACATATAAAGTCACATGTGACAACAAAGAATGTGAATGACGAACTTGAATCTGAGGACGATAATATGGACCTGGAAATAACACTTAACGGTGAGAAGGGGGTACTAACCTTGACTGCCACCGACTCCGACTTGTCTACTATCACCTCCTTCAACATGACAATGCTTGACTGCAAAAAGAAAGGCAAGCATCAAACCAAAGAAGGTGACAAACCTTGGGAAACAAAAGATGTGGACGAAAAGGAAACAATGAATTTCGCAGGACGCATCCCATAAATGCATTCGCTCGCTGGAAGGTATAGAATGCCTGACTGGTCTCGCTGACTTATGTCAACATAAGCGACAATCCCATGGACGAGACGCAACTGAATTACTTCCTCAGCCAACTTCCCAAAGGCGTTAAATTGGACATATCTTGGTCTGACCATATCGCATTTGAAGACCCCTACATCAGCCTGGGCGACCGCACCCTCACAGAAGCCCAAGAACAGATGCTAAAGCAGACAGGCTGGGAACGCAGAGAGTATCGAGAGTGAAAAGTTTACTTTTTTTTAAAAATATTGAGAATTGTTTGGTCGTTCTCAATAATTATTGTACCTTTGCAACCACAAAAAATGTAAAAAACCTAAAAACAGAAGTATGATAAACCGCTTTTTGGAAAGGGCCGGCAGGGCAAGTATTGCCGTCTGCCTGTCTGTTGTGTGCGGTGTCTTCACGTCCTGTACTGATGACTATGACCTCGACGATCCGGGCAACTACCCGTCGTGGCTGGGCAACAGTATCTACGAGGCTATGAAGCACCCTGAGGCCTTATCGGCCGGCACAGGAAATGTGCTGCAAGGCACATTCAGCAACTACCTGCGACTCATCGACGACTTGGGCTATGCCGAGACGCTGGCCAAGACTGGTTCGAAGACCGTCTTCCCCGCCAACGACGAGGCTTTCGACCGTTTCTACCAGAGCAACACCTGGGGCGTGAGGCGCTATGAAGACCTCACCGACGCCATGAAGCGCCAGCTGCTCTACGGCTCGATGCTCGACAACGCCATGTTGGTGGAGATGCTCTCGAACATCAGCGACGGAAGCACGGCAGTGAGGCAGGGCCAGGCATTGAAGCACACCACGGGTGCCGATGTCATCGACACCATCACCTTCCTGCCCAACCAGGCCGCCATGCCCGTGAACAACAGCTACTGGGAGAAATACTACGACAGCGGCCTCTACATGGTGATGGACGCTACCAAGCCGATGATGGTGCACTTCACGGAAGAGGAGATGACCAACAACAATATCACCACGAACGGCGAGAACAGCGACTTCGAGGTGATTACGGGCACTCCCTACGACGAGCAGGAACACTCGGCCTACATCTTCCGCAACAAGATCATCATCCCCGACGTCACCTGTAAGAACGGATACATCCATCAGATGCAGGACGTGCTGGTGCCTCCCGGCAATATGGCCGAGGTGATACGTACCAGCGGCGAGAGCAACCTTTTCAGCCGTATGCTCGACCGATTCAGCGCTCCCTATGAGGACGCAGCCACCACCAAGCGCTACAACGACTGGTACGAGGAGCAGGAGAAGGCCGGCATCGACGTGTCGGGCATCCCCCACCCTGACAAGATCTACCAGAAGCGTTATATGAGCCAGCGCTCGGAAGGTGTGAACACCACCCAGAAGATGAGAGACCCCAACGGCAATGAGCTGAACCACACCCTCTCCTACGACCCGGGATGGAACAACTACAGCTCTGGCAACACCGGCGAAGACCCGCTGAAGGACATCGCCGCCATGTTCGTGCCTACCGACAAGGCCATGCAGGACTATTTCCTGCCCGGCGGCGAGGGAACGTTCCTTATCGACGCTTTCGGAAAGAAGCCCAACACCCTGGAGAACCTGCCTGAGAACATCGACTCCATCCCCTTGCAGAACGTGCTGCAGATCGTGGACAACCTGATGCAGGCTTCCTTCACGAGCACCGTGCCCTCGAAGTTCGGACGCGTGATGGACGAGGCCAACGACCCGATGGGCCTGTCGCTCGATGCCCTGAACAAGACTGAGAATGGCGTCTATGACGTGAGGATAGCCAACAACGGCGTAGTCTACATGCTCAACAAGGTATTTGCTCCGCCTTCGCTCATCGCCGTATCGGCTCCTGTTACCCTGAACAGCAACATGCGCATCATGAACGAGGCCGTGAACGACGGTAACCACAACCGCACGCCTCTGAACCTGTCGCAGAACTACTACGCCTACCTGCTGGCCATGAGCGCCAACTACGCATTCTTCATCCCCACCGACGATGCCTTCGCCAACTATTATGTGGATCCTGCCTACCTGAAGGCCGTGCAGCCGCGTGCGCTGAAGTTCTACTATCAGAACAAGAGTCCCTACGTGTTCTGCTCGAAATGGAAGTACGACCCAGAGACTCGCACCGTAGGTACTGAGCCTGCCGACTCCCTCGGCATGGTGAGCACGGACGACTTCCGCCAGCTCTTCATCGACATCCTGAACTACCACACCATCGTGCTGGGTGACGGCGAGACGCTGGGCACCAACAAATACTACAAGACGAAGCACGGTGGAGCTGTATATTTCGACGGCAACCAAGTGCTCAGCGGCTCACAGATTGAAGGCATCAGACCTGAGTCGAACATCACGCAGACCTACAACCAGGCCAACGGTAAGGCTTACGCCATCGACCGCGTCATCGAGCCGCCCCACCGCTCAGTGCTCAACGTGCTGGAAGACAGCACCCGCTTCAGAGAGTTCTACGCCATGTGCAACGACGTAAACATGGATAGCCTCATGGAGTTTGCCAACGACAAGTTCATCCAGAAGATGGAAACGACAAACAAGGAGACCAGACTGTCCTACCATCCCTTTGCAAGCAAAGGTGGCCTGACCGAGAACGTCAACTACTTCAACTCGTATAACTACACCGTCTATGCTCCTGACGATGCCGCTATGGCCATCGCCTACCAGCGCGGACTGCCCAAGTGGTCGGACATCAAGGTGTTGTTCGACAAGTGGTATCCCAAATACCTGGAGTTCCAGGAAGGCGTTGACAGACAGCCTGCCTCTACGGGTTCCGGCTCGAGCAAAGTGTTCCACTCCATCTGGGAAAGGCTGATGAACATCGGCGTGCTCTCAGACCGCGAAATCTACGAGCTGCAGTCAGACCGCGACAAAGCCTTGGCTATGGTGGAAGCCATCAACGCCTTTGTGCGCTATCACTTCCAGGACAACTCCATCTTTGCAGATGTCACGGTTGAGGCAGGCGAGTTCCCCACAGCCTGTGCTGACACGCTGGGTATCCGACAGCGAGTGACCGTGGAAGGCGGCAACGGACGTATCAACGTAACCGATGCCAACGGACAAACCATCACCGTCGATGCCAACAACCCCTCGAACCTGACCAACCAGATGACTCGCGACTACGTGATTACCACCTCAGGCTCAGGACGCAACCAGAGATGCATCCTCTCTACGTCGTCATTTGCCATCGTGCACCAGATCTCCACGCCGCTGAGTCCCAATGCCGGCTCACGGCGCTACGATGACTTGTGGACTGGCGACAATGCTCCTGCAAGGCTGAAGGCCTATCGCAAGCTATTTGAAGAAAGACTGTATAAACGCTATACAAACTGAAAGCTATGAGAAACAAGATAAGCAAAAGACTGCTGCTTTGCCTGGTGTTCACCATCGGGTATACAGCCCTTATCACCGCCCAGGAGGTGCGTATATCAGGTACCATCTCTGACTCATCAGGCCCTGTGATGCTCTGTAACGTGGTCGAGGTGGACGCCAACAACCGTAACGTATCCTACACGCAGACCGACCTGAACGGTAACTTCTCCATGACGGTGAAGAACACGAAGAACAAGCTGAAGGTGTCGTATGTGGGATGCAAGACCGTATTGCTGCCCATCGGTACCAAGACAAAGTTCAACATTAAGCTGCAAGACGAGAACGTCATGCAGGTGGTGACCGTCACAGCCAAGCGCAAATACAGCCAAGGTGGCCTTTCCATCCCTGAGCGTGAGGTTTCAGTGGCCACACAGACATTCAACATGAGTGAAGTGGAAGGTTTGGGCTTCACCACCGCCGACGAGGCCCTGCAGGGACAGATTGCCGGTCTTGACATCGTGGCCAACTCTGGTAACCTCGGCGCCGGCACTTCTATGCGCCTGCGTGGTGTCACCACCATCAACGGTAGTGCTGAGCCCCTCATCGTCGTCGACGGCAACATCTTCGAGAATCCTGATGCATCCTTCGACTTCACCAGTGCCAACGAAGAGACCTACGCAGCCCTGCTCTCGGTCAACCCTGCCGACATCGAGGAAATCCAGGTGCTCAAGGATGCTGCTGCTACAGCCATCTGGGGTAACCGCGGCTCCAACGGTGTCATTCAGATCAAAACCAAGCGTGGTGCACGAGGCGCAGCCAAGGTGGACTACTCCCTCCGTGTGCAGGCCAGCTGGCAGCCCAAGGGCTACAACATGCTGAATGGTGACGACTACACCATGATGCTGAAAGAGATGTACTACAACCCTGCCCAGAGCTCCACAGCCACCACCAATATCAACGAGATCAACTACAACAAATCGTGGGCTGAGTTTGAGAACTGGAACAACAACACTGAATGGCCGAAAGAGGTGCAGCAGACCAGCTGGACGCAGTACCACACCCTCACCATCACAGGTGGCGGTGAGAAAGCCAACTTCCGTGTCTCTGCCGGCTATGACCATCAGAACGGTACCATCATCAAGCAGAAGCTCGACCGCTTCAGTACCCGTCTGGCCCTCGACTATTTCGTCAGCGACCGCATCACCTTCCGCACCACCTTCCCGCTGACCTATACAGCCAACCACCGCAACTATACCGACATTCTGGGACGTGCACGCGTGCTGTCGCCCAACATGTCAGTCTACCGTCAGGACGCTCTTGGCAACAATACCGACGAATACTACATTATGCTGCCGTCAGGCGCCTCCAACGCTGCCGGCTCATCAGTGGCAGGCACCTCGTCGCTGCAACTCAGCTCCATGCGCGATCAGGGCAACCCCGTCGCCATTGCCAATCTGGCCTGGTCAGACGAGAGCACCTACCGTATCTCGCCTGAGTTCAAGCTCGACTACTACCTGCTGGGCAAGGATGACCAGAAGACCATGCTGAACTACACGGGTATGGTCTATCTCGACATCTTCTCGTTGAGCGAGGCCAAATACTGGCCCGGCTCACTCTCCACACAGGGATGGACGGACTCCAACTACAACAAGTCGGACAACTACGACTACAACTCGCTGGGATTCACCACACGACACACGCTCACCTTCACTCCCAAATTCCACAACAAGGACTGGTACAGCACCATGCTCCTGCAGTGGGAAATGATCACGAACACCAACAACAGGCAAAGCGTGGCCAACTATAATGCTCCCAACGGAACGACATCGCCCACCGTCGACACAGCCATCAGAGACATGAGCACCAGCAACGGACAGGGACGTTCAATGGCAGCAGCCTATTCCGGACACATCTCTTATAAAGGCGGTCTCTACAGCTTTGCAGTCTCGCTGCGAGCCGACGGTACCACCCAGTTCGGTAAGAACAAGAAGTGGGGCTACTCACCTGGTATCTCCCTCCGATGGAACACCATCGACGAGAAGTTCATGAACTGGTCGAAGAAATGGCTGTCGATGCTATCCCTCCGTGCTTCATGGGGTATCGTGGGACGCACCCCTGGCCAGGAGTACCTGCAATACTCTCGCTACAACGCCGAAGGTATCTATGGCGATGCCCTGAACAAGCGCAGCATCACCTACCTGGAAGGCCTCCGTCTCGACAACCTCAACAGGGAACAGACGACACAATATAACCTTGGTGGAAACTTCGGATTCCTGAAGAGCACCATTACCGGCGACTTCAACTTCTACTTCAAGCGCACCAGAGACCTGCTCATGGGTGGTGTCCGCATCCCCTCATACACAGGTTTCACCTCGCTGTCATCAGCCAATGTGGGTGAGATGACCAACAAGGGTTGGGAGTTGAACATCCAGGCCAACCAGTTTCTGAAGATTGGAAAGTTCAAGCTCAGCGCCAACTTCAATATCTCGCAGAACTTCAACGAGATTGTCGACATGGACGAAAGCGTGCTGGAGAGCATCAATTCGGAGTGGAGCAGCGATTCTCGTGGAGAATACCTCAACCGCATACAGAAGGGTAATCCCCTCGGCTCCATTTACGGACTGCGCTACAAGGGTGTCTACCAGTACACCTACGAGTATCTGATCAACCTCAAGCAGCGTAACGGCTGGGATGGCGAGCAGCTGCGCGACTTCATCAACAACGAATTCCTGGCTTCCGGCAAGACGGCACCTATCGCCATCGACGACCAAGGCAGGGTGATGATGGACGCCAAGGGTCTTCCCATCCGTCAGAAATACAACTATAAGGACGGTACATGGACGTACGAGTTCCAGGGTGGTGACGCCATCTATGAGGATGTCAACCACGACGGACAGATCAACTCGCTCGATATCGTCTATCTCGGCAACTCCAACCCACATCTGCAGGGTGGCTTCGGTTTCAATGTCCAGTACGACGACTGGTGGCTGAGAACAAGCTTCAACTATCGTCAGGGCGTCAGCATCGTCAATGCTGCCAAGATGGAGCTGGAGAAGATGTTCAACGCCAACAACCAAAGCTCTGCCGTGAACTGGCGCTGGCGCAAGAACGGTGATGTGACCATCATACCACGTGCCATGTACAATACAGGCTACAACTGGTTGGGCAGCGACCGCTATGTGGAGGACGGTTCCTTCGTACGCATGAGCTACATTCAGCTGGGCTACAAGTTCAAGAGCGCCGTGCTGAAGAAGCTTGGCCTGAGAAGACTGCAGATGAGTGTCTCTGGACAGAACCTCTTCCTTTGGAGCAAGTACAGCGGCATCGAGCCTGAGAAGGGCGCAGGAGCCTGGGGCATCGCCAAGGACTACGACCAGACACCTCGTTCAAAGTCTGTTACTATGAACATTGAGGTAGGATTCTAATCTTAATTGAAAATTGACAATAGAAAATTGAAAATTATGATTACCAAGATAAAGAAATACATCGTCGGTGGTTTGGTGGGCTGTAGCGCCGTCGCTTTCCTTACTGGCTGCACCGATTTCCTGACCATCTACCCCAACGACCGCATCGTGGGTAACGAATTCTGGAAGAAAAAGAGCGATGTGGAGCAGATGGTGGACGGATGCTACCACTCCATGATTGCAAGCGACATTCAGGAGCGTGCCATCGTTTGGGGAGCTTTCCGCTCAGATGAGCTGGTGAAGACCACCAACCTTGCAGACAACACGTTGGAAAACATCACAGCCGTCAACCTGCTGCCCACCAACAGATACAGCACATGGGGAGCCTTCTACAAAGTCATCAACAACTGTAACATCGTACTCAACCATGCAGCAGATGTGCTGGAAGAAGACCCTGAGTTTACGAAAGGAGACTATGAGGTGGTTCGCGCCCAGATGCTGGCCCTGCGCTCGCTGTGCTATTTCTATCTGGTGCGTGCCTTCCGCGACGTACCCTATACCACCCACTCCTACGAGGTGGACTCAGAGGTGGAGCTCCTGCCACAGAGCACGCCGGCAGAGGTGCTGCAGAACTGCCTCAATGACCTGGAGGATGCCCAACGCACCATCATGCGCAGCGGAGCCTACGGCAAAAACGACTGGCGCAACAAAGGCTATATGACTCGCGACGCCGTCTACTCCCTCATGGCCGACATCTACCTTTGGAGAGCAGCCATGACGCACAGCACTGCCGACTACCAGCAGGCCATCGCCTTCTGCGACACTGTCATCAACGCCAAGCACCGCTACTACGAGGAGAACAAGATTGCAACCACCTTGAAGGACGATGAGGATGACATCTATCACCTCATTGACGGCGACGAGGCTATGTACGAGATTTTCGGCTCCAGCGGCAACTCAAGAGAGAGCATCCTGGAATGGCAGTATATCAATCAGGACAACGTCAACACTTCATTAGAGAACTACTATTACAGAAACGGCGAGTCCGCCAACAACAGCATCCTGATGGCCTCAGAACTCTTCAACACCGTTGACAAGTCGGCAGACACACAGAATGGCAAGAAATTCTATCTGACGAAGAATGACTACCGTTTCTGGAACAACGTCTACGAAGCCAACAATGAGGAGATGCAACAGATGAGCATCAGAAAGATGTGTGACTTGTCAAGACAGACATTCAGTTCCAGCACGACCAAAGGCCCCAAAAAGGACCTTGACAGAGAATACAAGCAGTTTGGCCAAAACTGGATCGTCTATCGTCTGACAGATGTGATGCTGATGAAAGCCGAGGCACTCGTCGAGACTGCCGTCAACGACAGCGACGCCGTGGTGCTAAAACAAGCCTTCGACCTGGTGCAGGCCGTGAACAAGCGTTCCATGATGCGCAACAGTGCCGACACGCTGAAATTCGAGACCTATATGACAAAGGACAACATGGAGCTGCTCGTCATGAACGAGCGTGAGCGCGAGCTCTGCTTCGAAGGCAAGCGCTGGTTCGACCTCCTGCGCTACAGCTACCGCCATATGGAGGGTGTCGATGTCAACGTCCTGTTGGCCGACATGACAGAGGGCCCGAAGCTCTACAAACCCATGTTGGACATGATTGTACGCAAGTATAATGGCGACGACGGCCCCAGCGGCGATGCCGTGTCCTACAAGATGAAGGGCGAGCACTATCTCTACTGGCCTGTGGAGGAGAACGAACTCAAGGTAAACAAACTCCTCAGGCAGAATCCGGTCTACATTCAGGAGAAGACAACTTCTAAGAATTAAGCTACGGTTTTTACAAGGTTTTAATACGGAACATCAATCATGAATAGTATGAATACCATCAAGAAATACATCGCAAAAGGTCTGGTGTGCTGCGGCATGGCAGCAGCCCTCGCCCCGATGTTCACCTCCTGTAAGGAAGACATCGACGAGTCGAACCTTTACACCTTCACGGGTGAGACCATCGAGGACTACCTCCTGAACCGCAGCGAGAAGTTCAGCAGCTTCAACTACATCCTGTCACGCATCGGCTACGACAAGATCCTTGCCGCATACGGCACTTACACCTGCTTTGCACCTACCAATGAGGCTGTGGACGCATATCTCGACAGTCTTTACAACGACCCCATCAACGTGGAAATTCCCCACAACGGCATGACGCAGCCGGGCTTGGAGGGACTGACAGACTCGCTCTGCGAGGACATCGCCCTCTTCCATCTGCTCAACACCAAGGTGATGGGCGTGGACATGAGCTCGTCCAGAACGCTGAACACGCTGCTAGGACGCGACATCAACACCAGTATCGACCCTGAGACGGGTGAGATGCTCGTCAGCCGCGCCTCCACCATCACCAGCATGGACAATGAGCTGGAGAACGGCGTCTTGCATGAGATCAACTGTGTCATCCGCCGTTCAAACATGCTGATATCCGGTGAGATGGAAAATCATCCCGATCAATTCACCCTCTTCTCGCAGGCCCTGAAGCTCACAGGCCTGGCCGACTCGCTCACCGATGTCAAGTCGACAGACTTTGTCAAGGTGGGTAACCCCGACTTCTGGACGCCGAAGGAGCGTATGTTGGGCTACACCATCTTTGCTGAGACCGACCAGGTGCTGGCTGATCACGGCATCACCAGCATTGAGGGACTGAAGGCATATGCCGACAGCGTCTATGCACACTGCGCCGACCAGGGCACGGGTTGGTATGACTATGCCCGCAACCACAAGATTGAGATCAGCACAGGCACAGACTACAAGAATCCGTGGAATACGCTGAGCATGTTTGTGCGCTACCACATCCTCGAGGCCAAGATCGCCTACGACATGCTGGTTCGTTCAGGTATAGGAAACGAGACAAGCAAGATGCAGTACGTAGATTACTACGAGACGATGCTTCCCTACACCATGATGAAAATCAGCAAGATTCAAAGCAAATTGTTGCTCAATCGCTGGGTGGCCAACAACTCCCTCACCGATCAGGTGGCTGATGTCGGCACTGCTGCCATGCACACCGTGCTCTTCAACGGCATCGAGCTGCAAGGCGTGAAGTCACAGATATCGGCTCTCAACGGCTATATCCACCCCGTGAAAGAGATGGTGGCCTACGAGAAGCGTGTGCCGCAGGGCGCACTCAACGAGCGCATCCGCATTGACGACACAGCCCTCTTCGGCGAGATGATGTCCACCAACCTGCGCGGCTGCACGGAAGACTGGGTGAAGGCCCAGAACGGCGGCAAGGGCGGCACCAGCTCCGACCGTCACAACGGCTGTGGCTATATCCGCATCCCGCCTGGTTTCTTCAAGGACTTGGCCATCTTTAATGGCGACGACACACGCTTCCTCTACTTCCCCCACTGGGGCGACGGCTGGAGCAACTATCAGGGCGACGAGTTCAACTGCATGGGCAACTACGACTTCGCATTCCGTCTGCCGCCCATGCCCGACGGCACCTACGAGCTGCGTATCGGCTACACTACTGAGAATGAGCGCGGAATGTTGCAGTTCTACCTTGGCACAAGTTCTGACCTGGCATCGATGAAAGCCCTCGACATTCCTGTCGACATGCGTATTAAATTCTCTAACACAGGCGCTACACCTGAACCCCGTACCGGCTGGTGCGACTGGGAATTGTTTGAGGACAAGGGCATCGAAAGCGACGGCAACATGCGCAACCTCGGCTATATGCGTGGTCCCCTCTCCTACAACTTCGCGGGCAAGGTAGCCCGCAGCCACCCGCAGGACCTGCGCCGCATCATTGCCAAGCAGGAGTTCAAGCAAGGCGAATACTGGCTGCGCTGTAAGAGTGTGATCGACATGAAGAACGCCGAGTTCCACCTCGACTACATCGAGTTCTGCCCAGAGAATGTGTACAACAACACACGCTATCTGGAGGACATGTACTAATGACAATAAACAATAAACGTTAACCATTAAACATTATTGAGAATGAAAAAGAAATCAATGATAAGGCTCCTGACCAACAAGATAACGGTTATTGGTTATTGGATATTGGTTATTGGTGCTACTGCCTGCTCCGACTGGACAGACCACTACGAGGCCGACAGCACACTCTTGGAGACGCAGCAGCAGACACTGTGGGAGAACATCGCCTCCTCGGCGAACCTGACACAGTTCAAGAGCCTGCTACAGAAGACGGGCTACGACGCTGTGCTCAACAGCACGCAGACCTTCACAGTGTGGGCTCCGGCTGATGGCACCTATGATTACGAGACGCTCGCTGCCATGAACAACAGCCGCCTGCAGCGTGAGTTCGTGGAGAACCATGTGGCACGCAACAGCTATCCGGCATCGGGCCTGGTGGAGAAGAGCCTGTACACCATCAACGAGAAGCTCATGCACTTCAACGGCAACCACCAGTATGTCATGCAGGGCATCGATGTCTCCAAGCCCAACGTGAACACGCACAATGGCATCCTTCACGTGCTGAACGGCAAGATTCCGTTTATGGCGAACATCTATGAGTCGCTGAACAACAACGACTTCCCCATCGACTCCATCGCCAATTACTACCACAGCTTCGATGAGCGCAAGCTGGACGAGAACAGGAGTATACAAGGCCCCATCGTCGATGGCAACCTCACTTGGCTCGACTCCGTCTTCGACGAGCGCAACGACCTCTACAGCAACTACTTTGCCTACATCAACCGTGAGGACAGCAACTACACCATGCTGGTGCCCACGAATGAAGCATGGACAAAGGCCAAGGCAAAGATCAAGGACTACTATAAGTTCCTGCCCTCGTTCGAGGCTGTTGAGACCATCGACGGCACGGAGATGACAAAGAACACCATTACCATCCGCGACGTGGACTCCCTCACCGAGGCTACCGTCAACTACATGCTGATGAGAGACCTTTTCTACAACAACAACCTCTACGACAACAAGAAGCTCAACGCCTTGCAGACCGGACAGACGCTGCAGGCAGACTCTCTGTACTCCACCCTTGGCACGAAGATTTACAGCGAGGATGCTGCCAATCTGTTTGAGGGTGCCATACGCCACGACAAGAGCAACGGAGCCATCTGGATTACCGACAGCCTGCGCATGCAGCCCTGGCACACCTGGAATCCCGAGCTGATCATCCAGGCCGAAGGCAGCGTCATGGATGCCGTGAACGTCAGCGAGGCCAAGCGTGTATACATTTCCTCCGGCACACAGAATCCCGATATCAGCGGCCATGTGTCGAAAGATTCCTATCTCGACCTGCCGCCCATCGCCAAGGGTGCCAGCCCGAGCGCTGTCTTCAGCTTGCGCAATGTGCGCAGCGCCACCTACAGCATCTATATCGTCACCGTTCCTGGCAACATACTTAGCAATTACTACGAGTCAAAGCCCTACTGCTTCCGCGTATCCCTGGGATATGTCGACGAGAACGGCAAGAATAAGGACAAGGACAGGAAATGGTGTGTAGAAAGCCAGTTTGTCAGCGATCCGACCCGCATTGACACCATCTATTTGGGCGACTTCACATTCCCCATGTCCTACTATGGCACGGGCAACTATTTCCCCTATATGCGTGTCGAGTGCTACATCAGGTCCAACTTCGTGGATGTCTACGACCCCAACCTGCGCTTCGACTGCATCATCCTGCGTCCGAAGGAGCTTGACACTTATATGAAAGAGCATCCTGAGTACAAGTATGACCAGGGCAATTACTAACCTGAAGATGAAACTGAAATAGAGTAAACAGCTATGAGACGATACAGCATCCTACTTTTTTCCCTCCTGAATGTTTTCATGGTGACGTCAACGATGGCACAAGACGATGACGACATTGTGTACACCACCGAAGAAGAGCCCGTAGCCGTGGTCAAGAAACCCGTGGTGAAAATACCCACCTACCCCACGATGGAGGTCAAGGGCATCTGCATCGACGCCGTGTCGAAGCAGCCGCTTGTCGGTGTGCTCATCCAGGCATTGGGTGACGCAAAGTACACCGCCATGACCGACGACGACGGCACCTTCACCATCAAAGTGCCCACCTTTGTTACTTCGCTCTATGTCCACTCGCCTGAGTTTCTCAGCCAGCAAGTAGGCATCGGCCGTGGCAATGCCGCCCTGCGCATCGAGATGCTCAGCGACAAGTTCCGTCCCATGTACGACAAGACCACCCGTGTCGATGCCTCCGCAACGGCGAAGATGACGAACACCACGTCGCAGACCATCGAGACCGACATTGAGAACGAGCTGGGTGGCGACGTGCGTTCCATAACACGCTCAGGTGGCCCAGGCTATGGCGCCGCCATGTTCATACGAGGTCTGAACTCACTCAATGCCAATGCACAGCCTCTCTTCGTCGTCGACGGCATCATTCAGGACATGCAGCAGACACGATCCACGCTGCACTATGGCGACTACACCAACCTCCTGCTGAACATCAACCCCGAGGACATCGAGCAGGTCACCGTGCTGAAGAATGCCACCGCCCTCTATGGTGCCAAGGGTGCCAACGGCGTAGTGCTCATCGATACGAAGCGCGGCCACTCCATGGCCACACGCATTGATGCCAACGTCGGCGTGGGTGTCACGCTGGTGCCACAGACTCCCGACATGATGAACGCCGCCCAGTACCGCCTCTATGCCACTGAGATGCTGGGCACCTACCCGGAGATCAACGACTTCACCGATCCGCTGGCGTTCAAGTTCCTCATTGACGACCCGTCGAAGTATTACTACACCAAGTACCACAACGACACCGACTGGAAGAAGGAGGCCTACCGCACGGCCCTCAACCAGAACTACAACATCAACGTGCAGGGTGGCGACGACATCGGTATGTACAACCTCTCACTGGGCTACACCGACGGTCAGAGCACGGCCAAGAAGAACGGCTTCAACCGTCTGAACGTGCGCTTCAACACCGATATCTACATCATCAACAAGCTCACCACTCGCTTCGACATGTCGTTTGCCAAAATCAACCGCGACGTCTTCGATAACGGTGCTCCGCAGAACCTCACCACCGGCACCATCTCGTCGCCCACCTTCCTGGCACTCATCAAGTCGCCGTTCCTCAACCCCTACACCTATAATAATATGACGGGCAAGCTGTCGTCGACGATGAGCGAGGCCGACGACTTTGTCGACATGCTCGACGGCGACCTCACCCTCGGCAACCCCACAGCCCTGCTGGCCAACGGCGACGACATCAACAAGAACCGTGTGGAGACAACACATTTCAATGCCGTCATCGCACCGCGCTGGGAGTTCAATCCCAACCTCTCGCTGACAGAGACCTTCAGCTACAGCCTCGACCGCGTGTCGCAGCGCTACTATCGTCCGAAGGGCGGCATGCCTACCTTCCTCATCGAAGGCATCGGCCGTGTGCAGAATATGGCCATGTCGATGTTCTCCAAGGAGACCTCCGTCGTCAGCGACACCCGCCTGGAGTGGAAGAAACAGTTCCGCGAGCACAGCCTCGACGTCTATGGAGGCCTGCGCTTCACATCCTTCGGCTTCGACAACAACTCGCCTAAGGGCCAGTATTCCTCAGCCGGCAACGACAAGATGCCCAACATCACCACGAGCATGGACTTCATCGAGGCTACGGGTACCGACGACGAATGGCGCGGCCTCACCTGGTATGCCAATGCCGACTACAACTACCGCAACCGCTACTTCGCACAGCTGACGATGGCTATGGAGAGCAACAGCCGCTTCGGCAAAGAGGCCGACGGCCTAAAGCTCGCCGGTGTGTGCTGGGGCCTCTTCCCCAGCCTGCAGCTGGGATGGGCCGTCAGCAACGAGGCTTGGTTCCCGCAGTCCAAGGGCATCAACTACCTGCTGTTGAAGACCGGCTATGACATCAGCGGCAATGACGACATCAACAACTACGCTGCCCGCACCTCCTTCGGAGTCAGCAAGTACCTTTGGCGCTCCACCGCTGCCGTGCTCGACAATATCGGCAACGAGAGCATCAGCTGGGAGCAGACGGGCAAGTTCAACATCGGCCTGAAGGCTGCCCTGCTGAACAACCGCGTGGCTGTGGATTTCGACTACTTCTACCACCACACCACCAACCTGCTCACGCTGAAAAGCTTCAACAACCCCATCGCAGGTATCAACAACTACTGGAGCAATGGTGGCTCGCTCGACAATCAGGGCTTCGAGCTCGCTGTCAGCGCCAAGCCCATCGTGGCCCGCAACCTCTGCCTCGAGGTGGGTGCCAGCCTTGGCCACTATGTCAACAAGGTGAAGACGCTGCCCAACGACAGCCGCATCTACGTAGGCGGCAAGCAGGACGCACAGGGCTTCACCACCAGCATCTATGGTCAGGACAATATCGCCACCATCGTGGGTCTGCCCGTCGGCATGTTCTACGGCTATAAGACCGACGGCGTCTTCGCCGACGACCAGGAGGCCTCCACAGCCGGCAAGAACGGCTATCTCTACCTCACCGATGCCACGGGCGCACAGCAGCAGTTCCGTGCTGGCGACATGCATTTCGTCGACATCAACGGCGACGGCGAGATCAGCCTGGCCGACAAGACCATCATCGGCAATCCCAACCCCGACATCTACGGCAATATCTTCGCATCCCTCAACTGGAAGAACTTCACCCTGCACGTAGGTCTGAACTACTCGCTGGGCAACGACATCTACAACTATCAGCGCTCGCTGCTCGAGGGTGGCTTCAACTTCTACAACCAGACCACCGCCATGACCAATCGCTGGCGTGCCGAGGGTCAGCAGACCGACATCCCGCGCATCAGCTTCGAAGACCCGATGGGCAACTCCCGCTTCAGCGACCGCTGGATTGAGGACGGCTCCTATCTGCGTCTGAAGACCGTGCGCCTCAACTATCAGGTGCCCGTCAACCTCACCTGGCTGCAGGGCTTGGCCATCTGGGCCGAGGCCAACAACCTCCTCACCGTCACCCATTACCTAGGCAACGATCCTGAGATGTCAGTCTCCAACTCAGTCCTCTATCAGGGCATCGACGCCGGCAACGTGGCATTGGGACGCACCTTCACGCTCGGCATGCGAATCAACCTCTAATACAATAACAATAAACGTTGAACATTAAACATTGAGAAGAATGAAAAAGCTATCAATCATAAAGAAAATGGCCGGTGTAATAACGGTTATCGGTTATTGTTTATTGGTTATTGGAACGTCCTCCTGCTCCGACTTCTTCGAGACCGACTCCGACCGTCAGATCTTCGACCCGGCACTCGACCAGAAGACCGACTCCATGTTCTACACCCTCGGCATCCTGAAGAGCGTGCAGATGGTGGCCGACCAGTATGTGATGACAGGCGAGATGCGTGGCGACCTCGTGCAGACCAACCAGTACACCGAGACCGACCTGCGCCGTCTGGCCGATTTCTCGGCCGACGTCACCAACAAGTACGACTCGGCCTATGCCTACTATCGTATCATCAACAACTGCAACTACTACATCGCCCATCGTGACACCACGCTGAAGACAGGCAGCCGCCGCGTAGCCATCCCCGAATATGCCGAGGCCCTGGCCGTGCGTGCATGGACCTACATGCAGCTGTGCAAGACCTACGGTGAGGTGCCCTTCTACACCGACCCCCTGACCAGCATCGGCGATGCCAACAAGCACTTCGACAAGAAGGACCTGCAGGGCATCAGCGACGCCCTCATCCCTGAGCTGCTGAAGTTCAGCGGCCTCACCATCGACGGCGGCACCCCCGTGCCCGACTATGGCAGCATCTCTGCCGGCGTACTCAACAGCAGCGAGTCGGGCAGCCCCACCGAGAAGACCGTACTGTCGAAGAACATCATGATACCCGTCGACGTCATCCTCGGCGACCTCTACCTCGAGACACACCAGTATGAGAAGGCCGCCAAGCACTACTTCCAGTATATCGTCGACAATGAGCTGAGCCCCATCTCCATTTTGGCCAGTCCCTCCAACGAGCAGCTCGACCGCTTTGAGGACATCCTGCCCGAGGACTTCAATAGCGCCAGGACATCACCCAGCTGGAGCTCCATCTTCGGCGGCGAGTCCACCACCGACATCATCACCTACATCCCCCTGGCCACCAACCGTCTGCGTGGCACCGTCACAGAGCTGCCCCGCTATTTCGGCTACGACTTCTATAGCACCACCGGCGGCGATGCCAACAGCTCCTCACGTTTCCTCAAGGAGCGCCAGATAGATGCCTCACAGGCCTATCTCACACTCGCCAACAGTCAGGACTACTACTACATCCCTGAGGGCAGCGATGAAGGCTCGGTCGACATCAGCTCCGCCAGCATAGGCGACTGCCGACGCTATTCAACCATGCGACAGATCGTGCCCCTCTCACGTGCCGACTCCGTCTACTACGTCATGATCAAGTTCAACAGCGCCAACGTGCCCCTCTACCGCGTCGCCACCATCTATCTGCGACTGGCTGAGGCCATCAACCGCATGGGCTATCCCGACGCAGCCTTCGCCATCCTCAAGGAAGGCATCAACTACGACGGCGACGAGGATCATCCCAACAGGAACATCGAGCTAGGCGACAGCACCGACCTCGAGATGGGACGCTACATCCATCAGGAAACGGCAGCCATGCTCTCCACCACCCTGCCCTTCTTCACGGCCGAGAACCGCAACCTCTTCCAGCGCGGCTATGGCATCCACTCACGCGGCAGCAACAACACCAGGGGCTTGTCGCCCTATCAGTACAAGTCCATCGTGGGACAGAAGCTCGACGAGCTGACGGCTGTCTACGGTCTCAACCCCGACAACTTCACCCTGCAGGACACCATCAATGCCGTCGAGGACATCATCTGCGACGAGATGGCACTTGAGCTGGCCTTCGAGGGCAACCGCTTCGGCGACCTCACCCGCTTCGCCCGCCACAAGAACAACGCAGGCCTCTACGGCTCCACCTTCGGCAGCGAGTGGCTCGCACGCAAGCTCGAGTTTAAGCATCCCGTCAAGTCACTCCGCGAAGAGAAGAACTGGTACCTGCCCTTCCGCACAGAAGAGTAGATGCTGCAAAAGCAATAGGAAAACAAAAGAAAACCATGATTTTTTGGTTTTCTTTTGTTTTTTTTTGCCCAAAAGAAAAAATTGTGTACCTTTGCAACCGAAATTATCAACAAAACAAAACAAGCAACAACATGGACGACTACCCGGCGGACAATTTCCAACGCTAAGGCCGGGGGATAGCGAGCAAGGCTGCCAATCCCCTTGCCGCATTACTATTTTCGTAAACAATTCTCGTACCCGCGTACCTCCGTACCCGCGTACCCTTGAAAAAAACGGATTAGCACAATGAAGACATTCTGGAACTTCCAAGGAGGACTGACGCAGCTCTCCGAGTGGCAGCCCAACAGCTGGATCCAGGTGACCTGTCCCACAGAAGAGGATCAGCATCACCTCGAGGAGCAGTTCGGCATACCCGACTATTTCATCACCGACATCAGCGATACCGACGAGCGGGCCCGCTACGAGTACGACGACGGTTGGATGCTCATCATCCTCCGTATCCCCTACGTCCGTGAGGTACGCTCACGCACACCCTACACCACTGTGCCCCTCGGCATCATCCACAAGCGCGACGTCACCATCACCGTCTGCTACTACGAGACCAACATGATGATCGACTTCGTCAGCTACCAGCAGAAGCGCGGCGTAGGCTTCACCGACTATGTCGACATGATCTTCCGTCTCTTCTACTCCTCAGCCGTGTGGTACCTGAAGCGACTGAAGCAGATCAACTCACTCATCGACAAGGCCAAGCGCAACCTCGACCGCGACGTGAACAACGAGTCCCTCATCGGCCTCTCGCGCCTGCAGGACTCGCTCACCTATTTCCAGACCTCCATCCGAGGCAACGAGACCCTCCTCTCCAAGCTGAAGTTCAAGCTGCAGATTGACGAATTGGACGCCGACCTCATCGAAGACGTCAACATCGAGATGACTCAGGCCCGCGAGACCACCGCCATCTATTCCGACATCCTTGAGTCGACGATGGACACCTACTCCTCCATCATCAACAACAACATGAACACGGTGATGCGTACCCTCACCTCCGTCACCATCATCATGATGTTCCCCACCCTCATCGCCTCACTCTTCGGCATGAACCTCATCAACGGCATGGAGGACAAGCCCTTCGGCTTCATCCTCGCCCTCGTCATCAGCGTGGGCACCGCTGCCGCCGCTTGGTGGTTCTTCCGCCACAAGCGCCTCGTGTGATGGGCAAAAAAAATAGCTGCGTGGGCTGAAATTACAGCCCACGTTGGGGTGTAATTAGTACGAAAGTACGAAAGTACTCAGTACGTTTAGCCTCGGATTTGAGGCCAATATTTA
>JAGAAJ010000061.1 GCA_017615355.1 Prevotella sp.
CTCGGATTGTTTGACTATCTGGACAATGTGCCCCATGAGCCCCATAAGACCCATGAGTCCCATGAGTCCCATGAGCCCCATGCTTGGTCTCTCGTCTACGCTGGTGCCCTTGTTATGCGAAAGAATTCCTATCTCTTGGAACTGGCCAACAAGGCCGAGCACTTCGACCTGCATATCTATGGCAACGCCGACGGTTTGCCGGGCATCGAGAAGGCACCTCATGCCGTGTGCTATCCCTTCACGCCTGCTGACGAATTCATCCGAAACGCAGACGGCGACTTCGGCCTGGTGTGGGACGGCGATTCCCTGGAGACCTGTCAGGGCGATTTCGGCGAGTACCTGCGCTACAACAGTCCGCACAAGGTGTCGTTCTATCTGCGTGCCGGCCTGCCCGTCATTATCTGGCGCGAGGCAGCCGTCGCCTCCATCATCGAGCAGGAGGGCATTGGTATCACTATCGCCTCCATCGCCGAGCTGGAGCAGCGCCTGCAGACGCTAACGAAAGAAGAACTCGAACAGATGCGTAAAAACGTTGCCCGAGTTAGTGCCCGCCTCGCTTCCGGTCAGTATTTCCAGGAAGCCCTCCGCTCCGCTTTGGCCATCCTAACTACTTAAGATGTCCTATTTCTTGATAGGATAGATCCTGGTGAGGATAATGATAAGGCCAGCGAAGATAGCGGGGAAGAGCGAGAAAAGAGACCACACCATCGTGAGCACTGAGTCTGTGATGGACGTCGGGTCAATGGTGGGGTTGCCAAAGTCGTCCTGTATCATGTGGGCGCCGGCCAAGCCGAGCAAGAGAGCGATGAGCGAGCCGGAAATGGCTCCGCCGAACTTCTGAGCCATCGTGCCGCTGGAGAAGATGAGGCCCGTCGAGCTGGTGCCGTTCTTTTCGGTGGCATAGTCGGCCACATCGGCATACATCGACCAAAGCAGGGGCGAGTAGAGGCCGATGCCCACGCTCGTCAGCACCACCAAGGTCACCATCAGCCACATGTAGCTGGGATTCATTGGCACGAAGAAGAACACTATCGAGAACACCAGACAAATCACGGCCGCCCAGATAAAGGCCTTCTTCTTCGAGCCTACCCACTGTGTGAACTTGGGCGACAAGCCGCCAAAGATCATACATGTCACCTCACCAAAGGCCATGAAGACCGTGTAGTTGATGATGAGGCCACTGATAGTGACATCTCCTTTGAGACAGTATTCAAACATATAGCCGGCCACGGCGTAGCGGAAACCGTTGAAGAAATTGGTGCAGACGCCGATGAGCGTGAGGTATATCCACGGCTTGTTGCGGAACAGGTCGGCAAACTGCTTGAACGAGAACTTCTCGGCGCGCACGGGCTTCAGCCGTTCCTTCGTCATCAGGCCGCAGGCCAGCGTGCCGGCCGCAGCGAGGATGCCGAAGATGACGCCTATCACGGCATACTGGTGCTGTTTCGCCGCGGTGGTATAACCCTCCACACCGTTGACTATCTCTTTCTCGCCCCCGATAAAGTCTATGATATAGGGGAAGGAGAGCAGCGTGATGAAGCCCATTGCGTATGCACCCACCATGCGGAACGAGGAGAATTGGTTCTTCTCATTGTCGTCGTCGGTCATCACGCCGAGCAGCGAGCCGTAGGGCACGTTGACGGCAGTGTAGGCTACCATCATCAGCAGGTAGAGCGAGTAGGCCCAGATGCGTTTGCCCGAGGGGCCGAAGTCGGGCGTGTAGAGCAGCAGGGCGAAGATGATGCCGAGGGGCACGGCGCCGAAGATAAGCCACGGCCGATAGGTGCCCCATTTCGACTGCGTGCGGTCGGCCAGCGAGCCCATCAGCGGGTCGGTGACCACGTCGAACATGCGTGCGATGAGCATCAGCGCGCCTGCATCGGCAAAGGTAAGTCCGAAGACGTTGGTGAAAAACAGGGGGAAGGCTATCGACATAATCTTCCACGTGATACCTCCGGCGGCTGCGTCGCCTAACGCATAGCCGATCTTTTCTTTTAAGCTAGCCATTGTTTTTATTGTTTTTAGCGATGAGTTTCTTGATGGTTTCTACGCTGGCGGCAGTCGTATAGCCGTCTTCGGGTGTGTTCATACAATAATCTATGAGGCGGTCGATGGTAGAAGTGGCGACATGCATACGGGTGTCGGCCGAGGCGTAGTAGATGAAGACGCGTCCGTCAGGATCGGCTATCCAGCCGTTGGCGAAGGCCACATTCATCACGTCACCAAGGTATTCGTTACCTTCAGGTACGAGGAAGAAGCCGCCGGGACGGGCGATGACACGGGTGGGATCGTCGAGGGCCGTCATGTACATATACAATACGTAGCGCAGGCCATCGGCAGTGCCACGTACACCGTGAGCCAAGTGCAGCCAGCCCTTCGGCGTCTTGATGGGGTGGGGACCCTCGCCATTCTTCACCTCCGTGATGGTGTGGTATTTGCGCTCATAGATGATTTTCTCGTCCTTTACTTCGGCATGCGTGATGTCGTCGACCAAAGCCCAGCCGATGCCGCCGCCGCTGCCCGTGTCGATGAATCCATCCTGTGGGCGGGTGTAGAAGGCGTATTTTCCATCGACAAACTCTGGATGAAGAACGACGTTGCGCTGCTGGCTCTTCGATATGAGGTCGGGCAGACGCTCCCAGTTGACGAGGTCTTTCGTACGGGCGATGCCAGCAGTAGCCGTGGCTGCGCTGAGGTTGCCGGGCTGCGTGTCGTCATGGCGCTCGGCACAGAACACTCCGTAGATCCAACCGTCCTCATGTTTTGTCAGACGCATGTCGTAGATATTTGTGGCAGGGTCATCGGTGTCTGGCATGGTGATAGGCTCAGGCCAGAAACGGAAGTTATCCACTCCGTTGGGGCTCTCGGCCACAGCGAAGAACGACTTGCGGTCGGCACCCTCCACGCGTACCACAAGCACATAGCAGCCTTGGTCGTTTGGTTGTTTAGTCGTTTGGTCGTTTGGCCTTAAGGGGGAGGGACCATCCCATTTCATGGCGCCGCTGTTCAGCGTGGCATTCATCATAATGCGCTGCATCAGGAAGGGGTTGTCTTTCTCACAGAAGTCGTAGCGCCACTCCAGCGGTGTGTGCTCTGCAGTAAGAATGGGGTTCTCGTACTTCTCGTAGATACCATTGCCCCACTCCTTCGGGCTGTTCTTACGGCTCAGCAGCTCCTCGTGATGTGCACGCAGGGCTGCTACTTTCTTTTCAAACTCAGTCATATAGTCTTTTTATTGAATGTCTTTCAGGAATAGGGTGTTCTTGGCATCATAGAGCTCTCGGAAGTAGGGAGCATCGGGCTTTGAGGGCGACGGGCCGAACCACTCCTCCTTGTAGTTGCGCCAGACGAGGAAGTAGCTGATGGTATATTTGTCGAGGACGGGCTTCAGCGTCGATGTCCACCACGTGGGGTCGGTGAGGTTCTTCAGGCCGCACTCCGTCAAGGCAGCAATCTTGCCACGTTCCTTTGCAAACTTTGTCAGCATGTCGAGGTTTTGGTCGAGCTGGCTGACGAAATCCTCCTTCGTGCCCCATTGGTAGCCGTCGATGCCGACGAGCTGGATGCGATCGTCGCCAGGATAGCGCTCCAAATACTTCTCTTTCGTCAAATCAGGAGCCATACCAGGGGAGTAAGCCCAGAGTAAATTGTCGAATCCATCGGCGTTTAGCTTGTCCTGCAGCATGTTCCATAAGGCTTTATACTCCTCAGCCGTGCAGAGCTTCTCACCCCACCAGAACCACGAGCCGGTGTTCTCGTGCCAGGGACGCCAGATGATGGGTATCGGCTGGCCGTCCTTGGTCTTTAGCGTGGCGAGGAAGTCGCTGACGCGTTGCATCCACACTTGGAACTTCTCATGATTCTTACCGCCGGGCAGGATGCTCTTCACCACGGTAGTGTTCTTCACGTCCCATGCTGAGCCCTGCGGCCAAGGCTGGGCTTTGCGGTCGGCAAGAGACTCTTTGGTGGTCAGAGGGTTGCGCGGGTGCCAGCTGATGGTGACGATGCCGCCACGCTCATAGTGCTTGATCACCTCTTCGGTGATTTTACTGAAGGGCACATCGTCAAGGCTTTTCTCATCGCCCATCTCAATGCCGCCCAGCTCGAAGCCCATGACGGCAGGCCAGTCGCCGCACACGTTCTTCACGTCGCTGCTGTCTTTCTCATACGCCCAGGTCAGTCCATAGAACGGATCATCCTGATGGCCGAACATATAACCCTTCTGCTGCAGGTTGTTCAACCGGTTGGACAACTGCTGCGCCTTAACTTTAAGCTCCTTCAGCAGCCAAGCTTCCCATTCGTCCCATTGCTCCTGATACCAGAAATGGGCCGTCTGCTGATAGACGGAGATTTCTTTCGGCCCTGTGACGGTGTTGTATGTGGCCCAGGACGAAGTAGGTGGCACCACGTCATCGTTGTAGCCGAAGGAGAACCAGCCTTTCTGCTGTGGGCTGATGAGGCGTGCGAAATTCACGCCGTCGTAGTAGCGCGATGTCTCTATCTGTTTCTCCATACCCTTGCCCTTGTTCCAATAAAAGTAGTGCGGCCATCCACAGGCCTTGCCGTTGAGCGAGTTGGTGTGGTCGCAGAGGGCTGCGTGCACAGGAGCATAGCAGGTCACACGTTTGTCCAGTCCAGCAGTGACCAGCGAGAGGAATCCACCCTGCGAACTGCCTGTGACGCCCAGCAGCTCACCGTTCCAGGGTGTGTACTGCTCAATATAGTCAACGGCACGGATGCAGCCCAGGATGACGGTCTTGTAATATGACTGGTTGCGGTCGTCCATGCCCCAGTCCCAATAATGGCTCAGCGCGTTGTGGTTCAGGTTGTCATACACCTTCTGCTCCAAGGTGACGGGGATGCCGTGGATGCCGATCTCGAGCGTGACGACACCCTGCGAAGCCGTCCACACATCGCCTTGATAGGGACGCGCACCAGCTCCAGGCACACGCAGCAGCGCAGGATATTTGCCTTCCTTGACGGGCATACATAATATTCCATACGTGCGCGAGTCCCAGCGGGCGTTGTTGAAGCTCACCTCATAGACGTTCACGTCCTTGGTGCAGCGCTCGGGCAGCAGGCGCATGGTTGGCTCAAGCGGAGTATAGCGTGCCTCCGTGATGGCCTGATTCCAGAAAGTCTTGAAGTCGCTGGGCATCACCGTCGAGGGCTGCAGTTTCTCAGGTGAGAAGGCAGCATTGCAGGCTCCCTTGTAGTTCTTGCCGTCGACGTGTGCTGTGACGTCCACGCGATAAAAACCTGCCGATTTCATCGAGCCCGAGAGCTTCAGCGTACCGTTCTGCAACGTCAGAGACTTCTTCTCTGTCTGATACATCTCAGGCCCTGCAGCATAGTCGATGCTGACATTGTCGAGAAGGGTGCCAGAACGACGCACCTCTACGATGAAATGGGCCGTTTCTCCCACTTTGTAGTTCCAGTCCTGATGGTCGGGCTCTACGGTGACAACGATGTTGTTGCCCCTGATTTGTGCCGTTGCAGGCAGCAGGGCGACCAGCATCAGCAGACACATCAATGTTTTTTTCATGCTTGTTGTATTTGTTTTAAAGATTAGTTTCTGGAGTAGTGATCACTTTTTTCTGCGCCATTCGCATACTGAACTCACAGCCGCAGTATTGCTGGTTGTAGAAATCGTATTCGCGCAGCAACTGATTGCGGCGGTCGCTAAGGCCACCTTTGCGCCAGTTTTGAGCCCAGAAGACGGTGCCAGGGACGGCTTGCTCGGCCTCGAGGCCTGCAGCAGTAATCTGCTCGATGCTCTTCCAGCGCGAAGAAGCCAGCGTGGTGGTGAAATACTTCAGACCCAGCTCCTGTGCCTTCCGTGCGGCGGCTGTCAGACGTAACGTGAAACACCGCAGACAGCGGCTACCGCGTTCCGGCTCGTCCTCCATACCGCTGACATCGCAGCGCCACGATGCATGGTCGTAGTCGCCGTCAATCCACGTCAGTCCTAAGCTCTCGGCGTGGCGCTTGCTCTCCTCCTTTCGAATCTCATATTCCTCATGGGGGAAGATGTTGGGATTGTAGTAAAATATGGTGGGGCGCACGCCGTTTTGCAGCATCCATTCCACGATTGCGCTGCTGCATGGGGCGCAGCAGGCATGGAGCAGCACCTCGCTGCATCCTTCCTCGGGCAATTGTATGGCAGATTTCTTCATGCGTTTTGACGACGCAAAGTTATGCCTTTTCTGCGAGGTGACCAAATATTTTATGGAAAAGATGCCGTTGAATCGGGAAAAAACAGTACCTTTGCAGCAAACTTTATCAAAGTATGGCAAAGAAAGACGGCGAGCTGACGCCGATGATGAAACAGTTCTTCGACTTGAAGGCAAAGCATCCCGATGCGGTGCTGCTGTTTCGCTGTGGCGACTTCTACGAGACGTACTGCGAGGACGCCGTGACGGCATCACGCATTCTGGGCATCACCCTGACGAAACGTAACAACGGTTACAATAAGGGCGATGAAATGGCGGGTTTTCCACATCACGCCCTCGACACCTACCTGCCAAAACTCATTCGTGCCGGCAAGCGCGTGGCCATCTGCGACCAGCTGGAAGATCCGAAGCTGACGAAGAAACTTGTCAAGCGAGGTATCACCGAGTTGGTGACGCCAGGCGTGGCCCTCTCCGACAATGTGCTGAACTACAAAGAGAACAACTTCCTGGCCTCCATACATTTTGGCAAGTCAGCTTGCGGCGTAGCGTTTCTCGACATCTCCACAGGTGAATATCTTACCGGCGAGGGCACCTACGACTATGTGGAAAAGCTGCTCTCCAACTTCCAGCCGAAAGAGGTACTCTTTGTCAGGGGTCGTAAGGCTGACTTTGAAAAGTATTTTGGTAATCGTTACTTCACCTTCGAACTCGATGACTGGGTGTATACCGAGCAGACAGCCCATCAGAAATTGCTGAAGCATTTCGGCGTAAAATCGCTGAAGGGCTTCGGCGTTGAACACCTGAAGAATGGTACTACCGCTGCCGGCGCCATCCTGCAATACTTGGAGCAGACGCAACACACTCAACTGGGCCACATCACCCATATCTCGCGTATTGAGGAGGAGAAATATGTCCGATTAGACAAGTTCACCATCCGCTCTTTGGAATTGCTGCAGCCGATGCAGGACGATGGGCGCTCGTTGCTCGACGTCATCGACCGCACCGTATCGCCGATGGGCAGTCGTCTGCTTCGTCGCTGGCTGGTCTTCCCGTTAAAAGATGAGAAGCCCATCAACGAACGCCTGGATGTGGTGGACTGTTTCTTCCGCGACCCAGACTTCCGCCAGCTCGTTGACGAACAGCTGCACCGCATGGGCGACCTGGAACGTATCATCGCCAAGGCCTCGGTAGGCCGTGTGTCACCCCGTGAAGTGCTACAGTTGCGAATAGCGTTGGAAGCTGTCGCACCCATTAAGGCGGCGTGTCTAGGGCAGGAAGAAGGTGTATTGCGTAGCATAGGCGAGCGCCTTTCACTTTGTGAAAGTCTGCGCGACCGCATTGGCCGTGAATTGACGCCCGAGCCTCCGCAGCTGGTGCAAAAAGGTGGTGTCATCCGTGATGGCGTGAGCGAAGAACTGGACGAGCTGCGTCATATCGCCTACAGCGGCAAGGATTACCTGTTGCAGATTCAGGAACGCGAGGCTGCAGAGACTGGCATCCAGAGCCTGAAAATTGGCTATAACAACGTGTTTGGCTACTACCTTGAGGTACGCAACACCTACAAGGACAAGGTGCCTGCCGAATGGGTGCGCAAGCAGACGCTGGCACAGGCCGAGCGCTACATCACGCAGGAGTTGAAGGAGTACGAGGAAAAGATTCTTGGCGCCGAAGATAAGATCCTGGCGTTGGAGACACAGTTGTTCAACGATCTGGTGATGGCCATTCAGGAGTTTATTCCACAGTTGCAGATCAACGCCACGCTGTTGGCTCGCCTCGACTGCCTGCTGTCATTTGCAAAGACAGCTGAGGAGCACCGCTACATACGGCCTGTCCTCGACCAGACAGACGTGATTGACATCAAACAAGGCCGCCATCCTGTTATCGAGACAGAGCTGCCCATCGACGAGCAGTATGTGCCCAACGACATCCTGTTAGACCAGGACCGTCAGCAAATCATCATTATCACTGGCCCGAACATGGCGGGTAAGAGTGCGCTGCTGCGCCAGACCGCTCTCATTGTACTGATGGCGCAGATAGGTTGTTTCGTACCTGCGGAGAGTGCCCGCATCGGCTTGGTGGACAAGATCTTCACCCGTGTCGGCGCCTCCGATAATATCTCGTTAGGCGAATCGACGTTTATGGTGGAGATGACGGAGGCCTCAAACATCCTTAATAATGTGACGCCGCGCTCCTTGGTGCTCTTCGATGAGCTGGGACGTGGAACGAGCACCTACGACGGTATCAGCATTGCCTGGGCTATCGTGGAGTATCTGCATGAGCAGCCACGGGCACAAGCTCGCACGCTTTTTGCCACGCATTATCACGAATTGAACGAGATGGAGAAAAACTTCAGTCGCATAAAGAATTATAATGTGTCGGTGAAGGAGGTGGACGGCAAGGTCATCTTCCTGCGCAAATTGGAGCGAGGCGGAAGCGAACACTCTTTTGGTATCCATGTGGCAGAGATTGCAGGAATGCCGCGCTCTATCGTCAAGCGAGCCAATATTATCCTCAAACAGTTGGAAGCCGAGAATGCCGGCGTGGGCAAGGCGGGCAAGCCTATTGGCGAGATTGCCGACACGCGTGAGGGGATGCAGCTGAGTTTCTTCCAGCTCGACGACCCTGTGCTCATTCAAGTGCGCGACGAAATCCTAGGCCTCGACATCAATAACCTCACGCCTGTAGAAGCTTTAAACAAACTCAACGACATAAAAAGAATTGTCAGCGGAAAATAAAATCCGCTGACAATTCTTTTATCATTACGTTTTTTCCTATGCCCTACTGGCTTTCTTGCGCTGGTCGTGATCAAGGATGGCCTTGCGAATACGCATTGATTTCGGCGTCACCTCCACCAGCTCGTCTTCCTTGATATATTCCAGACACTCCTCCAGCGACATGATGACCTTCGGCACAATGCGGGCCTTGTCGTCGGTACCCGAGGCACGAACGTTGGTGAGCTGCTTGGCTTTGCATACGTTGATGACGAGGTCATTGTCATGCACGTGCTCGCCAACTACCTGCCCGTAGTACACCTCCTCGCCCGGATCGATGAAGAATTTGCCGCGATCCTGCAGCTTATCAATGGCGTAGGCGTAGGCGGTGCCCGTCTCCAAGGCAATCATCGAACCGTTTACACGCCTTTCAATCTCGCCTTTGTACGGCTGATACTCCTTGTAGCGGTGGGCCATGATGGCCTCACCTTGACTGGCGGTGAGTACGTTGGTTCTGAGGCCGATGATGCCGCGCGAGGGGATAAGGAACTCGATGTTTGTACGCTCGCCTTGGTTCTCCATTGACGTCATCTCGCCTTTTCTACGTGTCACCATGTCAATCATTTTCGAGGCAAACTCGTCAGGCACGTTGATGGTGAGCTCTTCGATAGGCTCACACTTCATGCCGTCAATCTCTTTGTAGATGACTTGCGGCTGACCCACTTGCAACTCGTAGCCTTCGCGGCGCATGGTCTCAATCAATACGCTGAGATGCAGGACGCCGCGGCCAGAGACCACCCATTTGTCGGTGCTGTCCTCGAAAGGCTCTACACGCAGGGCGAGGTTTTTCTCCAATTCGCGCATCAGACGGTCGTTGATATGGCGGCTGGTCACGAACTTACCCTCGCGGCCGAAGAAGGGTGAGTCGTTGATGGTGAAGAGCATCGACATCGTCGGCTCGTCAATGGCGATAGGCGGCAGCGGCTCGGGCTGTTCCAAGTCGCAGATGGTGTCGCCAATCTCAAATTTCTCCAGACCGATGACGGCGCAGATGTCTCCGCAGTCCACGCTGTCGGTGCGGTGGTGGCCCATGCCGTCAAACGTGTGCAGCTCCTTCACCTTCGTCTTCTCCATGGAACCATCGCGGTGAGCAATGGTCACCATCTGACCATCGGTCAGTGTGCCGCGGTGCACACGGCCCACAGCGATGCGGCCTGTGTAGCTGCTGTAGTCAAGCGAGGTGATGAGCATCTGCGTGGTGCCCTCTATCTGCTGTGGAGCGGGGATGACCTCCACAATCTTGTCCAATAAATAAGTAATGTTGTCTGTGGGCTTGTTGTAGTCGGGGCCCATCCAACCGTTTTTCGCCGAGCCGTAGACAACAGGAAAATCCAATTGATCTTCGGTGGCGTTCAGCGAGAACATCAGGTCAAAGACCATCTCGTAGACCTCTTCGGGACGACAGTTCGGCTTGTCCACCTTATTCACCACGACGATGGGCTTCAGACCTATCTCCAAGGCCTTCTGCAGCACGAAACGTGTCTGCGGCATCGGACCTTCGAAGGCATCGACGAGCAGCAGGCAGCCGTCGGCCATATTCAGCACGCGCTCCACCTCGCCACCGAAATCCGAGTGTCCCGGCGTGTCGATGATGTTGATTTTTGTACCTTTCCAGTTGATGGAAACATTTTTCGAGAGGATGGTGATGCCGCGCTCGCGTTCCAAGTCGTTGGCGTCAAGCACCTGACTTGACAGGTTCTGTCCCTCGCGGAACAGGTTGCCAGCCAGCATCATTTTATCTACAAGCGTGGTCTTTCCGTGGTCTACGTGCGCAATGATTGCGATATTTCTGATGTCTTGCATTGTCGTGTAGTTCTTTTTTCGGCTGCAAAATTAGACATTTTTTTCGAAATAGAAGTCATTATGGATAAAAAATGAAACTTTTTTCTCATATGTAGCATCCCCAGCCTCCTTCCCTGCGCTGACATCACAAATAAGGGAAATGTGATGTTTTTTAAAATTTTAACACACAAACGTATGTGCGTTACATTTTTTTGCAGTATCTTTGCAAAACAATTCTGTAACTACAAAAGATTCTAACACATTCAATTAAAAAACAAAAACCATGAAAAAGTATTTGATGATGGGAGCAGTAGCCCTCTTGATGGGCGCATCCTTTACCAGCTGCTCCAATGACAATGATCTCTATGATCCGCAAGCAAACGCAACGAAAATCCTTCAGGACTATGAGTCAGCCTTTATTAATGTTTTCGGAACGCCTGCTGCTAATCAGACTTGGGGTTTCGGTGAAGCTGCCGCAAGCCGTATGACCCGTGCTAATGATGGTGAGACTGTTCCCCAAACAGAGGCCTATCACAACATGAATCACAATGAGTGGGCCGATCCTGATAAGGAATTGGGTGGATATACAGTTCCCGCTCCTCTCACAGATGAGCAGAAAGCTGTTGTGGCTGCCTATTTCCAGAGCGTACCAAATCTGACATACGAAGATCCGCACTTGCGTCATTTCTTTGTACAGCAGGTATATAAAGGTGGCAATACAACTGTACGTAATACAACAGAGGGAATTACAGCTGCAAATGGTTCCAAGTACGACAGTGGTAACATGAACTTGCTGTCTGTAGGTCAGGCCAACATTCATATCAACGATTTCAATGCCGGCAATTGCTCTGTGAGCGACGTCCTTGACAACGGTCAGCATGTGGGTGGTACTACTCACAAGGATCAGATTACGCTGATGGTGAATATCGACGACACCTCTTGCTTCGGCTATCACGAGACAGGCAGCAGCACACAGCACAATAACAAGGCAGCTTTGGTA
>JAGAAJ010000062.1 GCA_017615355.1 Prevotella sp.
AGGAGTTACCTTGCGCGCCTAAGTTTTCTGCTGTAGAGGTATCTTCTCCCCTCCCTGCAGGGAGGGGCAGGGGGTGGGTCTGCTCCACCACCTCTATCAGCTCTGCCTCATGGCGGCGCAGGCTCACCTCGTAGCCCATCACCTTGTACTTCACAGGATCCTGCAAGGGGGCGTTCAGCAAGACTTCCACGGATTTTCCCTTGATGAAGCCCATCTCAACGATGCGCTTGCGGAATCCGCCGTGACCGTAAACCTTCACGATGACACCTTGCTGGCCTGTCTTCAGCTCTGATAACCTCATTATTCTTTATAATCCCCTAGCTTTCCAAATGCGCTCCTTAGCGGCATTAATCTCCTGGAACTTCTTCTCAGCAGCCCGTCGCACATCATCACCCAGCTTTGCCACACGGTCAGGATGATGCTCAAGGGCCAGCTTGCGATAGGCGCGCTTCAACTCCTCGTCGGTAGCCTGCGGCGTGACACCCAGCACCTTATAGTCATCGTCGGTGGTTTTTCCACCCAAGTGCAGCATCGACTCCACCTCCGACTCAGGCACCTGCATCCAGCCAGCCACCTCTTTCAAGGCCGTAATCTCCGTCGAGTCCACGCTGCCATCGGCCTGCGCAATCATCACGAGGAAATTCATCAGCTGCAGGCGTCCGCCATAGTCAAGATGTTGCGAAGCCTCGAAGCAGGCCTGGCGGATGGTACGGCGGAAGGCATCCCTACCCTGCCGTTTCTCCTCGTCGAAAATCTTCAGCAGGATGTCGTTGCCCTGCTTCATGGCCTGTTCGCCGAATTGCTGCCGCAGGAAATTGCGCACCAGCTCCATCTCTGAGTGCATGACACGACCGTCGGCCCTGATGATATAGGCCGACAGGACGAGCATTGTCAGCAGGAAACTATTGCGATTGCCCTGCTCAGTATTGCCAGAGAAATCCTGTGCACCATCAGCAGGAGCATCGGCAGCCGAGTCGAGCATCGCGCCAATGAGGAAGCCCAGGATGCCACCTAATGGCCCCAGCGTGATCCAGCCCAGCGAGCCGGCAATCCATTTTCCTAATCCCAATTTTAGTTGAGTGTTGAGAGTTGAGAGTTGAGAGACTCTTGTCTTTTGTTGAGTGTTTAGAGGTGAGAGTTTAGCCAATGACGTTCATCAGGAAGTCGACGGCACCGTTGACGCCGAACTTCCGCACATTGAGCGTGACGTCATAGTTGCGGGCATCCTGCCAGTCGCTGCCTGTGTAGGTCTTGGTGTAGAGCTCACGCGAGTAGTCGTTGTCTACAATCATCGCAGCGGCATCCACTTCCGAGATGTCATATTTCTCGGCAATGCGACGCTTGCGACAGGCATCGTCGGCATGAATGAATATCTTCAGCGCATTGGGATGGTCGCGGAAGATATGGAAGCCACAACGGCCGATGATCACACACGACTCCTGAGCGGCAATGCTGCGGATGGCATCGGCCTGAGCCTCGAAGAGCTGGTGCGACGTCTGGTCGTGCTCCTGTCCGTTATACTCGGCGCCAGCCATATACTGGCGGTAGAAGCTGGTGAAGTCGTCGCGCCACAAGGGATTGCGGGCTTCAATCTTCTCCATTGCCTCCTCCACGCCGCCAAAGCGACGTGCCACCTCATTCATAATCTGCTTATCGAGCAGCTTCACGCCCAAACGGCGAGCCAGCTCAGCACCAATCTCGTGTCCGCCCGTTCCAAACTGGCGGCTGATGGTGATGATGAATTTCTCCTCCTTATTCATATCTGTTGGGTGTTTATGGTTAAACAATGAGTGACTTTTGACAAGTGATGTCGCAAAGATAGCGTTTTTTTCCTTAACTGCCAAGTTTTTCACAAAAAAAATGAACAGTTGTAATGCTTTTATCATAAAAAAGCCGTATCTTTGCAGGGAAAAATTAAACACTCAATAAAAATGGAAAGAACTTGGAGATGGTTTGGCAAGAAGGACAAGATCACCCTTGCCATGCTGAGACAAATTGGTGTGGAGGGCATAGTGACTGCCCTGCATGATGTGCCCCTGGGCGAGGTTTGGACAAGAGAGAAGATTCGCGACCTGCGCGAGTATATCGAGAGCTACGGGATGCGATGGAGCGTGGTGGAGAGCCTGCCCGTGGTAGAGACCATCAAATACGGCGGCCCTGACCGCGACCACCAGATTGAGGTGTACAAGGAGAGCCTGCGCAACCTCTCGGCAGAGGGCATCCACTGCATCTGCTACAATTTCATGCCTGTGCTCGACTGGGCTCGCACCGACCTGTTCCACAACAATCCCAACGGTGCCACCAACCTCTATTTCAACTATGCCGAGTTTGCCTACTTCGACATCTACATCCTCAAGCGTGAGGGCGCTCGCGAGGAGTGGAGCAAGTTTAAGTTCCCTGCAGGCGTCGGCGAAGGTCGCAACGTGCTGGCTGAGTGCGACGAGCTGGCAAAGACGATGACGCCTGAGAAAGACCACAAGCTGGTGGAGAACATCGTCATCAAGACGCAGGGCTTTGTCTCTGGCAACTTCAGCGAAAACGACGAGGCTCCCGTGCAGAAGTTCCGCGAGTTCCTCGATCTCTACAAAGGCATCGACAAGGCTCAGCTGCGTGCCAACATGAAGTATTTCCTCGAGGCCATCATGCCTACCTGCGAGGAGTGCAATATGAATATGTGCGTACACCCCGACGATCCCCCTATCGAGATTCTTGGTCTACCGCGTATCGTCCGTACCGAGGAGGACATCCAGTGGTTCCTCGACGCCGTGCCCAACAAGCACAACGGCCTCACCTTCTGCGCTGGCTCGCTCTCAGCGGGTGCATATAATAATGTTGTGGAGCTGGCTAAGAAATTTGCTTCGCGCACCCACTTCGTCCACCTGCGCTCGTGCCACATCTTCCCCAATGGCGACTTCACCGAGGCTTCGCACCTAGGAGGACGTGCCGACCTGATTGAGCTGGCCCGTATCTTCGAGAAGGAGAATCCCAACCTGCCGATGCGCGTAGACCACGGCATGACCTTTACCGACGAGCCTGGCGGCATCCTCGATGAGAGCAGCCACGGACACAACGCAGGCTACACCCTCCTCGGCCGTATGTTCGCCCTCGGTCAGGTGCAGGGCATCCTTGCCACCGTCGACCGCGAGCTGTGCATTCCCTACAAGCAGCCAGGCTTCTTCGACTAATTTACGCTAATACGAGCTCAACTGGGCAGTGATCAGAGCCGAGGATGTCGGTATGGATGACTGCATCAACAACACGCGGACGCAGGCGGTCGCTGACGATGAAATAGTCGATGCGCCAGCCTGCGTTCTTCTGTCGGGCCTGAAAGCGGTAGCTCCACCACGAATAAGTCGCCTGCTCAGGATATTTCCAGCGGAAAGTGTCCGTAAAGCCGCAGTTCAGCAAATCGGTAAACTGCTCACGTTCCTCGTCGGTAAAGCCTGCATTGCGGCGATTGCTCTTCGGATTCTTCAGGTCAATCTCCTCGTGGGCCACGTTCAGGTCGCCGCAGAGGATGACGGGCTTTACGGCATCGAGTTTCTTCAGGTACTTGCGAAAGGCCTCCTCCCACGACATGCGGTATTCCAAACGTTTCAGACCGTCCTGCGAGTTGGGCGTGTAACAGCACACTAAGAAGAAGTCCTCCATCTCCAGCGTGATGACACGGCCCTCGTGGTCGTGCAGGTCAATGCCGATGCCGTAGGTCACATTCAAGGGCTTGTGCTTGGTAAAGACGGCAGTGCCACTATAGCCCTTTTTCTCGGCCGAGTTCCAATAGGAATCGTAGCCATCGAACTGGATATCAAGTTGATCGGGCTGCATCTTCGTCTCTTGCAGGCAGAAGAAATCGGCGTCCAACTGGCTGAAAACTTCTCTGAAGCCCTTGCCCTCACAGGCGCGCAGGCCATTCACGTTCCAACTGATGAATTTCATATTGTTTTGCTCTATTTATAATAATGTGTTGGCAAAGGTATAAAAAAAACGGGAAAAAGCATTGCGTTCCTCATTTTTTTTGTATCTTTGCCACATTATTGACAACTATAACCTAACGAATATGATTACATTTACCATGATTCTGCAGCTGTGCATCGTGCTCGGTGCACTGTGGGTGGGCTCGCGCTATGGTTCGCTGGCCCTGGGTGCTATCTCAGGCATCGGCCTGGCCATTCTCGTTTTCGGCTTCGGCTTGAAGCCCGGCAATCCGCCTACCGACGTGATCTACATCATCATTGCCGCCGTCACCTGCGCAGGCATTATGCAGGCCTCAGGCGGTATGGACTGGCTCATCCAGATAGCCGAGCGACTGCTACGCAAGCATCCCGACCGCATCACGTTCCTCGCGCCGCTCACCACGTTCTTCCTCACCGTGCTGGTGGGAACGGGTCATGTGGTCTACACGCTGATGCCAATCATCTGTGACATCGCCCTGAAGAAAGGCATCCGTCCTGAACGTCCCTGCGGCGTGGCCTCGATAGCCTCGCAGGTGGGCATCACGTGCTCTCCCATCGCTGCAGCTGTAGTCGCCTTCGTCACTATCTCCAATGCCAACGGCTTCGATGTCAGCATCCCTGGTGTGCTGATGGTGAGCATTCCCGCTTGTATCTGCGGACTGATGGCAGCCGCTGCCGCCAGCTATCACCGCGGGTTGGACCTGGACAAAGACCCTGTGTTCCAAGCCAAGCTGAAAGACCCTGAGCAGCGCGCCTACATCTATGGCAACAGCGCTACAACGCTCGATATGCAGATTCCGCAGTCGGCCAAGAATGCCGTGTTTGTCTTCATCGCTGCCCTGTTGGTCATCGTGATGTTCGCCATCTTCCCCAGCCTGCTGCCCTCATGGGACGGCAAGGCATTGAAGATGAACATCGTCATCCAGATTGTGATGATAGCCGCTGCCGCCCTGATGATTATCTTCTGCAAGGCCCAGCCGAAAAAGGCTGTGTCAGGCCCTGTTTGGCAGAGCGGAATGGTGGCTGTGGTCGCCATCTACGGCATCGCCTGGATGGCCGACACGTATTTCTCAAACTACATGCCTGAGATACAGTCAATGCTGGAGGGTGTAGTGAAGGACTACCCGTGGAGCATCGCCATCGTATTCTTCCTTGTCTCCGTGCTCATCAACTCGCAAGGAGCCGTGGTGGTGTCGATGCTACCGCTGGCCTACTCGCTGGGCATCGACGGTCCCGTGCTCTTAGGTGTGCTACCCTCCGTCTACGGCTATTTCTTCATCCCCAACTATCCCTCGGACATCGCTACCGTGAACTTCGATCGTTCAGGCACCACCGTCATTGGTAAATACCTGCTCAACCACTCATTCATGATGCCTGGCCTCATCTGTGTGTTCACAAGCACCATCGTAGCCTATCTCCTGACGCTGGTATTCTATTAAAGCCTATCGAGGATAATCTAAAAAAATATTCCTGAATGGATCTTGCCGTTCAGGAATAATTTTTCAAAGTTAGAAGCGGAAGTCAAGCTCTACGTCGACGAAGTTGTAATTATGCTTGTCGGGGTTGGCAATGCTGCGGTCGTTGACGCGGGCATACTCCATGTTCAGTTGCAGCTTGGGAGTGAAGTAATAGTTCATGCCCACCTCGTACATCGTCTTCGATGAGTCCCAATCCTTGGCCTTGCGGTAGCACTGGTAGCGGGCCTTGGCGTGCAGTTTGCTCTTCACCACAGGCACGATGCCGAAGACATACCAGCCATCGGCCTTATCGCCCAGCGATGCATCGGCACCCATGCCCTGACTGTGCAGATACTCAGTGCGGAAGGTGAACTCATTCTTGTCGTACTCAGCAGAGAGGGCATAGCGGTTTTTCTCGCCGATGCCGGCGCGGCTGCCCGTCCAACCGAAGGCACCGATGCGCACACCCTTAACGGGCATCACCCACATACCTCCGATGATGTCCTTACGCTGGTCCTTGTCCTTGCTGTTGATGCCTTCGCCGTTGTAGACACCCAATTGATAGTGTAGCAATGCGCGGCCATCTGCGTTGGGCAGGATGTCGCCCTGCACCTGCAGACCAATGTCACGTCCGCCGCTCGATTTCTCGCCCGTGCGGTCGCCAAAGCCTGACAGGGCGTTGATGACGTTAGCGTAGGAATACCAGCCCTGCGTGATGGGATGCGTGGGATTCTCGAAGGTGAAGGCACGCTTGAACTGACCAACTTTTACACGGAATTCCTTGTGCTTTGTCCACTCGGCATAGAGGTCGACAAGCTGGACGGTGGGCTCGCCGGGACCTTTTGCATTAGTGCCCTGTATCTGGGCACGCCAGTCGAACTCACCAACCTTTCCGTCGAGGATGAAACGGGCCAGACGGAGGTTGAACTCGTTGTGCTCACCGCCTTCCTTATCCTCTGCCTGATACTGCAGCATGCCGTAGCCGCTGAACTTTAGATTGTCGTACCACTTGGTGGTCTTTTCCTGAGCGCTGGCACCCAATGTGAAGGCGGCCAGAGCCATAGTCAATAATGTCTTTTTCATCATTTCAATATGATTCGTTTAACTTATTTCTGTTTAGGGGTTGTACATTCGTTGACGAGATAGACGATGCTCATATAGGGAATGCCGGTATTCGTCTCGAGACCAATCTCGCAGGTGCGGCTGTTCGAGTAGCCCACCTCAATGTGGTTGGCCTCAATCTGAGGACGAAGCTTGCGCAGGCCGTAGCGGTTGAGCTCGGGGAAGGTGAAACCTCGGTCGCCGGCAAATCCGCAGCAGCCGACGCCTTCAGGCAGGAAGACGTTGGTGGAACATAGCTTTGCGAGCGCAATCATATCCTTGTCAACACCCATCTCGCGGGTGGAGCACGTCAGGTGCAAGGCGAGATGACGGTCGATGGGATGGAAGTCGAGGCGTGGTACGAGATACTCCATGATGAACTCGGCAGGCTCGTAGAGTTTCATCTTATGCATTACCTTTTTCATGCGGTGCAGACAGGGACTCTGAGCACAGAGCACGGGATACTTGCCCTCTTCGGAGGCTTTCCAAAGAGCAGCTTCCAGTTCGGCGCTCTTGCGATCGGCAATATCAAGCATACCCTTCGACTCCCATATCTGTCCGCAGCACATTCGTTTCATGCCCTCAGGGAAAATCACTTCGTAACCAGCTTTCGCCATCAGCTGGATGATTTCATCGACAAGGTCGTGCTTCTTCCCGCCGTGCCTCGACTGGCCCATTGTCTGGTTAATGCAGCTGGGGAAGTAGACAACTTTGAGTTGAGAGTTAAGAGATGATTGTTCTGCAGTCGAAGTATTCTCCTTCAACCCAGACCTTTCGATGATGAACTGCGTGAGGTCTGAAGGTTTTGGCTGACGCTTTTTCTTAGGCATAGCCGTCGTCCACAGGGGCAGGCCCATCTTGTTCATCCCTCGGCAGACGCTGGTCATCAGCTTCGGACCAAGGGTGACGTGACCGAAGTGTGCCACATCGAGCACTACGCGCAGACCGCTCTTGATGCCAGCCATGTGGTTGGCGGCGAACTCGCCGACGCGATAGCCCATCTTCGAGTTGTTCATTTCCATCTGGCGGATGAGGTGTGTCAGCTCGCCCGTATTGATCTTCATCGGACACGAGGTGGAACAGAGGCCATCGGTGGCGCAGGTCTGGTTGCCGTAGTATTTATACTGTTTCTTCAGCTTGGCTAAGCGTTGGGCTGCGGCTATTCCAGCAGAAGAGCCGCTGGATGCACGGACGGTGGCCTCGAGGGCACGGATTTCGCGTTGCACGGCAATTCGCATCCTAGATGATAGCGTCAGACCGCACGACATACAGTTGACCTCGCAGAAACCGCACTCTATGCACTTGTTAGCGCGTTTCACCTGCTCGATAGTCTCCTTGGCGGTGGAGAGCGACGGGTCCATCAGATAGTGTCCGCCGTCAGGCACCGCGTCAAAGTCGAAGTCGAGCACGGGCAGCGGCTTCAGACATTTGATGAAGCAGTCGGGATCGTCGTTGAAGATGACACCTTGGTTCAGCAGCCCGTCAGGGTCGAAGATAGCCTTCAGCTCCTTCATCACTACGTAAGCTTTCTCGCCCCACTCGTATTTTACGAACGGCGCCATGTTGCGGCCCGTGCCGTGCTCAGCCTTCAGCGAGCCGTCGTACTCCTCGACCACAAGCCGTGCCACGTCTCGCATCATCTCGGCATAGCGGGCCACCTCGTGTTCGTCAGCAAAACTCTGGTTCAAAATAAAGTGGTAGTTGCCCTCAAAGGCGTGGCCGTAGATGCAGGCATCGTCGTAGCCGTGGTCGGCAATGAGCTTCTGCAGCTTGACGGTAGCCTCGGGCAGCGACTCAATGGGGAAGGCAACATCCTCAATGAGGCAGCTTGTGCCCACGGGACGGGTTCCACCCACGCTGGGGAAGATGCCTGAGCGGATGGCCCAGTATTTGCCATAGAGAGCAGGATCTTCGGTGAACTCCGCTGGAATATAAAGTTTGAACTGTCCAAGACAATCTTTAATCCGGGCTATCTTCTCCAGCAACTGCTCGTGCGTCACGGCCTTCGTCTCGGTGAGGATGGCTGTTAGGTTGTGATAGTCGCCTGGAGCCACACCCTCGATGCGCCCAGCATCCACATCTTTTTTATATTGCAGGTAGACGGGGTCATCAACCGAGCTCAGCGACTTGTAGTCAAGCATCTCGGCGCTCTTTACCATCAACTGTTCGGCGCTCATGGCTAGGTCTTCGTCGCCGGCCTTCAGCTTCTTCATCGCCACCACGGCCTCGCAGCTCTCGCACATCGTCATGAAGTAGACCATTGCAGATGCCTTGAAGGGATAGTCGCGCAGTGTCTTCATGGTCACCTCCGAGAGGAAGGCAAGCGTGCCCTCAGAGCCGACGATCGAGTGTGCGATAATGTCGAAGGGATCGTCGTAGGCCACCAACGGACGCAGGTTCAGGCCCGTCACGTTCTTGATGCTATACTTCTTTAATATACGTGCGTGCAATTCCTCATCGGCACGCACTTGGTCCCGCAGTGCCTCAATCTTAGCGATAAACTCCGGATGGCTCTTGCGGAAAGTCTCTCGGCTCGTTTCGTCGCCCGTATCAAGCACCGTACCGTCGGTCAGGATGATGCGAGCTGAGACGAGCATACGGTCGCTGTTGGCGTGGACCCCGCAGTTCATGCCAGATGCGTTATTCACCACGATGCCGCCCACCATCGCCGAGCCTATAGATGCAGGATCGGGAGGAAAAACGCGGCCAAAGGGTTTCAGTATCTGATTGACGCGGGCACCGACGATGCCGGGCTGCAGCGTAATTGTCTCATGGTCGTCGGCCAGGCGGTATTTCTCCCAATGTTTCCCTGCCACGATGAGCACGCTGTCCGTGCAGCTCTGTCCTGAGAGCGAGGTGCCGGCAGCGCGGAAGGTGAATGGCAGTTGATACTTACGGCAGAGGCCTACGATACGTGAGATTTCCTCCTCGCCATCGCTGCGAAGCACCACTTTCGGAATCTGCCGATAGAAGCTGGCGTCCGTACCCCATCCAAGGGTGCGCAGCTCGTCGGTATATATTCGGTCAGACGGCATAAACTGTCTGAGCTCTGATAAGAATTCTTTGTTCATCATATAGCAAAAATACTCTTAAGTCTTCATCTTAACTCAGAACACGTGCAGTCCAAGGAACACCATCAGGCCGTTCATCAGAATCCAGAAGATGGCAAAGGGCATCGTCTTGCGCATGATATCGCCGTCCTGTCCCTCCATGTTACAAGCGGCGGTAGCAATGGCGATACTCTGCGGTGAGAGCAGCTTGCCGCCCTCCGAGCCGGCGCAGTTGGCGGCAGCGAGCCAGTTGGTCTCATTGCCGCTGACACCAAAGAACGTACCCTGATTCACTAGTCCCAGGTCGCCGGCGGCTGTAGCCTGCAGCTTGCCAAAGAGAATATTGGCATTGGTGGCCGAGCCCGTCACGAAGGTGCCGATAGAGCCGATGAGCGGAGCAAAGAACGGGAATATGGCACCAGTCAGCTGCACGAGCCCCTTGGCAATGTCGTTGGTCATGCCCGTATTGTTCATCAGCATGGCCATCGCCACGAGGCAGCAGATGGTGACCACGGTCTTCTGTAGGTTCACCGTGGTCTTGGCGAGCAATTTCATCAGATGGCCGAAGCTCAAGCCCTGGATCAGACCGCCGATGACGGCTCCGAGGAAAATCATCAGACCGGCATTCGACAGCCAGCCGAATTTAAAGGTGTTGCCCGTGATGGGCAGTTCAAACTGTGTCACCAGCGTGCTGCTCAGCAGTTCATTCACAGCCGGCACAATCTTGCTTGAAATCAGGATGAAGAAGATGATAAGCCCATACACGCTCCAGGCCTTGAGCGTCTTCGAGAGGCCAAACTTCTTTCGCTCTGTTTGGAGGGAGCTTGCAGTTCCCGTCCCCTCGTCGGCAACATGCTCTGTTGATGGGGATTTGCAATCCGCGCCCTTGATAAACAGCTTATTATAGATCAGCATGGCGCAGATGGCAGCTACGCTTCCGAGGATGGCAGGCGTCTCAGGGCCGATGAAATGGGCGCAGCAGAACTGCACGATGATAGAGAAGGTGCCTACGAACAGCGCGATGCTGATGTTCTTCAGAATCTTCTTGCGGTCGGTCATCATCAGGATGAGGAACGGCGTGATGTAGAACATCAGCGAGAGTTGTAAAATAATAAATGTGGCCACCTCGCAGAGTTCCTCAGGCGATGCCACACCGCTGGCCGCCACCTGGTTGGCCAGCGTGGTGGCTGGCAAGCCTACGGCGCCGAAGCCCACAGCCACCGTATTCGCCACCAGACAGATGACGGCCGAGAACATCGGCTTGAAGCCCAGGCTGATCAAGATGGCAGCAGGGATAGCCACAGCCGTGCCGAAGCCGGCCATACCCTCAAGCACGCCACCCAGGCCCCACGTCAGCAGCAGCACCAGCAGCCCCTTGTCGCTGGTCATCTGGATGAACTGCGTCTTGATGGTCTCAATCTCCTTTGTCTCGCAGAGGATGTTATAGCTGAAGATGGCAAAGATGATAATCATAATGATGGGGAAGCATGCCTTGAGCAGTCCCTCCACCACCGACCACACGGTGATGCCAACAATGGATACGTCAGCGAATTTCTCAGGAACGATTCCCATAGCGGGAGCGGCAAACAAGGCCAGAACGATGGTTACGATCAGCGTAACGATGGCACTTTTGTAGCCAGACACTTTAAATCCCATCATCAGCACGATAAGTAATAGAATGGGAATAACAGAGACGAGTGCAGTCATAGGTTATTAGTTTTTAATGTATTTCGGCTACAAAGATAATACTTTATTTGCAAAAACGCAAGAAAAAGTTTCAAAAATATAACAATTGATTGATGTTACTCGGAAATGCCACAAGGCTTAACAACCTTTGGTAGTCATAATCCTTAATACCATCTCGTCTGTCGGACCCATACCGTTGGCACCGATGGCTGTGAGATTGCGGATGCTCTTATCCACGCTGTCATCGACGATGCCCTCCTGAGAGCTGACGCACTTGCCCTCCATCGAGAGCAGGGCGGAAAGGACGGCGGTGGAGACGCCGCTGGTAATCTTCAGCGAACACGAAGGCTTGGCGCCGTCGCAAATCATTCCTGTCAAATTCGCCACCATATTCTTTACCGAGGCACAGATGCGGTCGTAGTCGCCACCCATCAGGTAGGTGATGCCTACGCTACTGCCAATCGAAGCCACGACACAGCCGCAGAGAGCAGACAACGTACCCAGCGACTGCTTGATATAGATGGCGGTAAGATGGCTGAGCATCAGGGCCCTGATGAGCTCTTCCTCGGTATTCTCATTTTCCTTGGCATAGACACACACAGGATTAGTGGCACAGATACCCTGGTTGCCACTGCCGCTGTTGGACATCACGGGAATCATCGCCCCACCCATGCGGGCATCGCAGGCAGAGGCGGTACGGGCGATGATGTGGCAGAAGATGCTATTGCCGAAGATTCCCTTCGAGAGGGGCCGGTCGATGGTCTTGCCGAGGTTGTGACCGTAGTTGCCCTTCAAAGCCTCGCGCGCCGCGTTCATATTATAGGTACGCGTCTCCTCGATGAAACGAATCTCCTCCAAGGGAGCGGTAGTGGCGAAGTCGTAGACAAGGCGAAGGGAGAGATTTGGCTCACCGCCGTCGTTCTCCTCCCTTGTAGGGGATGGGAGGGGAGTAGCCGCGTCATCATCTACGAAGTGGGTATGGCTTCCTGCAATGATGGCAGTTGCACTCTTATCGTTGGCTTCTGCGATGATTTCCACATACAATTTCTCTGTGATTCCCTCCTTCAACCGGATGTCGATACGGCCCTCGTTGACGAAACGTTTCCCTTCTTCCAAAGTATCAGGCGTAAGGTCTTTCAGCACCTCCAGTTGGTATTCGCTCTTGCCAATGAGCGCACCCAAGGCAATAGCAATAGGCAGGCCCGTCATTCCCGTTCCCGGGATGCCCACACCCATCGCATTCTTAAGGATGTTGGCACTCAGCAGGGCCGTGACATGCGCAGGTCGCTGTCCCAGTTTCTCCGTAGCCTTTGCGGTACATAGTGCCACACACATCGGTTCAGTACAACCAATGGCAGGTACCACTTCTTCATGCACTAAAGCGATGATTCGCTCGCGGGTTTCCTTGTCTATCATAGCTGATTATCGGTTATTTGCGGAAAAATTCTTCAGACCCGTTTCAAGGAACTCAACATAGGCGTCTATGTCTTCGTCATAGGAGCGAAGGGCGTTCAGCGGCTTACCTGTAACAGGGTCGAGGAGCACGTAGAAGGGTTGCGTATTGGCGCCAATCTTCAAACGCTCCAAGTAACTCCACTTATCGCCCACAGTACGCAGTTTGCGTGTGGTACCATCGACATCGGTCACCTCAATGGGTTCGGGCAACGCCGTCTTGTCGTCAACATACAGAGAAATGAGCACATACTTGTCGTTGAGCAAATCACGTACCGTCTGATCAGTCCACACAGCAGCCTCCATCTTGCGACAGTTCACACAGCCAAAGCCGGTGAAGTCAACCATCACGGGCTTACCTTCGGCACATGCGGCAGACATACCTAAATCGTAGTCAGTATATTTTGCCTCAACACTACCCTCATAAAGATTGAAGTCCTGTGTATTCATAGGCGGTGAGAAAGCGCTGATGGCTTTCAGAGGAGCGCCCCACAGACCAGGCACCATATAGACGGCAAAAGCCAGCGATACCCAGCCAAGGAAGAACTGAGGCACATTGGTCTTGCGCTGATCATCGTCGTGAGGGAACTTCAGCCATCCCAACAGATAGGCACCCAATAGGGCGAAGAGCACGATCCACAGAGCGAGGAACGTCTCACGGTCGAGCAGATGCCATCCATAGGCCAGATCGGCCACAGAGAGGAACTTCAGGGCAAAGGCCAACTCGATAAAGCCCAACACAACCTTTACCGTATTCATCCATCCGCCACTTTTCGGAGCCGATTTCAGCAGCGAGGGGAACATGGCGAAGAGTGTGAACGGAATGGCCAAGGCGATGGCGAAACCCAACATGCCGATAGTTGGCGCGATGATGTCGCCCTGCGTCGAGACAGCTACCAACAAGAAGCCCACAATGGGGCCTGTGCAGGAGAAGGACACCAAGGCCAGCGTGAAGGCCATAAGGAAGATGCTCAGGTATGATTTGAGACTGAAGGATTTCGCTTTGTGACTGGACCCCTGCAAATCGTCTACTTTTTGGTCAATCCTATTCGACCAGCTGGAGGGCAGCGTCAGCTCAAAGGCTCCGAAGAACGAAGCAGCGAAGACGATGAGTAACAGGGCAAAGAAGATGTTGAAGATGGCGTTGGTGCTGAGTGCGTTCAGGGCAGAGGCACCGAAGAGCAGCGTCACCAGCAATCCCAAGAGCACATAGATGACTACGATGCTCAGACCATAGACGAGGGCCTCGCGAATGGTTTTCTTCCTGTCTTTGTTACGTTTGAGGAAGAACGAGACCGTCATCGGAATGATGGGCCAGACACAAGGAGTAAGGATGGCCAAGAAGCCTGCTAGCAGACCTTCGAGGAATATCATCCACCACGAGAGGCCCATATCAGTACTGCCCGCTGAAGAGCCGAAAGCTTTTAGCTCCTCGGTGATGGGTTGCCAAAGGGAGCCCATTCCCTGCCCTTCCACAAAGGATAGAGAAGTGGGAACACTATCAGCAGAAGCAATGGTTTCATCCTCTATGACAGAATCTGTTTTAGAGATATCTTCCGCACCTTCGTCTAACGAGGCGGCAACTGTCAACTCATCACTCTTGGCTTCTTTTTCCTCTACTTGGGGAGTTTCCCCACTCTTATTGAACTCCACCGTCGTGGGCGGCATACACATCTCATCATTGCAAGCACCGAACTCCAGGTAGCAACTAATGTTGTACTTTGGCTTGGTGAAACGAATCTTCTGTACAAAAGCTCCACGCTGTTCAAAGAATCGAAGTGTAGTGCCGAACATCTCATCATACTGTTCTATGACATTACCTCGGGGTTGCAGCTTTCCTTTTAGTTCGACGCCTTCAAGTTTATCGGCGTGAAAAGTAGCTCGTGTAGGCCCGTCATCGGTGATGTCAGTGGAATAGACATGCCAGCCAGGGTCAATGGTGGCGGTGAAGATGATTTCAGCTTCGTTGCCCTCAAGTAGTTTCAATTCGCTGCTAAAGTGAATGGGATCAGCCATCTGTGCCCTGCCAACAAGGTATGACATCAGCACAATGACGAAAAAAAAGAATCTCTTCATGGTTTCATTCTCAATTTTGGCTGCAAAGTTACGAAAAGTCAGAGGTAAAACGAAAAATAATTTGAAATTTATTTTGCGATTTGCGCGTTTTGTCGTAACTTTGCAGCCGATTTCGAAAAAACGTTTGATGAAGATAGACAAAAAACAGAACCAATACCGCACGAATGAGCAGATTCGCGCGCGTGAAGTCCGCATTGTGGGCGAAAGCGGATCAACGGTGATGCCCACGCGCCAAGCCTTGGATTTGGCACACCAACAGGGTGTAGACCTGGTGGAGATTTCGCCTAACGCAGATCCTCCCGTTTGCCGTCTCATCGACTTTTCGAAATTCCTCTACCAGCAGAAGAAACGCCAAAAGGAAATGAAAGCCAAGCAAGTGAAGGTGGAGGTAAAAGAGATTCGTTTCGGACCACAGACCGATGAGCACGACTACCAGTTCAAGCTGAAGCATGCACAGGAGTTCCTGCAAGATGGTAACAAGGTGCGTGCCTACGTATTCTTCCGCGGACGTAGCATTCTTTTCAAGGAGCAGGGCGAAGTATTGCTGCTGCGTTTTGCCAATGACTTGGAAGAGGTGGGCAAGGTTGAATCGATGCCGTCACTCGAAGGTAAGAAAATGTTTCTCTACTTAGCTCCGAAGAAAGCAGGTTCGGCCAAGAAGAGCCAGCAAGCACGCGACCGTGAGGCTGCCGTAGCCGATGAGAAGAAAAGAGAGGAGAGAGGAGAGAGAAGAGAGGAAAGTGCCGTCCTCGATATTGACACAGAGACACCGGCCAATGGTGGACTGCTGGCCAATGCCAAGATCAGTGCCGATGCGCTGAAAAAGCTCACTGAGACAGAGAGCCCAGAATAAAGAAACAGAAAAAGGTGCGCTGCGCCCGGTATATGCGTTGCCACCGCTTATTTAATAACAATTTAATCAAACAAAAAAAATGCCAAAAGTAAAGACAAACTCCGGAGCCAAGAAGAGATTCTCGTTTACCGGAACAGGTAAGGTCAAGAGACACCACGCTTACCACAGCCACATCCTGACAAAGAAGACCAAGAAGCAGAAGCGTAACTTGGTGGGATACGAAATCGTAGACAAGACCAACTTAAAGCAGGTACGTGACCTGTTGTGTCTCCGCTAATCAAACCTATTGTCGAACATTAAAATTGTAGAAAACTATGCCAAGATCAGTCAATCATGTTGCATCAAGAGCAAAGCGTAAGCGCATCCTGAAGCTCACCCGTGGCTACTTTGGAGCCCGCAAGAATGTTTGGACAGTAGCGAAGAACACCTGGGAGAAGGGTTTGACCTATGCCTATCGTGACCGTCGCGCCAAGAAGCGCAACTTCCGCGCCCTGTGGATTCAGCGTATCAACGCTGCCGCTCGCATGGAAGGTATCAGCTACTCGAAGCTGATGGGCGCCCTTGCTAAGGCCGGTATTGAAATCAACCGCAAGGTGCTAGCCGACCTCGCCCTGAATAATCCCGAAGCTTTCAAGGCAATCGTGGAGAAGGTGAAGTAAGTTGAACGAAGCGTCAAATTAAAGGAGCTGTGTTTGCAGCTCCTTTAATTATTTATTCCTCTTAGTCTTCGTCATCATCCAAACCAAGCAGCATCTTCACGTGTCCTTCCTTATAAATAATGTACGCGGTAGTACCAAGGAATGCCAGGAACATCCATAAAAGACAAATCTTAGCACGGCTTGGAGCCGACTTTTGAACAGGCACTGTTGCAGGCTGTAGGATTGTGAATGCTGGTCTCTCCTCTTGTAGCTTTGCTTCCGCAGCAATAAGTTGTGCAGCAACCTGAGAATAGGCTTGTTGCTGTAATCCTAATTCGGTCTCGAGCTTTGTCTGTTGGCTACGCACACTTTGAAGCTGAACCTTTTGGTTATGGTCACTGAAATAGGCATAGTCATGAAGGGCTTTCTCGTAGTTCTCTTTGGCTTCTGCAAACAGTGTTTGGTAATATTCCACATCCACTTTTGCCTTACTGGTACGATAATCAGTGATAAACCGCTGTAACTTCTGTTGAACGGAATCAGCTATCGTAGCAGCTATGAGTGGATCTTGGTCAATAACACTAATAGTGATAACAAAGGTCTTCTTATCTACGTCGCAAAAAATCAACCTGCCAATAACACGTTGGATAAAGGTCTGTTCTTTGGTCAGCTGGAAATTATCGACTTCGTTAGCCCCATTTGTACGTTTGTCACTTTTGTCGCCAAAGAGAAATGTAAAAACAGCTTTCTTCGCCTTTGACCACCACGGAGATTTTTGCTCATGCAACAAGTAGTCATAATAGGTCATTTCTTTGCTACCATTTTTACGATGCACTTTTATAGAGAAAAGTGAGGTGCGAAAGTTGACGCTATTTACCAACTCGGGATAAAGTGAAGGGATAATGGCATCGTCACCGCTCATACCACTTCCTAAACTGATACCGAAAGCACTTGCCAACCCTCCTAATGAGCCGCCAGTTCTGCCTTTGGAAACTTCAGGGGCTAACTTAACGGTGCACTTATATGTATTAGGGATACCCATGGCATATATCGCTGCCATCACAAACGCGATGGGCAGTACAATAAAGTAAAGCCGCCTGCGCTTCTTCATATCCCGAAAGAGGACTCTGAAACTGGACTTTTCCTTACGTGGTTCTATATTCGTCTGTTCTTGTTCGGAATTCATGGCTATTCAGTCTGTTTGTATACTACTTTATAATGCTGGCAATCGTGGCAAACATGGTAGCCAGTGATGCGACACTAGTGCCAATGCCCAACCATTGATTTATAGCAGAAGTATTTCGCGGAGCTTTTGCGGGAACCACAATCTCACACCCAGGCTCAAGTGTGGCTTTATTAGCTTTAGCAATGGTGCCGTTTTGATAGACCACATAAGTGTCTCGTTTCTTGGCACGATTACCAAATCCTCCTGCTTGTTTTACATATTGCCTATAACTCATGCCTTCAACGTAAGCCACAGTATTTGGGGCACGTACATCGCCACTGATGCGCACGGTACGGTTTAAGCGAGGAATAATAAGCTCGTCTCCGTCAATGAGTTCAATGTCCTGTTCACCACCAGGGTTAGCCAACGCCTCATCAAGATGAATACCTACGGGATAAGTAGTCCGAAGTGCTAATTGTTCAATATTGATGGAATCTTGGCCTTCAGCACTCTGGCGTGCCAGCAGTAACACCGATTTTGCACGGGCGTGCTCGTCATCGGTCATTTTGCGTAATAGACGAGCACCGCGTACATAGGCACCTGGCATCACACCGCCTGCCGCCTTTATGACATCACTCAAGTGTTGGTTCTTGGTTTCCAGCGTATAGCTACCCTGGAAAGCGACTTCCCCCTCAACCAAAACTTGCATTGGTTCTTGGAAAACAGGACTCTTACGAATCTGTACTACGTCATAAGGCTGAAGTAGGAAAGTACTATCACCAACAATAGCGAGATTATCTTTCAGGGCAAAACTGAAGGTTTCAGATGTCTGCATACCTGACACTAATGCTTTCGGGTCACGCAGACGGCGAGAAACGTCAACTTTCACAGTAGATGCGATATCCGTCAATCCACCTGCTTGAACAATCAGGTCTTCTACCGTTGTGTTGTCAGCATATTCATAAACGCCAGGAAAAATCACCTCACCTTCTATTGTCAATGTACGTAGGTTTTGATGTTCTGCAATTGTAGGGATGAAAAGGACATCTTCGTTCTTCAGCGGGATGTCCGCCTGTGATCCGTCTAGAATTGTTTCCAGATCTACGGCAATAACTTCCTGTGTTCGGTTTGGTTTCATACGACGAATCACAGCACGGCTGGTCATCGCTTCTTCCGTAAGACCTTCAGCTCTCTCTATCAGGGTACGAACAGAATTACATTTTTCTCCTAAACGAAACATACCTTCACGGAATACGGCACCTTTTATTTCAACCATGTTTTCAAAGCGGTCATAAATGCCGTCAACTGTAATAGCGTCACCATCTGCCAATTTGAAGTCTGACATCTCAAATTCTTCAACGTTATAAACGCTTCTCATTTTTCCAGTTGAACGTAGTAATCGTAAGGCTTTCTTATAAGCATCACCTGTATAACCGCCACAATAGCGTAACAAAGTAGAAACGCTTTCTCCTTCCCGCATCTCATAAGCCATGGGGCGTTTTACGTGTCCATCAATATCAACAATACAATCGTATGCCCCCACTTGGATAACATCATTATCAGATAAGCGGACATTTCCAGCCAAACGTCCATTGAGGATAAACTCGTAAATATCTACAACTGTGATTAATTTTCCTTGGCGATAGACCTTTATATTACGCAACGTACCCAGGTCTCCCACACCGCCAGCCATATATAGCGCATGGAAAACGGTGGCAAAAGCCGACAACGTGTAAGTGCCAGGAGCTTCCACTTCTCCCATTACATTCACAGTAATAGTTCGCGTCTGTCCAAGCGCGGCCTTAATATTTGAACTAGAATAGTAATTTCCCAGCGTACCACGGATACGTGATTGAGCAGCAGCAACAGTCAAGCCACTCACATGAACAGGACCGAAATCGGGAACAATAATGTCACCATCAGGGCTAATTGTCAATGTCAGACTCTCCTGCGTGGCTCCATAGACGTCGATGACGAGCTGATCACCAGGTCCTAAAACATAGTTCTGTGGTGTAGCAATATTCATCGGGGGTTCAAATGTTAGGCGTCGGTTATTAAAGATGTCACGTCCGAAAACTTTCCTTTTTGCTGTCTCTATCGGTTCTGCAACATCAATAGTATCATTGTCTTCTACACCAACCTTGTTAGCATTATTCATGTTGGTAGCATTGACTTCATTCTTGCCTGACTCGCCATTATTAACGCGACTGCGGTTTTCTGCCCCAGCAATAGCATTATCCGCAGAGTTGTTAAGGTTCTTATTGGCAATCTGCTGACTATACTGAGCTCGTAGACGCTGTATCTGATCAATAGTAGCACCACGCTGTATTAATTCGGAGCCAATGTTTGCATCAGAAACACCAGATCTTTTCAAGTTTGCCGCTGTCCTAATGACTTCATTATCGGAAAGTCTTTGTCCGAAAGTCGTTGACAATGCGAATACACTCATCAGAACAATAAGAAAAATGCGCTTCATTATTAAAAACATGTAATAATTATTTATCAATTATAGCTATCTGCATCAGGTATTGCCCATAACCATTCTTCAGCATAGGTTGCGCCAAGCGCACCAACTGCTCAGTGTCAATCCAGCCGCGCTTGAAAGCAATTTCCTCCAAGCAGGCCACCTTCAAGCCTTGACGTTTTTCGATAACCTCGATAAATGTAGAGGCCTCGGCCAGCGAGTCGTGCGTACCCGTATCGAGCCAGGCAAAGCCACGCTGCAAGGTCAGTACCTTCAGCTTTTGCTGCTTGAGGTATTCCTGATTGACAGTAGTGATTTCCAACTCACCACGAGCACTGGGCTTGATATTCTTGGCAATCTCCACCACACTGTTAGGATAGAAATAGAGACCCACGACAGCATAGTTGGACTTGGGATTCAGCGGTTTTTCCTCAATACTTAGACAGTTACCGTCAGAGTCAAACTCTGCCACACCATAGCGCTCAGGGTCGTTGACGTAGTAACCGAAGACTGTAGCCAGCCCGTGCTTCTCCGCATTCTCTACACTCTGACGCAATAGACCTGTAAAGCCAGAGCCATAGAAGATGTTGTCGCCAAGAACCAGACAGGCGCAATCGTTGCCAATGAACTGTTCGCCGATGATGAAAGCTTGTGCCAAACCGTCGGGAGAAGGCTGCTCAGCGTATTCAAAGTGCACGCCCAGCTCGGAGCCGTTTCCCAACAAACGGCGAAATGCAGGCAAATCATAGGGTGTCGAGATAATCAGTATCTCGCGTATGCCCGCAAGCATCAAAGCCGAGATGGGATAATAAATCATCGGCTTGTCAAAGATAGGTATCAGCTGCTTGCTAATACCCTTAGTGATTGGGTAGAGGCGTGTACCGCTTCCACCTGCCAACACAATACCTTTCATGTTATATTACGTAATATGGCTGCAAAGGTACGAATATTTAAGAAGTTAAAGACGTTAAAGACGTTAAAAGGAGTTAAATGCACATTAATCACGATATTTATCATATAGTTCACGAATTCTACACAAATGACTTTGGAAATTATCTCATTGACTTATCCAATTTTCCTATATGACAAAAATATTTTTCTCATATGACAAAAAAAATTTTCCCATATGACAAAATTATTGTACCTTTGCAGCCAATTATCTACACATACACTATGGGAATATTTGCAAAGCTTTTCGGCCGCAATAAGGCTGATAACGAAATGAGGATAGGAGGCATGGAGGATTTCATGACCCTTATCCGCGTCTACTTTCAGGCTGTGATGGCCGCTGACCTGCACATTACCAATCTGGCTGCGCTGCCTGACCTCCGCACCTTCAAGGTAACACTAAAGGTACCCACTCAGCAGGGACGTCTCGGTGTTGGCGAGAAGGCCAAGTGTCGCAAAATGCTGAAGGAAATGTACCAGATGGATGACGACTTCTGCAAGGAGATAGACCAAAGCATCAATCGCCGTTGTAAAAAGATCCAAGACGTACAGCCCTATATGGTGCAGTTCCAGGCCTTTGTGCAGGACATGATGATGCTGACAGGCAACTTGATGAAATTCAAGCTGCGTATGCCTGGCTTCTTCAAAAAGGCCATCTACGGTATGACGCAGAAAACCGTTCACGACATCTACACGAAGAACGACTACAAGGATGCAGGTGTTATCAAGACTGTTTTGGCAGTACGCGAGTACAACAAGCGCCTAAACTTCTCTGAGAAATGGAGCGCAGACCTTGTCTACCGCATCGTCATGCTAGCCAAGAAGGAGCCAAAACCGAAAAATTGAGAAATCAAAAACTCAAAATTGAATTAAAAAAGAAGGGAAAACGGCCAACGACAGTTAAAACGTGTTAACGCCGAGCAACTTTCATTTTTCATTTATCACTTTTCGATTTTAAATGCCTACCTTTGTGGGATAAAAGCAGTAGCCATGAACCAAAACGAGAAAGATTTATCCGTTTTCCAGACTCGTGTCAGGCAAATGATTCTCCGTTTTCAGGAACTGAAGCAAGAGAATCAGGAGCTCTACGCCATAGTGGACGAGAACGAACAAATCATCGACCAGCTAAAGGCAAAGCTGGCTCAGCAGGAACGTGACTACCAGTCGCTGAAAACGGCACGCATGCTGGAAATCACCGATGGCGACCTCGACGGAGCCAAGGAACGGCTGGCGTCCCTCATACGCAGCGTGAACAAATGTATCACCATGCTCAGCGACGAGAAGTAGGGAAAAAGCCCTAAACAAAAATGCAATGGCAGAAGAAAGCAAAGAGAAACTCAATATAAGGTTGCACGTCTACGACGAAGACATTGCAATGGTGCTGCACAACCGCGAGGATGAGCAGTACTATCGTGCAGCTGCCAAGCTCATCTCTGAACGCTACGGGGCCTATGCTCAGGTCTACAAAGGGCGTAAGAGTGATCATACCATCGCGCTGATGACTCTCATCGAAATTGCGCTCAGGTATGAGAAGGAACTCGGCAAAAACGACACGACCCCATATGATAATATTCTCCACCAGCTGACTTCTGAGATAGAGGAAGCCATGAAGTAGTGAGGCCTTCCCTACCCTTGCATTATTCGGCAGAAGGAAGAGAGAATATTAACACCAATATATATTTATGAGTACCATTTTAGCGATTATCATTGCCGCCGCTGCACTTATCATCGGAGCGGTGAGCGGATACTTTATCTTCCTCAAGGTCATCAAGGGGAAGTACAATGACATGATAGAATCAGCCAACAAAGAGGCTGAGGTCATCAAGGAAAAGAAATTGCTCGAGGTAAAGGAGAAATTCCTCAACAAGAAGAGCGAACTGGAAAAGGAAGTGCAACAACGCAACCAGCACATCCAACAGAGCGAGAACAAGCTGAAGCAACGCGAGATGTCGCTCAACCAGCGCCAGGAAGAGCTGGGACGACGCAAGAACGACCTCGACAACCAGCAAAACCGCATTGAGAATGAGAAGAAAGCCCTCGCCCTCAAGCAGGAAGAGCTGGGCAAGATGCAGCAGAAAGAGCGTGAGAAGCTGGAGGAACTCTCCGGCCTCAGCGCCGAAGAGGCCCGCAACCGCCTCGTCGAAAGTCTCAAGGACGAGGCAAAGACAGCTGCCGCCTCCTACATCAATGAAATCATGGACGAGGCTAAGCTCAACGCCAATGCACAGGCTAAGAAGATTGTCATCCAGACCATCCAGCGTGTAGCTACGGAAACAGCTGTCGAAAACAGCGTTTCTGTCTTCCATATTGACAACGACGACGTGAAAGGCCGCGTCATTGGTCGCGAGGGACGCAACATCCGTGCCTTGGAGGCTGCCTGCGGCGTGGAGATTGTCGTTGATGACACACCTGAGGCCATCGTTATCAGCGGATTTGACCCTGTACGCCGCGAGACCTGCCGTCTGGCTCTCCACCAATTGGTGGCCGACGGACGTATCCACCCTGCACGCATCGAAGAAGTGGTGACGAAAGTAAAGAAACAGCTCGACAACGAGATTATCGAGACGGGCAAGCGCACCGCCATCGACCTCGGTATCCACGGCCTGCACCCTGAACTCATCCGCATCATCGGTAAGATGAAATACCGTTCTTCCTACGGACAGAACCTTTTGCAACACGCCCGCGAAACAGCTAACCTCTGCGCTGTGATGGCTGCAGAGCTGGGACTGAATCCCAAAAAGGCCAAGCGCGCTGGGTTGCTTCACGACATCGGCAAGGTGCCTGACGAGGAAAGCGAGATGCCCCACGCCCTCTACGGTGCCAAGATTGCTGAGATGTACAAAGAAAAGCCAGACATCTGCAACGCCATCGGTGCCCACCACGATGAGATGGAGATGCAGACGCTACTGGCTCCCATCGTACAGGTGTGCGATGCCATCAGCGGAGCACGTCCTGGTGCACGTCGTGAGATTGTCGAGGCCTACATCAAGCGTCTCAACGACCTCGAAGCCATTGCCATGAGCTATCCCGGAGTTACAAAGACCTATGCCATCCAGGCCGGCCGTGAGCTGCGTGTCATTGTCGGTGCCGACAAGATGGACGACGCCGAGACGGAGGCACTCAGCGGACAGATTGCTTCGAAGATCCAGAACGAGATGACCTATCCCGGTCAGGTGAAGATTACCGTTATCCGCGAAACCCGTTCTGTGGCCTACGCGAAATAGTACAAAAAGCTGCGCATATTGCAGTATGCACAAAAATGGCTGCGCCCCTTGTTTGGAGATGGCGCAGCCACTTTTTATACTTTTATTTTTTCCTACTCCGTCATCGTGCCGTCGATGTAAAGGCGAGTGAGCTCTACAGCACCATTAGTACGAACGGTAATAGACTTTTTGAAAAAACCCAGGGACTTACCCGTACCGTTATAGAGCACTTCAATGACGCCAGTGGCACCCGGCTGGATAGGTTCTTTCGGATACTTAGGAACGGTGCAGCCGCAAGAGGCCACAGCCTGATTGATGACCAGCGGCTGCTCACCCACATTAGTGAAGGTAAACGTACATGTCAGCTTGGGATTCTTCTGCGAAAACTCGCCGAAATGGTGAGTAGTCTCCTCAAACTTGATCTCAGCCGGCTTCTGTGCCTGTGCATTAACCATGCCACAGATGAGCAACATGGTAAAGAGTATAAACTTCTTCATAGCTTTTCTGTTTTTTTTGTTCATTTTTATGACGCAAAATTACTGCTAAAATTTAATTCACAGTATACAACTTGAGTCATTTGCATACAAATTTATGCTTTTTTAATATAAAAACAGCATTAAGCGCCGCTACTTTAGCAGTTTGTAGTATTCCGTAGCACCAAGCAGGAAGCAACCCGTGCCATAGTCCTCAAAGTCAGGCACCTTGTCATAGCTCAACGGCTGGCCCGCTGAAGGGTCTTTGCCCGTACCCTGCATCCAACCAAGGAAACCGTCAAGATGGACAGCCACCCGCACCATCGCCGACCATGCTTTCTCACACGCAGGACCATAGACATCAGCCTTCAGATAGCCTTGACGGACACCCCAAGCCATACCATAGAGGAAGAGCGACGTGCCGCTGGTCTCGGGCATGGCATAGTTGGTGGATACCAGGCTGGGATTCCAGAAACCGTCCTCGCGCTGGCACTTCAGCAGGGCCTTACTCATCAGCAGGAAGTCCTTCTTCAGCTCCTTATAGGCCTTCGACTTCTTCGGCAGCACATTCATACAACGCACAAGGGCTGCATATACCCAGCCATTGCCACGGCTCCAATAGCACTGTTGTCCGTCGGGCTCCTTGTAGGGCGGCACATAGTCGGCATCGCGCCACCACAAGCCCTCCTTCACGTTGAAGAGGCCACCGCCACACTCGTTGCGACTCCAACGGTACATTTTCATCGCATGATCGAGATACTGCTTGTCGCCTAACGTCTGGTACATCTGCATGTAGAGCGGCATCGCCATCTGTATGGCGTCAATCCACGTCCACCAGCCATACAGTGAGCCATTCTTCGGGTTCGGTGTCTGAATCTGGTGAGCCAGGTTCGCGCGTACATTATTTAATTCTTTGCAGTCAAGCACATAATCAAAGGCACGACACCGGCCAGTATAAGGCAGCAGCTCTATATAGGTCTGTCCGCAGCATTGGTCGTCGGCATCACAGGTATTGATGCCATTGCGTGGTGACCACTGGTGGAAGTTGGCCCACGTAGTGGCATAGTCGATGTAGCGCTGCTGCGGGTCAATGTCATGGAGAGCCATCAGACCCTCATAGTAGACGGCGCGTGTCCACAGGTTACTGGGCCTAATCTTTTTCACATTAGTAGGCACAGTGGGGTCTTCATATTTCTGCATGAAGTAGTTGTTCACTCGTTGTGCTACCTCCAACACCTCATTTGCATTTGTTTGTGCCGACAAATTAATAGAGATGGCGACGAGGAATAGCGACACCATGAAGATTCTGATTGTTTTCATTCTTTGCAAGTAGTTTGTATATATTCGGCAGGTGTCATACCAGTTCTTTTCTTAAAGATCGTCTGGAAATAGCTGCGGTCGGTAAATCCGCAATGCAGGGCCACCGTCTCGTTGCTCCAGTCAGGATGCTCCATAAAGATTCTTTTAGCTTCGCTTACACGCAAGTCAGTTATCCATTCGCTGTACTTCACCTTCTTTTGACGAAGCCAAGCGGACAACAGATACTGCGGGATATTAATTTCTGAAGCAGCATTGGGCATTTTCAAGCCGTTTTGCAGGTATCCGCCACCTTGCAGCCACTGCTCTACAAGGTGTCCAACACGATCCATCGTGTCTTTATCTATTTTTTGTTTTTCAATGGCAAGAGATTCTCTTCGTTCGTTACGTTCGCTCTCCTCGGCTTCCTGCAACTTTCTTGGAACAGAGCTTTGCACATAACTGCAGAAACTGTCCACGAAATAAAAAACGCTAGCGAAAAAGAAAAGACCATAAGGAACGAGCAATTTGCTTGCACCATATATGATGAGAGGCACCGTCAGACCTACTGACACCAGAACGAGAATGGTGAACTGCATCCATCTCAGCTGACTATCCTCCATAATCCAGTCATAGTAGTTCTGAAGTGTAGTACGCATGACCTTCATATATCTGACATGACGCCAGAAATAGTACAGCAGCATCAATCCATAGCAGACTGACGCCGCAATCTCTGCAACATGTTTCTCATGTGAGTCGCTCAGCAACGGTTTATCATCTATGGCACAGGCAATGAGAAGCAGCATCATCGATACACTCCAGGTGACCACTCCTACTATCTTTTCCATCTTGGTGATACGTCCCTGACGTTGCAGAAGAATCATAGCCACCGAGCACAGATAAGAGCAGGGAATAAACATGGCCAAGTTTAGCATTACAGACTGAGTGATGCCTTTCGTACGCAAATCAAGAGCCAACTGCAAGATGAAATGGATGGCCAAAATAGCAGTCCCACTAGCTATCAACCAGCGAGATTTGTTAATTGCGGGATACGCGGCCACCCTGGCTGGCAGTAGTGCCAGCTTCAGTGTGAGAAGTATCATCAGCACAATGGCCGTAAACTGAATTTGTTCCATTTCGCCGCAAAGATAAGAAAAAAATACGAAAAAGCAACAAAAAAGATGTGTAAATTTACAAAATTCAAACACCTTGTTGACGCAAAATACACATCATTATAAAAAATTACACACTTTGTCTATATAAAACACCTTATCTTTGCAACCGAAAATAAACTTTTTAATACCATATGTCTTATGAAAAAAATTGCCTTATTTGCTACTGCCAGCATGCTGCTGTTTGCCAGTTGTTCTAAAGAGAACGACATCTACAATCTCTCACAGGATGAGATGAATGCAGCACTTATCAAGACTAATACCGAAAAGGTATTTGGTGTTACCTTCGACCCTAACCACGACTGGAACACCACTACCAGCGGCGAGGTGACCATTCAGGCTGACGCTTCTGTCAAGAAAGTTCAGCTATTGGTTTATGTATGTGAAATTACCGACCCCTCTACGCCTTCTTACGTCACGCGTAATGCAATGAAGTTGCTGAACCAGACTGAGACCAACGGACAATCTACCATCAAACTGAATTACGACGCACCTCAGGACAACCTCGGTCTCTACGTTGCTTTCAGCACTGATCATGGTTATTTCGTGAGAAAGGTAGAAAACAACAGTGCATCGCTTGAGAGCACAGGAAATAGCAGGATGACTAGAGGCGAGACATTGGACACTGGCTACACACTGCCCGACGGAGACTTTACCATTGCCAATATCATTCCCTCGTATGCTTCCGAACGCACCTGGAATACTGGCGAAAAGCTCTACGAACTGAGCGATGAAGCCTATGGCAACCTGAAGTTGACATCAGCTACGGAAACGGACTATTCCGATGAATTCAAAGAGATTTTCAGAGGCTTGGTGTTCTCGTATTTCCCCAACGGAAGAGATTATAACAATCTTCCAAAAGTCAAGCAGAGCGAATATTACAACGAGGGTGCATATCTCACCACTACTGGCGAACCCATCATCGTAACGCCCATGTATAAGTGCGACCACCCACAGGAATATGGTGCCGAAGTATACAACTCCGACCTCTATTACTACTATTATCCCGCAAAAATAAATCCTGATACCACCTATCTGAAAAACTTACCCAAGTACAAAGCAATCCCCTTCAATCAGAGCTTTACTGAAACTGAAGACGATTACATCAGCAAACACGGTTCCTTTGCCTTGCTGTATTACGGTGACGGCATACCTCAGGTGGGCACCAAAGGCAGCTTCTACTTCCCCGAAAACTACAAGATTGGCTTTATGGTACGTGCCAAGACCACTTATGAAAGCGGAAAGAAGCAGGGTGAGGTTTACGCTGACGGTCGCTTAAACAACTGGATTAACAAAGTCAAAAAGTACAACTTCTTCAGCTCATTTAAAGACGCTAACAATCATGTTGAGGATGATATCCCACGTGCAGCATGGTTTACCTACGAAGGAAGGAAGTTCATGTGCTGGGAGTCTGGCACCGACGCTGACTTCAACGACATTATCATGGAGGTACAGGGAGGCAAGCCCATCGGTGATGATATTGATCCCGACCCCGAAGTCTTTACCTACTGCTTTGAGGACACTTGGACGGGCGACTATGACTTAAACGATGTCGTTATCAAGGCTACCAGAGAGAGTAAGACTAAGGTAGTGTATAACATCGTTGCCTGCGGTGCACACAAAGAGCTGTGTATCCTCAACATCAATAGCGGTGTCATCACTGATGACGCAGAGATACATGGTCTCTTCGCTTTGACTCCCAATGATTTCATCAATACTGATGGCAGCAACAAATGCGAATATGTCACCGTAACTAAGACTGTTCCTGAGACATTCAGCTTCAGAGATCCTGCAACTATGCCCCAGATCCTCGACAAGTCCACAGGCAATATCATCAAAGTGTCCAAAAAGGGAGAGAGTCCTTACGGTATCATGATTCCTAATGACTTCAAGTATCCTATCGAGAAAACCTGCATCAAGTTTGCTTACCTGAGGTTCAACGAGTGGGGCGAGAAAGCCGTTCTCTCTACTAATTGGTACACAGAACCCGTAGAATCAAAAGTTTACAAAAAGTAATAGATTCAATAAGTGATATAAAGCACATTTCGGTTCCCCATGAAAAAGCAAACTTGTGTTTTTCATGGGGAACTATCTTGTCAAGACGTCTCATATTTCATGTTTATTGAGTGGCATTTCATAAAATAAACATGAAAAATGACAGGAAAAAGAAAAAAGTATGCTTAAAATTTGTTGGTAACGGAAAAAAGCAGTACCTTTGCACCCGCAAAACGAAAAGCGATGCACCCGTAGCTCAGTTGGTAGAGCACCTGACTCTTAATCAGGGTGTCCAGGGTTCGAGCCCCTGCGGGTGTACTTTAAGACAGAAGTGACAGGCCATCAGGCTTGTCACTTCTACTTTTTTCGGCTCTGTAGATTATTCATAGCGGGAATTTATATCAGTCTTCTATATCGCACATTGTTCTTCAGGTTGGCTTTTCAGGGTTGTCGATGGAGCCAGCAGACGACGGGATAATGGTCACTGGCCTCAACAGTATCGTCGACATAGCAGTTGTAGGATTCGTAGTGGGAGGAGCAGAGGATGTCATCAATGCGGAAACGGAAGCCTGTCTTGCGATAAGAGAATCCGAGACCGCAGCCACTCTCTACGAAACAGTCAGTAAGACCCTGTGCGATGGTACGACGGACATAAGAAATGGGTGTGTCATTCATGTCACCGCAGACAATCATAGGATAGCTACTATACCGCTCGATATAGTCGTGGAGCATGTCGGCCTGACGTGCACGTATGCCCATAGAAGAGGAGAGCTTTCCGATAATCATTCGTGTCTGGGCCTGTGCCTGCTCGTGATCCATGTCGCCAGTAATCATATCATTGTAGCGTTGGCGGTCAACTATTGTCAGATGAGTAGTCTCAAGGTGAAAGTTAACGAAGCAGACGGTATCGTGTCCTATTTGGAGGAAGAAAAGAGCGGCACCATTGCCCTGCGAGGGAATGGGAATCTTCTCCTTGCGCAGGATGGGATAGCGTGAGTGAATGCCTACAGCATTGATAATGGCGCTGGAAATGGTGCCCAGCTGCACGGTATCATTATAGGGATAGAGCAGCGAGAGGTCGTGAAGCGAATCCACCATAGTCACGATATCCTCCTGCAGACAAACGATGTCGGCGTTCTGCTGTTTCAGGTAGTTGTAGATGAGTTCCTGAGAGTTGGGGGATTCCTTCACCTCATTGTACCAGTCAACGTTGTAGGAGATGACCTTCAGGCTTCCTGCCGGCGGTTCGTGGTGAAAGTTAATGGGGAAATAGACGCGGATGGCTGGAATGGCGAGCAGATAGGCTGCAAGGGGTATCCAGGCACGTCGCCAATTGATGATGAGCCAGCCAATAAGGACGAGAAGGTTGACCAGGAGAAAGAAAGGAAACACCATACCGGCACAGCCGAGGAAAGGATGTTTCTCAGGGTCAATGTGGTCGCTGTAAGCCACGAACACCAGCATGACCGCTGTAGCGACGCTGGCGCCAATGAACACATTCTTCAGAATAGTCTTGACCACCTCTTACGTGAACCTTTCTACCTATTATCCAATAACCTCTCAGCGATCCCGACTGGCCTCAAAGAGACGCTGCTTTTCCTCTTTCGTCAGGCTGTCGTAGCCGCTCTTGCGAATCTTGTCAAGGATGGCATCGACCTCGGCCTGCCGCTCTTTCTTCTTCGCGTTGTATTCCATATCATCCTCACGAGTAGGGCCATAGCCGGCCTGACGGGTATCGGTGTGCTGCTGTTGCTTCTGGCTCTGGCGTGATTCGAAGTTACGCCGCATGTTCTCAAAGAACTGTTTTCCGTTACCCATATTGAAGGATCTGCCCGGATGCTTGCGCCAATAGAGGATGAGCAGCAAACCGAAGAGCATACCTCCCAAGTGAGCCACGTGAGCTACACCGTCGCCACTTGAACTATAAGCCAGGACAAGCTCAAGCACGGCATATATACAGATGAACCACTTGGCCTTAATAGGCACAGGAAGGGGGAAGACAAAGAGTCGTTCATTGGGGAAGGTCATACCAAAGGCAAGGAGAATGCCGTAGACCGCTCCTGAGGCACCAATAGTATTCAGCCAGTTATTCACGTAGAGTCCCACGGGGATATGCATACGTCCCATGTTGGTCTCTACTGTAAACGGCGTGAGGTCAGTATCACTCATGGTGAGCAACCCCTGCGACGAGCACTCGATGTACTGCACAAGTTCCTGACACAGTCCTGCACCGATGCCACAGACAAGATAATAGACGAGGAATTTCTGCGGTCCCCATACGCGTTCTATGACACAGCCAAACATCCACAAGGCAAACATATTAAAAAAGAGATGTGTAAAGTTGCCATGCAGGAACTGATAGGTGATGAGCTGCCATACGTTAAAGTCAGGTGCCATGAAGAAGTGCAGACTTCCCCAGCGCTCCAAATCAAACTGATTTTTGAACACCAATGCTGCCAAAAACACCACTATGTTGATGAGCAGCAGATTCTTGGTTATTGTCGGTATGTTACGGAACATCTTTTGTATTTACGATTTACCTATTTACAATTAACGATTTCTACGTTATTTTGGCCGCAAAATTACGAAAAATATCTGTTTTACGGCATAAAAACGGGGTAAAAGCAACTTTTTTTCAATAAAAAAGTGATTTTTTCTGAAATTTTGTTTGTATTATGAAAACTTTCTTCTATATTTGCATCGAAATACGGACCAAAGAATCATAAAACCTTTATTTATAACTATTTTTTAAAACCTTTTTTATTATGAACAAGACAGAATTAGTTGACAAGATTGCAGCCGGTGCAGCTATCACCAAGGTTGACGCAAAGAAGGCTCTCGAGGCCGCTGTTGCAGCAGTGAAGGAAGCTCTGATCGCAGGCGACAAGGTTGCCCTGATTGGCTTTGGTACTTTCGGTGTGAACGAGCGTCCCGCTCGCAAGGGCATCAACCCCTCCACCAAGAAGCAGATTACCATCAAGGCTAAGAAGGTGGTGAAGTTCAAGGCTGGTGCTGAGCTGGCTGATGCACTGAACTAAGAAATTGACAATTAAGAACAAAATGACTCCGTCGATGATCTTTCACTGACGGAGTCTTTTTTGTAGCTATTCGTTTCTTGAAAACGACCTCACTCCAACTGAGGTCTACTTCCACTCGCTATAGGGGTGATGACGCAGGTGTGAGTTGTAGTAGCGGCGGTCGCCTGTTACCTCGTCACCTATGAAGTCAGGCTTCACGTAAGACTCATCGGCGCTGTGTAGTTCCACCTCGGCAATGACCAGTCCGTCGTTGTCGCCGTGAAACTCGTCTACCTCAAAGGTATGCTCGCCACTATGTACCAGATAGCGAGTCTTGTCGATGATGCCCGGCTCGCAGAGCAGCATCAGGTGCTCCGCCTCGTCAAGGGTGATGGGTTTCTCAAACTCATATCGGCTCAGGCCTCCATCCATCGACGGGCTCTTGATGGTGAGGAAAGCCTCGTCATCACGCAGGCGCACCCTGATAGTGCATCGGCCGCCGCTGCTGATATAGCCTTGACGGATATGACTGCTGGCATGAGCCTGACGGCGGTAAGCGTCGTTCCTGACCAGGAACTTCCGCTCTATCTCCATTCCACTCATCGGCCGCTATGCTGTGATGGCCAGATAAGCCACATAGAACACGGCCATAGCCACGAAGACGCCAATAATCCAAGCCACTACTTTCTTGCCGCCTTCTTCCTGTTTCTTCGCGTAAGCCTTCTGCTTCGCGTTCATTTTCTTCTCTTTTTCTTTCTTTGCCATAGTATTATTTATTGTTTGTTTGGTCTTTTTGTGGTGCAAAGGTACAAATAAGCGAGGAAAAAGCAAAAGAAATACCTTTTTTTTTATATCTTTGCACCGAAAAACAAGAAAAACAAAAGCAGAAGATTATGCGTTACACAGAATTAGGAAAGACGGGAATGAAGATTTCCCACCTCAGCTTTGGCGCCTCGTCGCTGGGCAGCGTGTTTCATGAGACCAACGAGAAGGACAGCTTTGCGGCAGTAGAGGCAGCCATCGACGGCGGCATCAACTTCATCGACGTGAGCCCCTACTATGGCCATTACAAGGCAGAGACGGTCTTGGGCAAGGCTCTGCGCAACATCCCCCGTGACAAGTATTATCTCAGCACGAAGGTGGGACGCTACGGCAAGGACGGCAAGAACACATGGGACTACTCCGCTCAGCGTGTCACCGACAGCGTCTATGAGAGCATGGAGCGCCTGGGCATCGACTATATCGACCTGATCAACGTGCATGACATCGAGTTCCAGGGTGATCTGCCCGGCGGACTGCAGAAGGTGGTGGACGAGACGCTGCCCGCACTCTTCGAGCTGAAGAAGAAAGGTGTGGTGGGCCATGTAGGCATCACCGACTTGCAGCTTGCGAATCTGAAATGGGTGGTGGAGAAATGCCAAGAGCAAACAGCCAACAGCCAAGAGCCGACGGTCGAAAGCATCCTGAATTTCTGCCACTATACGCTGAACGACGACGCACTCAGCGACTACCTCGACTTCTTCGAGCAGCATGGTGTGGGCATCGTCAATGCCTCACCGCTGTCGATGGGCCTGCTGTCACAGCGCGGAGTGCCCGCCTGGCATCCTGCTCCGAAGGCATTGGTGGAGGCCTGCCAGCGTGCAGCCGAGCATTGCAAGGCCAAGGGCTATGCCATCGAGCGTCTGGCTGTGCAGTATTCTGTGAGCAACCCGCGCATCGCCTCGACGCTGTTCTCATCGGCCAATCCCGACAACGTGCGCCGCAATATCCAATGGGCCAACGAAGAGCCCGACTGGCAGCTCGTCGACGAGGTGAAAGCCATCATCGGCGACCAGCAGCGAGTCACTTGGAAAAACTCATGATTATGGAAGGATATGTTCAGCGTCTTTCTGACGGAAAGACAAAGCGCTACGTGCAATATTTGGAAATCAGCGACGACCCTGAGCTGATAGCCCAGTATCGCAAGTGGCACAGCGAGGAATACAGCTGGAAGGAGATTCGCGAAGGCATCCGTGAGGTGGGCATCCTTGAGATGGAGCTCTACCTCATCGGCAACCGTCTGACGATGATTGTCGATGCGCCTGCCGACTTCAACTGGGAGGAGGCCATGAACCGTCTCGCCACCCTGCCGCGTCAGGCCGAGTGGGAGGCTTTCGTCTCAAAGTTCCAGGGTTGTGCCGCCGATGCCCGCAGCGATGAGAAGTGGCAGCCCATGGAGCGCATCTTCCACTTGTATGAATGAAAAAAGGCGGCATCTCGTTGGAGGGGCCGCCTTTCGTTATGCTTCGTCCTCTGACGGGAACTCCATCAGGTAGGCCTTGATGAAGCCATCGAGTCCGCCGTTCATCACGCTGTCCACATCGCGTGTCTCATAGTTGGTGCGATGGTCTTTGACACGCTTGTCGTCGAAGACGTAGCTGCGAATCTGACTACCCCACTCTATCTTCTTCTTACCGGCCTCGATCTTGGCCTGTGCCTCGAGGCGCTTCTTCATGGCACGGTCGTAGAGCTGACTCTTCAGCAGCTTCAGGGCACGCTCCTTGTTCTTAGGCTGGTCGCGTGTCTCCGTGTTCTCGATGAGAATCTCCTCCTGCTCACCCGTGTCGGGGTCGGTGTACCAATAGCGCAGGCGAACGCCCGACTCCACCTTGTTCACGTTCTGACCGCCGGCACCTGACGAGCGGAAGGTGTCCCACGAGAGCTTGGCGGGGTCGACATATACCTCGATGGTGTCGTCGACGAGCGGACTGACGAAGACGCTGGCAAACGATGTCATGCGCTTGCCCTGAGCATTGAAGGGACTGACACGCACCAGGCGATGCACGCCGTTCTCCGACTTCAGATAACCGTAGGCATACTCGCCGCCCTCTATCTGCATGGTGACACTCTTGATGCCGGCATCGTCGCCTTCGAGGATATTGGCGATGGTCACCTTGTAGTCGTGTGCCTCGGCCCAGCGCATATACATACGCATCAGCATCTGTGCCCAGTCCTGGGCCTCAGTGCCACCGGCGCCGCTGTTGATCTTCAGCACACAGTCCATCGGGTCCTCCTTCTGGCGCAGCATGTTCATCAGTTCCAGGTCCTCGATGGCCTTGATGGCGTGGTCATAGTCGGCGTCCACCTCCTGCTCCGTCACCATCTCCTCCTTGTAGAAATCGAAGGCCAGCTGCAGCTCGTCGGCTCGCGTGCGTACATTATTATATCCGTCTATCCATTTCTTGATGCCGCGCACTTTCTTCATCTGTTCCTCGGCACGCTTCGGGTCGTCCCAGAAGTCAGGAGCCTGCGTGCGCAGCTGCTCCTCTTCCAGCTCCACTTTCTTCTCGTCTATCTTCAGGTAATGGCAGAGTTTGTCGGCCCTGTCCATCACGTCTTTCAGTTGGTCTTGTGTTATCATGGTGCAAAAGTACAAAGATTTATGGAAAATAAGGCTAAAATCGGCAAAAAAGAGAGAATTCCCTAACGAATTTTAGGGATTTTCCTATAGATGTTTCACGGAAAAGACTTACCTTTGCATCGTAATGAATCACTAAAAAGGACGAAACGATATGAAGAAGTTAGTTGTGATATTGATTGGCGCAGCCATGCTGATGAGCAGCTGCGACACCTACCAGGCCGCTGGAGCCTACTCCGGCAGCATGTTTGGCAATATGGTCGGCTCGGCCATCGGCGGCATTGCCGGCGGATGGCGTGGCCACGAGATCGGTTCGTTGATAGGCACCGTGGGTGGAGCTGCCATCGGAGCAGCCATCGGTCAGGCTGCCGAGGAGCGTCAGGAGCGCCGCTACGAGGAGCGTGCCGCACGTCGCCAGCAGCAGCGCTATGAACAGCGCACCACCCGTCGCCACAACCAGCGCTACGGCCAGTATCCCACGATGGGACAGCAGCCTCAGGCAGCCTACAGCGCCAATGGTCAGGCATTGGTTGTTCGCAATGCCGCCATCTACGAGGAGAACCAGGACGGCCGCCTCACCCGTGGTGAGAAGTGCACCGTCGTGTTCGAGATTGCCAACACCACCAGCGACCCCGTCTATGACGTCTATCCCCTGGTCGATGAGCGTTCCGGCAACAGGCACATCCACATCTCGCCGAACATGCGAGTGGAGAGCATCGCCCCGCATCAGGCCATCCGCTACACCGCCTCGCTGGTAGCCGACAACAGCCTGAAGGACGGCCAGATAGAGGTGCTCGTCGGCGTGGCGCAGGGCAACAATATCATCGACTCGCAGACACGCGCCTTCCAAATACCCACCTCGAAGCGATAAGGCCCTGAAAGAAAATCCGAGCCTTACTTGAAAGCAATAAGAAAGCCCTCGATTCCGGGGGCTTTCTTATTAGTATTGCACAGGAGGGATGCTGTCGGCAGGAGGGGGAGGCCCCTCGGTGAGCGGGTCATAGACGGTCACCTCCACATTGGCGATGCCTCGACGCAGGATGCCCAACTGACGGGCAGCACTCCATGAGAGGTCGATGATACGTCCACGGCCGAAGGGTCCGCGGTCGTTGACCTTCACCACCACCTGCTGTCCGTTGTGAGGATTCACCACCTTCAGCCATGTGCCGAAGGGATGAGTGCGATGGGCACAGGTGAGGCTGTCGTGATGCAGTCGCTCGCCGCTGCTGGTCTTGCGGCCCGTAGCCCGCTTGCCGTAGTAGGAGGCGATGCCCTTCTGCGTCTGCGCCCCTGCTGGGCTAGTGAATAGCGAAAAATGAATAGTGAATAGTGCCGTCAGCACCATCCATAGCAGGGTCGACCTATGGTTATAACTATTCACCGAGCTCTACACGATTCCTTGCGCCAGCATGGCCTTTGCGACCTTCATGAAGCCGGCCACGTTGGCACCCTTCACATAGTTGACATAGCCCGAGGGCTCCTTGCCATACTTCACACACTGCTGGTGGATGCCGGCCATGATCTGATGCAGACGCTGGTCCACCTCCTCGGCCGTCCACGACATACGCATCGAGTTCTGCGTCATCTCGAGGCCCGAGGTAGCCACGCCGCCCGCATTGACGGCCTTGCCAGGAGCGAAGAGCTGTCCGGCAGCAATGAACTTGTTCACAGCCTCGGCGGTGCAGCCCATGTTCGACACCTCGGCTACGCAGAGCGGCTTCTGTGCCAGGATGGCGTCGGCATCGTCGCCGTTCAGCTCGTTCTGGGTGGCACAGGGCAGGTAGATGTCGGCCTTCTGCTCCCAGGGCTTCTTGCCTTCGAAGAACTTCGAGCCCTCAAACTCCTCCTCATAGGGCTGACAGATGTCGTTGCCCGAGGCACGCAGCTCCAGCAGGTAGTCAATCTTCTCGGCATCGAGGCCGGCGGGGTCGTAGATATAGCCGTCGGGGCCGCTGATGGTGATGACCTTCGCACCCAGCTCCGTAGCCTTCTTCGCAGCGCCCCAGGCCACATTGCCGAAGCCAGAGAGGGCCACCGTCTTACCCTTGATGTCGAGGCCGTGAGTATCGAGCATGTGATGCACGAAGTAGAGGGCACCATAGCCCGTAGCCTCCGGACGCAGGATAGAGCCGCCCCACTCCAGGCCCTTGCCGGTGAGCGTGGCGCCATGGAACTGTGAGGTGAGCTTCTTGTACATGCCGAAGAGATAGCCAATCTCGCGTCCGCCCACGCCGATGTCGCCGGCAGGCACGTCCAGGTCGGGACCGATCACCTTGTAGAGCTCCATCATGAAGGCCTGGCAGAAACGCATGATCTCAGCCTCGCTCTTGCCTCGCGGAGCAAAGTCGGAGCCGCCCTTGCCGCCACCCATAGGCAGCGTGGTGAGGGCATTCTTAAACGTCTGCTCGAAGCCGAGGAACTTCAGGATAGAGAGGTTGACAGAGGGATGGAAGCGCAGACCGCCCTTGTAGGGGCCGATGGCGCTATTGAATTGCACTCGGTAGCCGATGTTCACCTGCACCTCGCCCTTGTCGTCGACCCAGGGCACACGGAATGTGGTGATGCGCTCAGGTTCTACGATACGCTCCACAATCTTTGCCTTTTCAAATTCGGGATGCTGGTTGTAGACGTCCTTAATGCTTTCCAAGACTTCACGCACAGCCTGTAGGAATTCCACTTCGCCGGGGTGCTTGCGCTCCAGCTGTTGCATGATTTTCTCAACTTCCATAGTGTTTTTTAGTTTTTAAAGTTAATTAGGTTATAAGGTTTATGCTTAGAAACAGGGCAAAGATAGACATTTTTTCCTTACCCACCAAGAAAAAACGCATAATAGTTTCAAAAATAACAAAAAAAGCCCCGAAAAAGGGGCCTAAACGTACTATCGTAATAAGTACTTTCGTAAGAATCAGCCTCAGTTGCTTGGATTGACAAAGGCGATTGCCATGATGGCAGTATTAGTCATCGAGAACATCTATCCTTGCTTCTTCTTTATTCTAATGCGGATAACAAAAAGGATTAAAGAGACAACGACACCCAGAAAAAAGAGTGGCAAGAAATAAACTTCATAGACGGAATGGTATATTGACAGTATCTTCAAGAAATCATGACGATATACACTACCATTCTCATGCGTCGATACAGGAAAGATGCTGCTTCCCAACCAATATAAAGAGAAGATAATGCTGATGCACAAATACACATTTACGCGTTTGAGTGCCTTTCTGTTTTTCTCCGATTCCTCCTCATCGCTACGCCCTGACAATACTGTTTCTTCACTAGAGCTGAGGACTGTCGGTGTGCCCAGCTCCTCGGCGGGCTGGTATGCCTTCGGGCTCTCTTTCAGCTCCTGGGCCGACTGCCGCTGCGGTTGCTGCAACATCTGCTCAATCTCCTCTACGCTCTGTGGACGGCGCGGATAGTCAGGCTGCATCATCCACAGCACCAAACGGCGCATATCGGCGCTCACCGTCTCGGGGAAACGGAAGGCACGCTCACCGTCGTACTTCACGTCGCTCAGCTCTGGCGGGCGTTCGTTGGAGAGCAGGTTGTAGAGTGTGGCGCCAAGGGCGTAGAAGTCGGTCCACGGGCCAATGCGCTTCATCGAGCCCTCCACCTGTTCCGAAGGTGCATAGCCAGGGGTATAGCAGAAGCCTGTCGATGTGCTGAGTGTCTGGCTCTCCTGCGCCGACAGTTGCTTGCTCGCGCCGAAATCAATGAGCCAGCAATGGCCGTTGTCACCCAGCATGATGTTGCCAGGCTTCAGGTCAAGGTGATAGATGCCCTGATGATGGACACACTTCAGAGCTTGCAGCACCTGCGACAACCACGGGCGCACCTGCTGCTCGGTGAAGGGTTTTCCGTTGCGTTTCATCACAGCCGAAAGCGCCTCTCCCTCGATGAGACGCATCACGTAATAGGCCGTCTGGTTCTCCTCGAAGAAGTCATTCACCTCCACGATGTGCAACTCCTGCAGGCGGGCCAGGCGCTGGGCCTCCTTATAGAACTTGTCCTTCATCTGCTGGTAGGCCATGCGGTTGTCGCTGACGCTGACTGTCACGTCGGTGCCCTGCCGCAGGTTGATGCCACGCATAAAAAACTCCTTCAAGGCCATGTGCTTACCCAGGCGTGTGTGCTCCACCTCGTATGTATTACCGAAACCGCCCGAGGCGATATAGCGCACCACCCTGTATTCTCCTCCTTTCAACAATGTGCCAATGGGCAACATTTGTTGGATATCAACCTCTGCCATAGAATAGTAGTTTATTTAGTTACAAAGATAGCATATTACTCTTCTATACCAAGTAGCTTGACATTGAAGATCAGGGCCGAGAAAGGCTTGATCTGGCCAGCTTCGCGGCTGCCGTATGCAAGCTCCTGCGGGATGTAGATCTCCCACTCAGAGCCTACGGGCATCATGCTGAGCGCCTCAGTCCAGCCTGCAATGACCTGCTGCAGACCGAAAACTGCGGGCTCACCGCGCTCTATGCTGCTGTCGAAGACGGTGCCGTCGATGAGGCGGCCTTCATAGTCCACCTTCACGGTCTGTTCAGCGGTTGGTATTCTGCCCGTTCCCTGCCTCAGTATCTTGTACTGCAAACCACTTTCCGTAGTGTACACTCCTGCCTTTTTCTTGTTCTCCTCCAAAAACTTCTCGCCGGCCTCCTTGTTATCACGATATTCGCTGGCAGTCTTTTCTTGTTGATACTTGTTCATCAGGCGTTCTGCGGTTTCCTTGGCTTCTGACAAATCCATGACACTTCCTAAATGCCAATAGCCCTGAATAAAACCTGCCACAAAGATTTCTATGGGCAAACTCTCATTGCTTTCATTGCCAAAGATATGTTCTTTAATCTGCGGCATCATCGCGTTCTTTATCTGCCGTCCGATATCGATGCCCGACTCCACAGCCTTATCTTCTTCTTCCGTCAAGGCAGCACCATCCTCTTCGTCATTAAGACGTTTGTCGGTGATACCCGTACCCTGCAACAGTCCCACAGAAAACTCAAACAGCTTAGTCGTATCCACATTCATGGATGTACCCAAGTATGATACCAGTCCGTCAGACTGACTCATGCCCAGCGTATAGGCTAGGGTGTCTAGGTCGGTGTCTAGGTCGTCAAAATTCTGATAGTATTCTACCACTTGCTCCAGCGTCATATCCTCGTCATCCATCTTTTTGCTACTACCTTTTGAACCAAGCAACAGCCACAGAATTACGCCAACCACAACTATAGCAGCAGCCACAGCCGCATATGCCATCCAATGTGAACGTTGAGCACTAGCTGCTATAACGGTCTGGGCATTGTCGGGGGGTGCTATTCTCGTTGCCGTCTCTTTGGAGCGGATGGAGGCTGTGGTTTCCACACCCTTATTGCCCTCAGTCAGAAAGCGGCGAATGGCCTCAACATTCTGCGGACGACGGTTGCGATTGGTCTGCATGAGCCAGATGACAAGGTCACGCATACCTGAACTGACGGCGTTCAACGGGGCGAAGGCCTGCTCTGGCTGCTCGTTGATGTCACTTGACTGAGGGGGCCTTTGGGCTGTCAGCAGATTGAAAAGGGTTGCGCCCAAAGCATAGAAATCTGTCCATGGTCCAAACTTCTCCATATTCTGCTCCACCTGTTCTGGGGGAGCATAGCCTGGCGTGAAACAAAGAGCCGATGAAGCTGTGGCACCCCCCTCGGAACTCAACTGCTTGGAGGCACCGAAATCAATCAAACGCACCACACCCTGACGGTCCTGCATAATATTGGCTGGCTTGAGGTCAAGGTGCCAGAGGTGGTTGTTGTGCACCTCTTCAAGCGCATCGAGCAGCTGTGTCAGAATTGCTTTCACCTCTGATTCTGCTATGGGCTCGCCAGTATGGTTTAACCGTGCGGAAAGTGACTCGCCGTCGATATAGTCCATCACGTAATAGCAGGTGCCGTTTTCGTCGAACAAGTCATGCACATGTACAATATGATTGCTGTTCAGGCTACGCAGTCGGCGTGCCTCCTTCTTGAATTTCTCCAGCTGCTCTTCGTATTGTGGCTTCTGCTGAGCGTTGCTCACGCTAACGGAGACTTGATCGCCATCACGTTCGTTCACGCCACTCATGAAAAATTCCTTGATGGCCATCTGCTCGTTGAAATTCAGGTTGGTCACGGCATAGGTGTTGCCAAAACCGCCAGAGGCAAGATGCTTATCTATACGATAGGCCCCGTGTAATACGGTGCCGATAGGTAATAAATTGTTCTCCATTGTCTGTTCAGGTTTGATATGATGTTGCAAAAGTAGAAAAAAATGTGGTAATAACAAAATTATCTTCTGTTTTTGTCACACATTATTTATTTTTCCATGAGGACAAACATACATAATAAGCCCCCGAAATTGGACCTTAACGTCACATGTCACAAAGTCACAATAGATAAAGAAGAAACGCCGACCTTCACAGGCCAGCGTTTCCCTCAAAATAACGTTGCCAAAAAATCCTTAAAACTTATGACTGCAATGAACGTAAGGTAAGTCTTGTTAGAGTGGGCCGTAGCCCATGCAGCTGGTGGTGGTCAGGGCGGTGATGGCGGCGGTGAGGATAGCGACGATCACCTCAACGGCCTTGCGCTTGATGGCCTGCCAGGCTTTCTCTCGCAGAGTATCAAAGAATTTCATAGTTGTCAAGAATTAGAGGGTTAAGATTTCTCGCGCAGAGCCGCTGAGTACGCAGAGGTAACGCTGAGTATATTTTTTTCGCGGGTCTTATGGGAGTTCACGGAGTAATAATGAGAATAATACTAACTCCTTAAAAACTCTTATAAACTCTCAAATAACAATAGTCCTCTGCGTCTACTCTGCGTACTCTGCGGCTCTGCGCGAGTGTTTACGGATTCACCACAGGCTCATCACCCCAGCCGCTGGAGCTGCCAGTACCGCTGCCGAGGCCGCTGATGTACTCGCCCTTGGTGTTGGAGAGGGTGAGCTCGCCAGCCTTGATCTTCTCGGCCAGGGCGGTGTAGCCCAGCTCGGCGTCCTGAGTCATGTGCTCGCGGGAGGCCTCACCGGTGGTGCGGCACATCATGCGCACGGTGACGATGTTGCCGCCGCTGTAGGTGCCGTTGGCGGCACGGGTGGCACGGGTCAGGGTGAAGTGCTCGGCATCGGTGGCAGGGCAGGTGGTCACGGCGGGGGTGAAGATGCACAGGTCGGCGATCTTCACGGGGTTGCCGTCGAGCACCAGCTCGCGCACGCATCCTGCAATCTTGCTCAGCACACCGAGGATGATGTCCTTGGTGTAGGGCGAGCCGTGCTGTGCGATGTGCTTGGCCAGTCCCTCGATTTCAATGGGCTTGTTGTTCTTGGCGCGGGCATAGACCTTGCCGAAGTTCTTGTGCCCCTGGATCTTGTTCTTGTAAAAATTCAGTTTAATCATGGTTGTAAAAGTTTTTGTGTTGGTTGATAATGTTAATTGACAATGCAAAGGTACGAAGATGCCCAACCAATTGCAACTATTCCTTGCCTTTAACATATTTTTAATTTCCCTCCCATCGAGCGGCTCTCTGCGGAGGCTCCCCAGCGAATTGCGGAGGCTCCGGAGAATATTTTGGAGGCTCCGCAGCAAATTCTGGAGGCTGTTTTTTTGAAAAATAAATGCAAATTTATTTTATTCTTTGTTCCTTTATTCGTATCTTTGCAGTCTTTTCGCCCCCTTCGCGGGGTATCAAAATAACTAACAATTTAAAACAAGAAAGGAGGAATTCATGGCAAAGGACATTGAGGAATTGAAGTTTGTGGCCGACCTGGCTCACAATGGTGGCGTGATGCAGGCTCAGAACGAAGCGCTGAAGGCCGAGATTGAGTCGCTGAAGGCAGAGAACAAGTCGCTGAAGGCAGAGAACAAATCGCTGAAGGCAGAGAACAAGTCGCTGAAGGCAGAAGTCAAGCACCTTAGCGAAACGAATGACAAGCAGCAACAGCTGCTGATTCAGAAAGATCAGATGATTGCCGAGGGCATTCACAAGCCGGTGGTGGTGGTGAACAAATACTACCTGTTGTCGGTGCCCAAGACGTGCCAATACGTGAGCACGCTCGATAACGACGGACGTCGCTTCGTGGGCCATTTCATGCACCACACGCTGTCTGACGGCACGCCCATGAGCGTTATTGAGCAGGTGGACGAGATGACGCAGCTGGAGGCCAGTCAGGACGGCCGTCTGGCGGGAGCCATAGAGGAGCTGGCCAGCAGGCCCATGACGCAGAACACCTATCAGGCCCCCGTAGGGCAGGTGTTGGAACATGTTGAAAAAGTTGATCACATAAATAATGACAGAGATGGGAAAAGACCACAAGAGTGAGATTCACATCACCAACAACTTCAATGCGCCCATCGGGCAGCATATAGACCACGTGGACACCATCAACTTCCGCATGGACCATGACGGCAACTTCCACTTCGGCATGGTAGAACAGGTGAACGGCGAGCCCGACAGGATGCCGCATGCCGGGACGGAGAAAGCGGCGGATGAAAATACTGACGTTGTTGAAAGGCTGAAGCCTATTTTCTACAACGATGAAGAGAATGTGAGAACCTTCCTTAAGGAGATTGCCGGCATGAAGGCCAAAGACATTACAGAGCTTGTCAACAGCTGGGTAAAGGCCAAGCGAATCTCCGACTACGGAAACAGCAGGAAAGGGGACTTGTGGGAGATTCTCACAGACGCAAAGCTATACGACAGGACACTACAAAACTGGTGCAGGAGAGTTTACTAAACTCTCCTTTTTTTGTGTAATATCGCGACGTTTCTGAAGCCAAAAGTTTATGGTTTCAGTTTATAAAAGTTTATAGTAGTTTATAGAGGTTTATGGCCTTTCAACTACTGTTTCAAATCCTTTTCAGGCTATAATAATGTGCGTAACTTTGCTGTGCATTTGGAGATAAAAGGGCCCAAAAATTACTCCGAACACGAACATTATTATTTAAAACAAAAACGAAAAATTATGGAAAAGACAAACAACACCCCTCGCGGCATCCGCAACGGCAACCCGCTGAACATCCGCCGCACATTGACAAAGTGGAAGGGCTTGCGCGAAACGCAGACGGACAAGAGCTTTGCTCAGTTCGAGTCGCTGGCCTACGGCTACCGCGCCGCCTTCATCCTGCTGAAACAGTATTACAGGAAGTACAGGCTGAAGACCATCCAAGGGATTATTAGCCGCTGGGCTCCGCCCTCCGACGGCAACGCCACCAGCAAGTACATCACCTTCGTATGCCACAAGGCTGGCGTGGAGCCCGCTGAGCAGCTGCCCTTCATCACCGAAGACCCGATGCTCTGGTTCAACATCATCCGGGCAATGGCCCAGCAGGAGAACGGCCAGACGGCGGGCACGATGAACGACGTAATCCTCGGCTACGTGATGGCCTTCGAGAATGAGATGAAGTAGCCGAAACGTACGAAAGTACTAAGTACGAAAGTACGTTTACCGTTAGGTAGAGTATAGTAAAACTTCAATATTTATATATTACATAGTAATATATTAAATATTGGCCTCAAATCCGAGGCTAAACGTACTGAGTACTTTCGTACTTTCGTACTATTGCAAAAACATTTAATCAATTGAATATGAGCGAATTAGTAAAAAGCACAAAAGGCACGGTTCGCCAATACAAAGATGACTCGTTGGAGTTTATTCCGCAGGGAAAGGGCGAACCCGTGTATGAACACTCCTACAAAGTAGGAGAGGCCACCATCGGCAAGACTAAATCCACAGGAAAGTCGAATTATGTGGCCAAGTTGAAATGTAGCACCGACGAAGCCGACCCCTGCGAAGTGATGCACCAGCAGCTGGACAAGCTGGCCAAGAAGGAATGGCCCGACCGCGACACGTCCACCGACAAGCCCCGCGGCAAGGTGCTGCTGAAGGAAGACGGTGCCTATATGGCCGTCAACGCCACAAAGGGCGTTATCTCTATCCACCTCGACATTGACCTGTCAGAGGGTTGTGACTACGGAACAAAGATTGCTAACTTTATCATCAAAACCAACCAATGCTTGTATACCAATCAGGATTTGGTTCGCCGTGCCGCCCGTGCAACCGCGAAACCTTCGAAGCAATAGCCAAGAGCGACGACGTAAAGACCAAGACTGCCGACGCCCGCGAGGCGCTGGCCAAGGGTGACAAAAAGACCTATGCCGCCATCAAGCAGACGCTGCCCGGCTTCTGCTTCATGGCCAACTTCAAGCCCAACAAGGGCAAGGACGGAAAATTCCGCGAGGACACGTGGCGCCTGCAGAGTGCCGCCGTGCTGACGGGCCTTGTGATGCTCGACTACGACCACATCGAATTTCCCGCCCGCGACTTTATGGAGCGCATCCCGCAGCATATGTTTGCCGACGACTGCGACAGCCAGGTGCTCTATGTGGGAGCGACCGTCAGCGGCGGCGAGCCTGGCGGCGGTGTGCGCGTGGTGTGCAAGGCCGACATCAAGCGCGGCAACCTGGCCGATAACCAGCAGTATCTCTCCCGCATCTTCAAGATGGAATGCGACAAGAGCATCAAGAATGCCGACCGCACATCGTTTGCCGTGCCAATTAGCGACATCTACTATCTGGATAACCAGCTCTTCACCTATCAGAATGACGAGTATGATAAGATGTATGGGGAGCAGTACCGTCGCGGGGACAGCCGCGCAGCCAATGCAAAGGTTGATGGTGGAAGGTTGATGGTTGATGGAGATTACCGCACTTCGCCTCAAAACACTTCTCAATCCACCATCCACCATCCACAATCAACCATTGAATCCACCATCCACCATCCACAATCAACCATTGAATCCACCATCCACAATCAACCATCCACCATGTACAACGGCATCCCCTTCCAGACGATCGTCGAACGCTGGATTAAGCAGAATGGTGCTCCGCAGCCTGGTGAACGCCACCTGAGTGCCCTACGCCTCGCTGCCGACCTGCGCTACCTCTGCGACAACGATGCTGCAAAGATCAAGCAGGTGATGCTGCTGGCTCCCTTCGTGCAGGAGATCATCAGCGAGAGAGGTGAAAGGGAGATTGACGACATCTGTACGGATGTCGTGGGAAGAAAGATGAACCTGACGATGCCCAAGCGGCTAGCCGCTGTGGTTGACACTTCTCAATCCACCATCCACAATCAACCATCCACCAACGAACTCGACATATATGCCCAGTTCTGGGAGCGCCTCAAGCCCCTGCTCGACGGGCCCTACGAGCTGGCCACCTACCGCATGGAGGACTATAACAAGCTGGGCGGAGTGTTTGCTGCCGGCACGATGTTCTGCACGCTGATGACCCGCTGCTGGTACCGCCACTTCGACGGCGAGGAGCAGCGCATGAATCCCCAGGCCTACCTCATCGGCGATCCTGCCAGCGGCAAGGGCGAGGCCGAGAAGATGGACAAGATCATCATGGCTCCCGTCATCGTGGCCGACCGCGTGGGACGTGACGCGGAAGAGAAGTACAAGGAGCTGAAAAACGAGCGCAGCACCAGCTCGAAGGCACAGAAGGGTGAGGCATTGAAGCGGCCTGAGTACGTCATCCGCTACCTGCCCTCGAAGACATCGAATGCCGTCTTCTACCGTCGCTCCAAGAACGCCGTGGAAATGATCAATGGCGAGAAGTTCCCGCTCCACCTCTACACCTTCGACTCGGAGCTGGACAGTAATACCTCAGCCCAGAGCGGCGGCAGCTGGATTGGCAAGCACGACATCGAGCTGAAGGCCTTCCACAACGAGTACACGGGCGTGGACTTCGCCAACAACGACTCGGTGAACGACAACCTGCAGATCTTCTACAACAGCGTCGTGTCGGGCACCCCCATCTCGCTGGCGAGGAAGATCACCCCAAGGAACGTCAACGACGGATTGTGCTCGCGCTTGGCCATCTTCAAGATGGTGTCGAACAAGTATAAGATGATAGCCAGGGGCAACCGCAACCTCAACCACGAGAAGCGCTGCAAGTTGCAGCAATGGGCCTTTAAGTTCGACAAGCTGCAGGGCGAGCTGCCCATCAAGAAACTCGTCGACCACGTCTACAACCTCTGCGAAGAGTCAGCCTCACAGGCCGAGCTGGAGGGCGACGAAGTGCTCGACTATCTGCGCAAGCGTGCCGTATTCTATGCCATCTGGTTCACCGTGCCGAGGATCATGGCCCGTGCCATCACAGAAGCGGAAAAGAAGAAAGAAGCCGATGTGATGAAGGTGGTCAAAGTAGAGAAGAGCGACCTCGACTTCGCCTCCCTCATCTACGATGCCATCATCTACTGGCAGGACTTCTTCTTCGGCCGTCAGCTGCAGGAGTCGTGGGAGAATGCCAAGCGCGACATGAAGCCGCGCCCCAAGAGAACGTTCAACACCCTCTCCTATAACAACCTGCCCAGGAAGTTCAGCATTAAGGATGTAGAGCAAGAGGCGCATATCTCGAGCAATGCTGCCGGGACGCAGATAGACCGCTGGATAAAGGCAGGATTCGTCAAGCGGGTAGAGCGCGGCGTGTATGAGAAAATAGCCATCAACCTGTAAGCGATGGGATACACCAAAGACACCCCGGTGGCGCGCTCCCACCTCAACAGCCTGAAAGACGAGCTGGGCGAGCTGTTCACGGTGAAGGGAGAGACGCCCCTCTCCTTCAAGCTCAAGGCCGACAAGCCCTTCGTCATCGGCATGCTGATAGGCCATATCTTCAACAAATGGCACAAGGAAGGGGTCAGCTTCGACCAGCTGCAGCTCAACATGGAGGAAAACACCCTCTTCCTCAGGATTTGCCGCAACCCCGGAATGAACCAGATGAAGGTGGATTTTCTATGAAACTTACGAAAGTACTTAGTACGATAGTACGTTTAGCCCCCAATTTCGGGGGCTTTTTTGTGACACGAAGAAAAAACGCTGGCTTTCGGATGAAAACCAGCGCTGTATGAGGGAAACGAAATGTTGTTACTTCACGGACTTGCTCAGGGTCTCGACGACCTGCTTGATGCCCTCGTCCTCGGGCTTGATCTCGAGAATCTTCTGGGCGCACTCGAGGGCTGCCTTGTTGTCCTTCTTCACCTGATAGTTGTAGGACATGAGGTAGCGATAGCTGGTCTCGAGATAGCGCTTGCCCTGTGCGTCGAGCTCTTCCTGCTCGTTGAGCAGACTGATGACTTCCTCGAAGAAGGGCTTGGCAAGTCCCTGGCTCATGTCGGCGTCGATGTTGGAGTTGACCATACCGCGCTGGTAGAGTCCATAGGCCTTGACTGAGGGGAACTTCTCGATGAGGTCGACGTAGATCTGGTCGGCGTTCTTGAAGGCGTCGAGCTGGGCCTGCTTCTGTGCGGCCTTGTCGGCATCGGTGAGGGCGGTGTTGGTCTCGTCGACGGCGAGCGAGCGGGCATAGCGCATGGCCAGCGTGCCGAGGCCTGCATAGTCGTTGGCGGAGACTTCCTTGCTCAGGTCGAGGTATTTCTTGTAGGTCTCAATGGCGTTGGGATAGTCCTCGAGGCCCTTGTAGGCTTCGGACATGGCGGCATAGGTGTTGGCGTGGCCGGAGGGGTCGTCGAGCTCGAACTTCAAACCTTCCTGATACTGCTTGATGGCTTCCTCGAACTGCTTGTTGCCGCTGAGGGCGTTGCCATAGTTGAGGTAGTCGAGCTCGGAGAGGTTGACGCTGTCCTTGGGGAGCTTGTTGAAGAGTGCATCAGCATAGCCGATGGCATCCTGGAACTTGCCGGTCTCGGTGCCACAGAAGAGGGCCAGACGTGTCAGCGTGGCATCCTGGGGGAACTTCTGCAGGCCTGTGGTGACGACCTCGAGGCCTTTCTCGTACTTCTTGGCCAGATAGCAGCAGAAGCCATACTCTATGTAGTCGTTCTTGCGGAGCTGGTCGAGGGGGATGCGTGAGAAGGCGTCCATAGCGGTGGAGTAGCGTTGTGAGATGTAGCTGATGTGTCCGATGAGTCCGTCGACGGGATAGTCGGGACGCACCTGGCGCAGCTCCTCGAGCTTGGCTACTGCTCCCTCTGGATCGATCTTACGATAGATGGTGGCATACTTGCGATAGGCCTCCACGAGGTTGCGGTCGTTGAGGATGGCCATCTCATAGTTCTGGGCAGCCTTGCCGCCATTGTCGGCCAGCACGGCGATGTCGCCCAGCAGCATGTAGGCATTGGCGCACTTGCCCTTGGTAGCCTCGATTGCCTTCTGAGCGGCAATGGCTGCGTTGGCGGTGTCCTGTACTTCGAGGAAGGCCTGTCCGAATGCCACGAGATTGTCGGCATTCTTCTTGTTCTTCTTGTAGAAGTTGTTCATCTGCTTGCTGAGGTCAGCAGGCTTACTCTTGATAAGATTCTTTACGGCAGCGATGTCGGCAGCTGTGCCGTCCTGTGCCAGTGCAGCCGTGCTGAAACCCATCAGCAGGGCGCTTACGAATAAATATTTAATCTGTTTCATAACTTTCTCTTTTAATGTGTTTGACTTCGTGTTAATGTTCTCTCTTGGTGTGTATTTACTGTCCTGACGAGGGGTCCTTATCTGTTGCTTTGACTGCTGATCAGGAACAATGGTTTAATGGATGATGACATCTCTGACGGAATATTCTGCCCGTGCGGGGAAGAGTCCGGCATGGAAGAACACCAGCTGGCCGTCGGGGAGGATGCAGAAATTGCCCAGTCCGCGTGCCTCGCCCTGCGACCTGGGGTCGGTGACGATGGCATAGATGGTGCGGATGAAGGGGTAGTTGTCGTAGGCGATGTTATACTGCGACGGGTCGTAGCTGTTGGTGGGTGTGGCGACGTCGCCCTTGCTCACCTTGAGCACGCGGATGTCGCGTCCGTAGACGGCATTGGTGGTGTCGCGCTGGTCGTTGAGCCACAGGCTGCCGATGATGCCGATGGCGTCCTGGTGGTTCTCGACATAGTCGATGACCTGTCGGCTGGTCTGCACGGCACGTATGTTGCCCACGGTCTTCATCTCCTTGTTGCGGAGGATGGAGTCGCTGCAGAAGCGGTAGGTAGCCGACTTGGGATTGTCGAAGGCCACGCGGATGGTGTCGGCGGGGAAGGAGGGGTCGATCTCGTTCCAGCAGCTGATCTCGCCGCTGATGATGCGAGCGAAGTCGTTGGCAGCAATGATGCTGTCGGGGTTATTCTTGTTGACGATGAGTGCCATGCCGTCGTATGCCAGGGGCATCACATTGGGCTTGAGGCCTCTATCGCTGAGGATTTGCTTTTCGTTGGGCGTCAGCTGACGCGTGGTGAAGGCGATCCATGTCTCACGCTTTACGAGCAAGTCCACGGCATCGTATTCGTTGGTGTAGAGGGTATCGATCTTCAGGTCTTTACGCCTCATGCGATAGGCGTCGAGCTCTTCGTTGATGACTGGGCTGAGGCTCTCGTCGGCAACAAGGAACTTGGCCACCTCTTCATAGGGTTTCTTGTTAACGTCAGAATTAGACTTGCCCCCACATGATGGGAGCAAGCCTAATACGATTAAGAGTGTCAATCCAACAGTTACGTTGAATGATGTTTTCATGTCTGTGCTTTACTGGAGTTGGAATTTCACGGGGATGGTGTACTTCACACGTACTGCACGACCGTTCTGCTTTCCAGGCACCCACTTCGGCATCGACTTGATGACGCGAACGGCCTCCTTGTCGAGCGAGGGGTCGGCACCGCGAGCCACGGTGACGTTACTGATGGAGCCGTCGGTCTCGACCACGAACTGGCAGACCACCGTTCCCTGCACGCCGTTTTCCTCAGCCACAGGAGGATAGTGGATGTTGTTGCCAATCCATACGCGGGGGTCACCGCCGGGGAATGTGGGCTGCTGCTCCACGACGTCGAAGATCTTCTGCTCCTCGACGACCTCGGGCTTCTTGTCCACTACCTTTTCGTCCAGCTGCAACACGTGTGTTGCCTCATCGCTACCCTGATCGAAGTCGAGGGCACCCACAGCCGTTGTACTCTCGGCCATTTCGTCCTGTGTCTTCGTCTGGTCTTCGGGCTTCACCTCATCGTCGGCCTCGTAGGCTGTGAACTTCTCAGAGTTCATCACCTCCTCCTGCTCGACGAGCTGCTCAAGCTCCTCTTCCTGGTAGACGACTTCAATCTCTTCCTCCTCAGGTACTTCCTCCTCTACTGCCTCGAGCTCGACCACGGTCTCATGCTCCTTTGAAGCAGCGATGGCCTCTGACACCTTGGAGATACCCATGGCACCACCCCAGATGACAGCTATACCGAGCAACATCAGCAAGAGTCCCATGAGGTTTCGCTTGCCTGTGTCGCGGCGAATCTGATAAGCACCGTAGGCCTCGTTCTTACCTTCGAAGACGAGGTCAATCCATTTCTGGTCAAGTAGATCTATCTTTGACATAGTTCTTTTCAGTGTTTAATTGTTAACATTGAGAGTTACTTGGACAGATCGACACCAGCGCCTTCCAGAATCTGGGTGTCCTTTTCGTTGATGTTGTCAATCACATACTTACCCACGCAGCAGATCTGCATCTCGTCGAGGATGGTGACGAGGTTGTCGTAGGTCGACTGGTCGGCGGGCTTGATGTTGATAGACAGCACCGGCTCCATTCTGTTGACATCTTCGTTCTTGTTCTTCATCTCAGCATCCACGCGATTGTACTCAGCCTTGTTCAGATCGTTGTTGCTCACGATGCTGGTATGGCCTTTCTTAATCATGATCAATGCGCGGTCGTAGATGGAGTCGCTGAGCTCCTTCTGGGCCTTGGGCTGTTTGTCGTACCAGGCCTGCAGTTGCTTCTTGGCATCCATCAGCACTCCCGTAGGAGCTACCTTATGCTTTCTGAGAACTTCGCGTATACCAGCCTTGCCGTAGGTGGTCTCCTTCAGGAACTGGGGGTCGCCGAACTGCTCTTTGCGGTCTACCATATAGTAGTAGATCTTGTCGTTGGCACCCAGGTAGATGGTCACCATCTGGTCGGTCTTGGCCTTATCCTTATCGTCAGCCGTCAGGTTCTGGTCCTTGGCAGGCATGGTAAGGTGCATAGCTTGGGGCTTTGCCAGTGAGGTACACAGCATGAAGAACGTAATAAGAAGCATCATCATATCCACCATCGGCGTGAAGTCGACGCGGACATTCATCTTTTTCTGCTTGCTTTCTTTTTTCTTAGCCATAGTTATTCGTCCGATTTTTTATACTGTGTAACCAATTTGTAGCGGCTCTCAGTGATATCCTGCAGCTCGTTGATCACCTGCTTGAAGGTGATGTAGGGAGCTGAGGCGTCGGCCTTGATGCAGATTTCAAGCTTGTCGGCTGCGGAAGCCTTCGTGGCATCGTCCTGCTCGTTGTACCAATCCTTGTATCCTTTCTTGAGAGCTTTCACCCAGAGCTGGAATTCACTCATCTGGTCTTCTCTGCTATCCTTGAGACTATCGGTAGGAATACCCGCAGCCTTCATCAGCTTGACCTGATCCTCATGATTCTTGGTCAGGAACTCAGGCAGCTGCTTGACGGGGATACCTATCTGCGTCTCCTGCAGAAAAGCCTCTTTCTGCTCTTTTGTGAGCGTGACGCCTCTCTCGGTCAACATCTGATCCAGGGCCTTTGACATCGTCACGGTCTTATCTGTGGCAAGGAACACCCTTCCCTCAGGGTCGATAGTGATGTCGAGGGTAGCCGTTGAAGGCACCTTGGCCATGGTCTCCGAGTACGGGGTCGTGACTTTCACCACCTCATTCTTCACGAAGTTTGCACTCAGCATGAAGAACGTCAGCAGCAGCACCATCACGTCCGACATAGGAGTCATGTCGATCCAGACGTCGCTTTTCTTAACTTTCAACTTAGCCATAGTCGTAAATGGTTTTTAGATTAGACTATGCGGAAAATTAAGCTTCGTCGGTGTGAGTTGCAGCGTAGGTCTGTGCGATTGAATAACCGATTTCGTCCAATGCGAAGGCAATCTTGTCGATGCGGTTGGTGAAGAAGTTGTAGGACACCACAGCGAGCCAAGAAGTACCGATACCGAAGGCCGTGTTAATCAGAGCCTCAGAGATACCAGCTGACAGCTCGACGGAGTCACCGCCACCGCCCTGTGCCAGAGCCTGGAACGACTTGATCATACCTACCACAGTACCGAGCAGACCGGTAAGAGTACCCAGCGTAACGATAGTGGCGATGATGGGAAGGTTCATTGTGAGGGTAGGCATCTCAACGGCGATAGCCTCCTCGTGAGCCTGCTGGATGCGGGCCAGCTTCACTTCCTTCTTAATGCCGGTAGCAGCGTCAGCCTCCTTGTAAGCCATAACGGCAGCACGGACGACGTTGGCCACAGAACCACCCTGGTAGTCGCAGTTCTTCAGAACGGCGTCGAAATCCTTAGCCTTCAGGTTCTTCTTCACTTTGCCAACGAAGGTGGCGAGCTTCTCCTTACCGATGCACTTGCTCAGAGCGATGACACGCTCAACAGCCATGAACAGCACGGTGAGCAACAGGGTGTGGATCACAGGCACGATGACACCGCCCTTGAAGATGGTACCCCAGATGTTGGCGGGGCTTCCCTCTGTGTCACCATCAACGAAGTTGCTGGGACTGCCCAGATTGAAGAAGAAGTTGCAGAATGCGATGATAGCGCAGATGACAATCACCCAGATTGCATCCTTGATACCGATGCTGCTTGTACCTTTAGCCTTAGGGGCTTTCTTTTCTTGCTGCTTAGGAGCAGCTTTCTGTGTAGCTTCCATAAATCTTTTTGTTTTTTTAAGTTATTAAATAGATTAATTGTAAAGTTGCTTATTGTTGATAGTTACGCCACGGCAAACTGCCGACAGGCCACTGCCTACGGCATATTGCGCGACAAAGATAACACAAAAAAGTGTACTTCGTAAGGATTTAACAACGTTTAACGTGTTATTTTTTCTTTATTTCAGTTTGCCGAGGGCCTCGGCGATACGCTTGATGGCCTCACGGATGTTCTCATCGCTGGTGGCATAGCTCATGCGGAAGCAGTCGGGATCGCCGAAAGCATCGCCGCCGACGGTAGCCACATGGGCCTCCTTCAGCAGGTACATGGCCAAGTCGGTGGAGTTGTTGACGGGTGAACCGTCAACCGCAGTCTTGCCATAGAACGAGCTGCACTTGGGGAAGAGGTAGAAGGCGCCCTCGGGCACATTCACCTCCAAGCCGGGAATCTGACGGGCGAGACTGACGATGAGGTCACGCCTCCGCTCAAAGGCCTGCCGCATCTCCTCGACACACAGCTGACTCTCCACATAGGCGGCCTCGGCAGCCTTCTGGCTTACTGAGCATGGGCCGCTGGTGTACTGTCCCTGCAGTTTGTTGCAGCCTTTCACAATCCACTCAGGTGCAGCGATATAGCCAATGCGCCAACCCGTCATGGCGTAGGCCTTGCTGACGCCGTTGACGATGATGGTACGCTCCTTCATGCCGGGGAACTGGGCTATCGACTCGTGGTGGCCCACATAGTTGATGTGCTCGTAGATCTCGTCAGCCAGGACGAAGATGTCGTCATGCTTTAATATAATGTTCGCGAGCGCGCGTAGTTCCTCTTTATTATAGACAGAGCCTGTAGGATTGCTGGGCGAGCAGAGGATGAGCAGGCGCGTCTTCGGCGTGATGGCGGCCTCCAGCTGCTCGGGTGTCATCTTGAAGTTCTGCTCGAAGGTGGCATTGACGAAGACGGGCGTTCCCCCCGCCAGCAGCGCCATCTGCGGATAGCTGACCCAGTAGGGAGCAGGGATGATCACCTCCTCGCCCGGGTTGACCAGCGCCATCACCGTATTGCATACGCTCTGCTTGGCACCATTGGAAACGAGAATCTCGCTCGTCTGATAGTCCAGCCCGTTCTCACGCTTCAGCTTCTCCACGATGGCCTTTCTCAGCTCAGGATAGCCGGGAACGGGTGAGTAGCGCGAGTAGTTCTGGTCTATAGCCTGCTTCGCTGCCTCCTTGATATGGTCGGGTGTGTTGAAGTCGGGTTCTCCGACGCTCATGTTGATGACGTCGATGCCCTGCGCCTTCATCTCGGCGCTCTTCTGCGACATAGCCAATGTGGCCGAAGGGGCCAGGCGCTGCAAGCGATTAGATAGTTGTGCCATTCTGTAATTTCGTTTTGTATAGTTTCAACGTGCAAAGGTACGCATTTATTTCTTCCCAGCGAAAGATTTTGTCATTTTTTTCATTTTTTACCCGTCTTTGCTTGACAGTATGTCAACCTGCCATCACTCAAAGACGGACGGGTCGGGCACATTGATGGGCACCGTCATGCTCCGTCCTGTGATGTTCAATGTGAAGTCCGACGTCCTCAGCTTTTCCTTGTTCTTGGCTTTCATGGCAAAGGTGTGCATGCCTGGTGTCAGCTCGCCGCTCCAGGGAGCCCAGCCCACGTCCACGCCGTCGATGATGATCATAGCCCTTGGGATATTGGAGGTGACAGTCACGTAGGTCACCGAGGGCTGCGGCGGTGTGACAGGTGTCACATTCGTGCGAGGTGTAGGTGTTTGCTGTACGGGCTGTGCTGGTGTCTGCTGCTGGACAGGCTGTGCAGGTGTCTCCTGACGGGGTGTCGGCGTCTGCTGGCGAGGAGTCGGCGTTTCCTGGCGAGGAGCCGGTGTCTCCTGACGAGGGGCCGGTGTCTCCTGACGGGGAGCAGGTACGGCAGGTTCATCCACCACAGGCTCTTCGATGGCGACATTTTCAATGGCGGCCTCTTCCGTGTCACTCACGTCTTCGTCACCATCATCTTCATACATATCCATATCGTCGTCATCGGAGTCTTCGTCCATGTCGTCTTCATCGTCTTCGTCATCCTCATCGTCCACAGCAGCCTTCTTCTGATGTGTTCCCAGGATGTCGTCAAGCATGCCTTCGGAGTAGAGATAGTAGCCGCCGCCACCCAGTGCACCCAGCAGGAGCAGGATGACCAGTGTCCAGATCAGGCCCTTCTTGCTGCCTTTCTTCTTGGCAGGCTTTTGCTCAGTGTGTCCAGCAGCCATCACAGTAGAAGGCGCATCGTCTGAATCTTGCGGTTCTGCCATCACCGTTGACGAAGTGTCCTCAGATTCCTGAACAGTCTCTGCTTCTTCACCTGCTTCATCCATCTGGATGACTCTTCCAAGGCCCGCCAGGGACGAGCCGCATTTCTCACAAAACAGTGCATCGTCTTCATAACTAGCACCACATTTAGGACAGTTTTTCATGGTTTGTTTGTTATTAAGGTAATTCGTTAAATTAGAAAATCCGTAGTCAGGAATCAGAGGTGCAGGGTATGGCCCATGCGCTGCTGCTTCGTCTTGAGGTATTTGATATTGTACTCGTTGGGTGTAACCTCTATAGGCACATTCTCCACGATCTCCAGCCCGTAGGCCTCCAAACCCACACGTTTCACGGGGTTGTTGGTCATCAGGCGCATCTTGTGCACGCCCAGATAGCGCAGCATCTGTGCACCACAGCCATAGTCACGCTCGTCGGCCTTGAAGCCCAGACAGAGATTGGCGTCGACGGTGTCGTAGCCCTCCTCCTGCAGCTTATAGGCGGCCAGCTTGTTCATCAGGCCGATGCCCCTACCCTCTTGCTGCATATAGACGACGACTCCCTTGCCCTCTTCCTCAATCTTCTGCATGGCATGATGCAGCTGTTCGCCACAGTCGCAGCGCTTCGAGCCGAGGATATCGCCCGTCATACAAGAAGAATGTACGCGCACGAGGATGGGCTCATCCTCCTTCCACGTACCCTTGATCAGAGCGAAATGCTCCTGTCCACCCACCTTCTGACGGAAGGGGATGATGCGGAAGTGCCCGTACTGAGTGGGCATATCGGCCTCCTCGCCCACTTCAATGAGCGACTCCTGCTGCAGACGATAGGCGATGAGGTCCTTGATGGTGATGATCTTCATGTCGTGCTCACGGGCAAAGTCGATGAGCTGCGGCATACGTGCCATCGTGCCGTCGTCGTTCATAATCTCCATCAATGCACCGGCAGGATAGAGGCCGGCCAGCTTGCAGAGGTCGATGGCAGCCTCGGTGTGGCCTGAGCGGCGCAGCACACCGTTGTCCTGGGCATAGAGGGGATTGACATGACCTGGTCGGCCGAAGGTCTGCGGCGTCGAGGCGGGATCGCCCAATGCCCGGATAGTGGCGGCACGGTCGTGGGCTGACACACCCGTGGTGCAGCCCTCAATCTTGTCGACGGTGACGGTGAAGGGCGTGCCTAAGAGCGACGTGTTATCCTGCACCTGATGGGGCAGGTCCAGCTCGTTGCTGCGGCTGATGGTGATGGGAGCACAGAGCAGGCCACGGGCATATTTCAGCATGAAGTTCACCATCTCAGGAGTGATCTTCTCTGCGGCACAGATGAGGTCGCCCTCGTTCTCGCGGTCTTCGTCGTCCACCACGATGACGAACTTGCCATTACGGAAGTCGTCAAGGGCCGCATCTATTGTAGATAGTTTTTCAGTCATTGTTCGTTATTTCGTTACTACTTTTCGTCACGTCAATAATAGCGTTGCTGGTCTTCTCGATAGTCTTCAAGTCTTTATATAGACGGACGCGGAAGCGCAGCATACGGATATAGAAGAAGATGCCCAAAGGCAGGATGATACCCGTCAGGGCGTTGAGCCAGCGCTGGCGGAAGGGCCTTGTATGTGCGTGGGTGGCCAAGACGGGATATTGGTTCAGCAGGTGCAACGTCTGCTTGTCGCGAGAGTTCGACAGGTCGTCGATGACGGTCTCCAAGCGTTCGCTGATGTCGATAATCTGACGGTCGTCGCCTGGACGGAAGAACACCTTGATAGGATTGGGCCAGCGCAGCAGGTGGTGCTCTTGGCTGTAGGTATCAATCTCAGTATTGATGTCTGCTAACTGGAGGCTGTCAGCGCTATAGTCGGGATCGTTGATGATGACTTCCTTCGCCACGATGTTACGCTTCATCCGCAAGCCCAGCATACGACGGAAGAGCAAGCGATAGGCATCCATATTGAACACCGTCGAGTCGTTGTTGGCCTTGTAGGTAAAGAAGACAGCCAGCGGTGTCAGCACCATCATGGAGATGCCCTTGCCGAACCATACCGTCCAGTTGTCGTCACGTGCCATGCGATAGCCGCTATTGTCGAAGATGTAATAGACGATGAACACCAGCACCGAGATAATGACGGGCAGGCCCAGACCGCCCTTACGGATGATAGCGCCAAGGGGTGCGCCGATGAAGAAGAAGATGATACACGACAGGGCCAGCGTATACTTGCCAATGAGCTCAATCTCGTGCATGCGCTCCTGACGGAAATTGTACTTGGCCATCTCGGCCTTCATCGACACGTCAGCCAACGTCGTCTGTGCCTGTCGGGCAGCAGCCTTGGTCACCTCACGTCGAACATCTCCGCTCAGCGAACTGAAGATGGAATCCACATTGGGTATCTTGCCCTGATCCAGCGTCACCGCCATTCGCAGAGAGTCGTCATGGGTGAGTCGGGGCTCCGCCATACAGTATTGCCGAGCCTCCCAATAGAATCGGTGACCCACGCTGTCGTTGGCTATGCGGATGGAGTCGAGGTCGTGCAGGATCTGCTTCGAACTCTTCGCCTTCGCATTGCCCGAGAGGGAGGCGGCGTCGGCCAGGTTGAACTCGCCGTCGAAGTCGAGCAATATCTGCTTATAGGCGAAGGTCTCACGACGATAGGGCACCTCTGCAGACTTCACCATATCCTGCTGCTTGATGTTCTCAAACCACTCGCCGCTCCATAGCGTCAGCAGCAGGTGCTTCTTCTCGGCCGTCGACTGTATCATACCCGAGTCGGCCAGGATAATGGCCTGGTCTTCATACGAGCCGCTCTGTCGGTAGATCATCATACCATAGAGCTTGCCCGTCGTCAGGTCTTTCTTCTGCACATAGAGATTGGTGTTGGGGATGCCATCGTAGAACACACCCTCGGGAATCTCCAGCTCAGGACTCTTCTGCTTCATCGAGACGAGCAGCTGCGTCAGATTCTTATTGGCGTCAGGGCCTATCTTCTCTTGGAAAAAGACAGACACACCAGTAATGAGAATGACGATGATGATGATGCTACGCATCGACTGGAGCAGCGAGATGCCAGCCGACTTAATGGCTGTCAGCTCTGACGATTCGCCCAAGTTACCGTAGGTGATAAGCGAGCTCAGCAGGATGGCCAACGGGAAGGCCTGCGGCACCAGCATCAGCGCCATATACCAGAAGAACTGCGCCAGAACGTCCATCGTCAGACCCTTGCCGATCAGGTCGTCGATATAGCGCCACAAAAACTGCATCATCAGCACAAACTGGCAGATGAAAAACGTGGCCACGAACAGCAGTCCGAACTGTTTGGCGATAAATATATCGAGCTTCTTTATTCCGAGCATTTCTTTCGAGGTGCAAAGTTACGCATTTTTGAAATATTTTTCGCCAAAAACAACTGATTATTTGATTTTTTTTGTATCTTTGCCGCAGTTTCAATTAACCCAACAACAAATATGGCAACACATTTAATGAAAAAGAAGCTTTTTCTGTTTCTCGTCGCACTACTTGCTGCAACGGGAGTGAAAGCCGAAGAATGGGACTTTGAAAACGGCTTAGACGGCTGGACCGTCATTGACGGCAATAATGACGGATACACATGGACGCTGACAAGTGCCATTCCCTCCACATGGACTTTCTATGCCGATATGACACTTAACTGGTATCACACCGGCAGCAATGCTGTGTGCAGCGGTTCTTACATCAACGGCGTCGGTGCCCTGACACCCAACGAATATCTTGTCTCACCACAGATCAGGCCTTCGACAGGTTGCAAAATCAGTTTCTGGGCCGCCGCTGTCGATGCCACCTATGCTGCTGATCATTTCGGTGTTTTCGTTTCTACAGGAACTCCCGTTGCCAACAACTTTGTATCGGTACGAGAATGGACGCTGACAGGATCGCGTGAATTCGTCGGTGGCAGACAGGAAGCGCCAAGACACGTTGGTACCTGGCATTACTATACAGCCGACCTGGGAGCCTATGCCAATCAGAAGATATATGTAGCCATCCGTCATTTCAACTGCAATAACCAATATATCCTCGTCGTCGACGACATCAGCATAGTCGATGATGGCAAGACGGTAGGCATCGACACCAATCACCGTGAGCCAATAACCAACGACTATTATTACGACATGCAGGGCCGCCGTGTGTCTCAGCCAGCAAAGGGACTCTATATCAAGAATGGTAAAGCAGTCGTGATTAAATAAACGGGAACGAATACAAATGACTCGAATTAGACGAATCATTTAAAGAAAAGCACCTGCAAAAGGTGCTTTTCCTGTTTTTATGTCAAAATCAAAGACCGCTGGACTGATGGAGGCGCTCCAGGTTGCCGTCCCAAAGGTCGTGCAGGTCGTCGATGTCGTCAGGCAGAGAGAAATCGGTGACACAAAGGCACACCTCCTCTGTCAATTCGCTGCGGCCTATGCGCATCTCCCAGTAGGCATCAGGGTCGGTGTCATCTAACCATTTCAACTTGATGTGGCTGTTTTTTTCACGTTCCATGATACGTGCGCTCATCGTATGATGCTCGCCCCACAGATCTCCCCACGTCATTTCCATCACGCCATTGGCCTCGTTCACGCGGTCGGCTATCCACCGCTCCAACCCGTGATCGGTGCTCATTAATGTCCACAGGATGTCCGGCTTGCGGGCGTTCAGCGGATATTCCAGCTCCAGTCTCTGTTTCTTTGTATTCATCAGGTCAGGTATTTAATATGGCGCAAAATTACAAAAAATAATGAGAATACATGCCAAGAAAAGGATTTTTTTTGCAGGGCAAATCCTAAATAAAGTTAACGGCAAGCAATTTCTCTTGCCTACATTTTTGCGTTTAGGCGAAAAACAGTACCTTTGCACCCGCTTAACCGATAAAGGTTGTTGGCGGGATAGCTCAGCTGGTTAGAGCGCATGATTCATAATCATGAGGTCGCCGGTTCAATCCCGGCTCCCGCTACCACCAACGAGGCAGTCAGGCCATCAAGACCTGGCTGCCTTTTTAAGTTTTTAGCAATTAGCCTTTGGCAATAGGCATTTAGCATTAAACATTCACAAAAATGGAACGTCCGCTGATTCTCATTTCCAACGACGACGGCTATCAGGCTAAAGGAATCCGTAGCCTCATCGATATGGTCAAACATTTGGGCTACGTCATCGTTTGTGCCCCCGACGGGCCCCGATCGGGCTACGCCTGCGCTTTCTCGGCCACAACGCCGTTGACGCTCACCCTACGCGAAAAGAGCGATGGCGCGGAGATATGGTCATGCAACGGCACACCCGTCGATTGTGTGAAGATGGCCTTGCACGAGATTGTTCCGCGCCGACCCGACATCGTCATCGGCGGCATCAATCACGGCGACAATGCCTCGGTGAACACTCACTACAGCGGCACGATGGGCGTGGTGATGGAGGGTTGTATGAAACATATTCCCTCTGTGGCCTACTCTATCTGCGACTATAGCGCCGACGCCAATTTCGACCCCATGCGTCCCTATGTGGAACGCTTCACTGCTCAGGTGCTGAAGGAAGGTCTGCCGAGGGGTGTCTGCTTGAATATCAATTTCCCAAGCCTCACCGGGAATTATAAGGGCGTGAAAGTGTGCCGCATGGGCCTCGGCTCCTGGCTCAACGAGGTGACGAAATGCCACCACCCCCGCGGCTACGATTACTGGTGGATGGTAGGCCACTATCACGACGATGAGCCGGAAGCTACCGACACCGACCGCTGGGCCTTGGACAACGGCTACGTGGCTATCACTCCTACCCATATGGACGTCACTGCCTATGAAGCGATGGAAACTCTTGAATCCCAATTCACTAATCTTAATTCTCAGGTCTCTTGAAATACTACTTGATAGCTGGAGAGGCATCGGGCGACTTGCACGCCTCGCGCCTGATGACAGAGCTGAAGAAGCATGATGCCGACGCGGAGTTCCGTTTCTACGGCGGCGACGAGATGCTGGCGGCTGGCGGCACTCGTGTGAAGCATTATCGTGAGATGGCCTATATGGGATTTGTACCTGTCATCCTGCATCTGCCAACCATTCTCAAGAACATGCGGCATGCCAAGCAGGACATCCAAGCTTGTCTACCCGACGTCGTTATTCTCGTCGACTATCCTGGCTTCAATCTGAAGATTGCCAAATACATCAAGAAGAACGCGATCGCACCTATCTATTATTACATCGCACCGAAAATCTGGGCCTGGAAGGAATACCGCATCAAGAATATCAAGCGCGATGTGGACGAGCTCTTCTCCATCCTTCCCTTCGAAATAGATTTCTTTGAGAAGAAGCACCACTGCCCCATTCACTATGTGGGCAACCCGACAGCGGATGAGGTAAGGGAGTTTCTGAAAAGTGAAAAGTCAAGAGAGGATTCTTCACGTAAGACAATTGCCATTCTTTGCGGCTCGCGTCGTCAGGAGATCAAGGCCAATCTGCCGGCTATGCTACAAGTGACCGACAAATACAGCAATGATTATCAGATTGTCATTGCCGGCGCTCCGAGCATCGATGCCGACTACTACAAACCATTCATGGAGGGACACAAGGTCAGCATTGTCTTCAATAAGACCTATGACCTGCTATCGAAGGCTCATGCTGCTCTTGTCACCAGCGGCACTGCCACCTTGGAGACGGCCCTTTTCGGCGTGCCGCAGGTGGTGTGCTACGAGACGAGACCGCATTGGTTTTTCAAATGGCTGCGCAAAAAGCTGCTGAAGGTGAAATATGTGTCGTTAGTCAACCTTATTGCTAACAGCGAAGTGGTGAAGGAGCTGGTGGTCGATACTTTCTCTGCCGAGAATATCGAGAAAGAATTGTCCGTTCTCCTGCCAGATGACAGTCCGGAGCGCCGTCAAATGCTGGAAGACTACAGCGACGTGTGGCAGCGTTTAGGTGACAAACGGGCACCTGAAGAAGCAGCCCGCATCATCTGTCGTTTGCTAAATAATAAATAAGGTGTGACCTCCTTGAGGCCACACCTTATTTATATTGTGTTTCTATACTTTCTACAATGCCTTCAGCGACACGGCGAAGCCTCCTCCGGGGGCTTCCTTTATTTTCAGCGTTTGTCCGGCCTTCACCGTCTTCTTTGTGATGACATAGGCCTGAGGATTGGTTTCGTAGTGGGCATTGGGTGCATCCTGATAGATGGTGCACTCATACTTGCGACCCTTGTCAAGGAAATCAAGCTTTACCACGGCGGTGTGGCCATTCTCGTCGCACTTGCCGCCAATGAACCAGTTGTCCGTGCCCTTAGCCTTACGCGCCACAGTGATGTAGTCGGCAGGCTCGGCCTCTAGGTAGATGCTCTCGTCCCAGTCGCAGGCTACATCGCGGATGAACTGGAAAGCGTCGTCGAACTTCTCATAGTTCTCGGGCAGGTCGGCAGCCATTTGCAAGGGTGAATACATCGTGAGGTAGAGGGCCAGCGAGCCAGCCAGCGTGATGCGTGCCCAGCTGGTGTTGTTACTCCATGTGTTCAGCTTGGTGACGAAGATACCCGGCGTGTAGTCCATGGGACCGCCCTGCAAACGGGTGAACGGGAGGATGCAGGTGTGATCCGGACGCGAGCCGCCGAAAGCTTCATACTCTGTGCCGCGTGCGCTCTCGTTGCCAACGAGGTTAGGATAGGTGCGACAGAGACCCGTAGGACGCGTGGCCTCATGGGCGTTGACCATGATATGGTGCTTGGCGGCCTCCTTAACGACATAGAGGTAGTGGTTGTTCATCGACTGCGAGTAGTGGTGGTCGCCTCGAGGGATGATGTCGCCCACATAGCCCGTCTTCACAGCGTCGTAGCCATAGCGGTTCATCAGCTGGAAGGCCTTCTCCATGTGTCGCTCGTAGTTTTGCGTCGACGACGAGGTCTCGTGGTGCATCAACAGCTTCACGCCCTTGGAGTGGGCATAGTCGTTGAGCATCTGGATATCGAAGTCGGGATAGGGCGTCTGGAAGTCGAAGACGTCACGCTTCCACATATTAGCCCAGTCCTCCCAGCCAACATTCCAACCCTCTACCAGCACCTCGTCGAGGCCGTTCTTCGCAGCGAAGTCGATATAGCGCTTCACGTTCTCGTTGTTGGCCTTGTGCGTACTGTTGGGTTTTACCTTGCTCCAGTCAATCTGGTCGAGATGGATGCTGGGGAAGTCGTTGGTGTAGTGCCACGAGCCGCGACCTACGATCATCTCCCACCATACACCGCAATATTTCGTGGGGTGAATCCATGAGGTGTCGTCGAGGGCACAAGGCTCGTTGAGGTTGAGGATGAGGTTGGACGAAAGCATGTCGCGTGCATCGTCTGAGACCATCACCGTGCGCCAAGGTGTCATGCAGGGCGTCTGCATACAGCCCTTCAGGCCTGTGGCGTCGGGTGTCAGATGACTGACGAATGTGAAGGGCTCAGGCAAGGGATAGCGCGAGGGTTTCGGGTTGGGTGTGTAGGCATTGCTGCCGCCACCCAGCTCGGTGGTCAGCGTCTTCGTCTCGGCATCCACCAGTTCGAGATGCATCGTGGCGTAGTCGGCGCAGGCAGCCTCATGGATATTGATGTAGAGGCCGTCATTCGTCCTCATCTGCAGCGATGTCTGCACACCTGTGGGTGAGAAGACGGCCACTGATGAGTTGCCCCAGTTCACAGCCTCCTTCATACGTCCACGAATCTCTGATAGCTTTGTTTCCTGCGTCTCCTGCTCCTGTGTGTCGTAGTCGCCAGGCAGCCACCAGGCAGTGTGGTCGCCAGCCATGCGGAACTCACTGCGCTCATCTTGGATGAGGAAGTAGTTCAAGTCCTTCTGCTGCGGAAACTCATAGCGGAAGCCGATGCCGTCGTCGTAGACGCGGAAACGGATGAGGATAGTGCGCTCATGCAGCTCCTCATACATGCCACGCTCGCCCTCTCCGGCGGTGACAACGGGCTGCTTCCATTGTTGCGACAGCGTTGCAACATACTCGACGTAGTGGTTGCGGATGTCGCGGGTCTCGCCCCACACGGGCTGCCACGTCTCGTCGAAGGTGCTGGTCTCTTCCTTCACGATTTTGAAGCCGTCCATCAGGTCACGCTCGTTGAGGCCCATAGACGCATGCTTGTCACGGGCCAGCTCCAAGCCTAAGTGCGAGGGAAGCACCACAGGTCTGTCCTTGTAGCTCATTTCATACATGGGGCGGCCTTTGTCATCCACCCAAAATTTTAACTTTACATTGCTATTGGGTGATGTCACCTCTTTAGCCTGTGCCAGCATGGGCACTACCAGCATGATTAACAAAAATATCTTCTTCATAATCTTGGTTTTAAGGTCTCAGTGCGTCGAGCCAGCAAAGGAAGGCCACGAGCGAGGCGTTCCAGTTGATGGCAATTTCATTAGAGGCATACGACTGCATTACGTCCATGTAGCTCTCATCGGGCTCATTCGAGGTATAGGGTGTAGGCATCTCTCTCTTGTCCTGCTGTCCGGGATTGGGGCCGCCAACGAGCATACCGGGGAAGGGAGCCTCGACATTGTCAGCCTCTGAGATACGGTGGTGGGGATGCATCGGGCTCTTGTCGCCGAAGCCTGTCACGTAGCAATAGCCCGTAGCATTGCGACCCAGCAGGTAGTCGGCGTTCTCGAAGGCGAAGACACGGTAGGGCTTACCCGTCAGCTGGTCGGCGTAGAGCAGCGCCATGGCCTGACAGCAGCAGAATTCAGCCAGACAGCCCCAGCCGAAGTCGGTCTTCTTATTGCCGTAGGGCGACTGGAAGCACGACTTGTCCACATCCTTCACAGCATCGTCGCAATAGGCCACCAGCTGCTGCAGCATCGGCTCATACAGCTCTGTCTTGCCTCCTGCCGCCAGCCATTCGAAGGCACCCAACGATGCCACGTTGCCCCATGTGGGTGTGGTGAAGGCGGTAGGCTGATACTGACGGGCGTCATCAAGGTATTGCTGCTTACCCGTCAGACGGTAGAGGGCTGTGGCTGCCCAGAAGAATTCGTCGCGGGCATTGCCGTCGCCGTAGGCACCCGTAGTCACGGCGGGGTCTTTCAAGCGTTCCTGATGATAGAAGGCCGTGGGGTTGGCCTTCGCCCAAGCGTAGGCACGCTCAGCCACAGCGGCAGCCTGTGCCGAGAAGCCGGGATAGTCCTGACTGAAAGGCTCGTAGAGACGTGCTGCATCGGCCATCACGGCGGAGAAGTCGAGCGTGGCCGTCACCGTCTTCTGCACCACGAAGCGCGGCTGGCGGCAGTCCTTGGGCAGGATGAACGCCTCGAAGTTGGGTGTCGTCAGCTTGTGGTAGACACCGCCGTCGTAGGGGTCCTGCATGGAGAAGAACCACTGCAGGTTGAACATCATCTCGTCCAGCAGGTCGGGCGTCTGGTTGCCGCTCTCAGGGATGTTGGTGTTCAGATTGGCGAAATAGTCGGGCAGCTGCTCGTAGGCTGCCAGCATCAATCCGATGCTGAACGCTGAGTTCACCACATATTTGTTATAGTCGCCGGCGTCATACCAGCCATAGGGCGAGCTGATGATGGTGCCAGCGGGACGCAGCGGCGAGGCGGCCGACGGATGCACCAGTACGATGTTGTCGGGGTGGCCAGCAGGACGATTGTATTCACCGCCCATTTCGATGGGCACACCCGCCCGTATGAGGTAGAAGAGGCGCAGCGAGGCCTTGGCAATGTCGCTGTAAGGATGCTCGTCCACTGTGAGTGTGCATGTATCCTTGCCCATGCTGACCTGATAGCGGCCGACGTCTGTCAGGTTGCTCAGGTCAACGACATAGCGGGTCTTCCCCGACCACGGCGACACGGCCTTGCGCACCTTCTTCGGCTTCACCACGCGACCATTGGGTGTCTTCACACGCACCTTGCTCGAGGGATTCACGCCCTCCACGACAATCATTTTCTCCTGATTGGGATAGCAGCCCACCTGATTGCGTCGTATCTGGGCCTGCACGCACACTGCGACGCACGCCACAGCCATTGTCAATATCAGTCTCTTCATATCTTTCTTATTCAATATAGTTCTTTACCGTTTGTATCAGCTTCTCTGAGGGTTGGGCGGTGGTGTCAACGGGCAGCAGATACCAGCTGACGCTCCACTTTAGCTCCTCGCCGGGTTGAAGCAGGGTGTAGGCTCCCTGACTCTCCAGCTCGATGTAGGTCTTGCCGCGATTGACATACACCTGCACCTCGGCCTCACCAGGGGCGGGCTCACCAGCCTGCAGATCCTGAAACTCCTTCACCAGCAGCAATCCGTCGGCAAAGTAGGCCAGCCAGCCCGTGCCGTCGGCGTTCACCTTGCGATTCTGCGGCGCCTCGTCGGTCCTGTACCAGGCAGCGCCGTGAGCCTCCTCGAAGGTCATCACGCCGGCAGGCCAGATGCTGTCGACAGGAGCCTCGAAGAAGATCAGTCCATCGCCGTTGGGCACACGAGTAATCTCCCACGGAGCCACGCTGCGCGGCTCGCTGCCTTCATTCTTGATAGAGTAGGTAATGGTGAAGGCAGGCTCATTGCCCTTTCCTCCCATACGCGGATATTCCACCTGGATGTCTTTGCCCACGCTGAGGCCCAGCCGCTGCGACACGGGGCTGGTGATGACCAGGCGGTCGTCGCGCTGCTCCACCACCTTGTAGGCCTGCTTGTCGAACTCAGGCACGGGCGGCCAATTCCACTCCTTCTGCGGACTGGTCCAGAACGTACTGCCAAAGGACTCCGGCCAGCGCGACTGTGACAGCACCTCCTTGTCCTGATACTTCAGCGACAGGATTTTGCCGCCCTTCGAAGCGTTGACAACCATGCTTACACGGCTGTTCGTCAGAGTAAATACCTGTTCGCCCTCGATGTCTTGCGCCAGCGCCTGCTGTTGCGGAAAAAGTGCTACGCACACTATCAACAAAGCTGAATAAAGAATTCGTTTCATTCGTTTTCGTTTTCGTTATCGTTAATGTTAACGTTAAGGTCAACGTTATCGTTCCCGTTATCTAGCCATCCGATAGATTGCCTCCATGTCCTCAGCGTGCAGCACCTTCAGCTGTCCGCAAGTATGCTGGTAGTTGCGGCTGCACTTGCGTGTCATCTCCTTGATCTCCTCGTCAGTGATGTCACGGCCTATAAGTTCGTGGATGTTGATGGGCATACCGATGGCGTGATAAAAGCGCTCCATTGCCTCGATGCCCTTCAGCGCCGTGCCCTCAGGGTCGGTGAAGTCGTTGGGAACGTCCATCACATTGACGGCGAAGCGCACAAAGCGACGCAAATTCTCGTGCATCACATAGCGTGCCCAGCTGGGCCAAATGGCAGCAAGGCCTGCACCGTGAGTGGCGTCAAACATCGCGCTGAGCTCGTGTTCCAGCTGGTGTGTAGCCCAGTCGTCAGCAACACCACAGCCCGTCAAGCCGTTATGCATCAGCGAGCCGCCCCACATAATCTGAGCCCTGTATCTGTAGTCCTCAGGATTCTTCAGCACGGCGAATACAGCATTCTTTATACTACGCAACATCGCCTCGGCAATGTCCGTGGTAATGTCCATATCGTCGTCCTTCGTAAAGTAGCGCTCCATCGTGTGCATCATCATATCGGTCACGCCGGCAGCTGTCTGATAGGGAGGCAGCGTAAAGGTGCGCCTCGGGTTCATGATGGCGAATTTCGGGCGAGAGAGATTGTTGCTATATCCAAGTTTGATGTCACCGTCAGCGTTGGTAATAACGCTGGCCTCGCTCATCTCGCTGCCGGCAGCAGGGATGGTGAGCACGCAGGCCACGGGCAGCATCTTCTTCGCCTGATCCTTCCCCAGATAGAAGTCCCACACGTCGCCCTCGTAGGGCACGCCGTAGGCGATGCACTTGGCAGAGTCTATCACCGATCCGCCGCCAACTGCAAGGATGAAGTCGATGCCCTCCTTACGGCACAGCTCGATGCCCTGTTTGGCCAGCGACAGCCTCGGATTGGGCACCACGCCGCCCAGGGTGACGAATTCCACCCCACCCTCTTTGAGCAGGCCGCATATCTTGTCGAGCAAGCCCGACTTGACGGCGCTCTTGCCGCCGTAGTGCACCAGCACCTTCGTGCCGCCATATTTTTTCACTAGCTGAGCCACCTGCTCCTCCGACTGCTCTCCGAACACCACCTCTGTCGGTGCGTAGTAATTAAAATCCTTCATAGCTATCAGTTATAAGTCATCAATCATTCTCATGTTTATCAACTTCTGCGTGCAAATATAGTTATCTTTCCTGAAATGCACAAATTTTATTATGCAAAATACACGTAAATTTTAATCTACGACTATTTCTACATCAACGAGTGCGACGGCGGTCGTTGTTGCCCCACTTCTTATCGTAGCGGCCTTCGGTATCGACTTTGCCACCAAACATATTCAGGCGGTAACGCACGTGCAGCATGGCATACGAGTTGATGCTGTTGTAGCGGGTATCGCTGCGGCCGCTGGCATTCACCCACCGTTCGTAGTTCGACTGCTGGCCGAGGAGGTCGTAGAAATTAAGGGCCACGACGAGCGTCTTCGACTTGAGGAAGGTCTTGGATATCTGGCCGTTCCAGATGAGCTCGTTGGTGTTCGACGACGGGTCGTTGTAGCCTCGGCGGCTGTTCTCATGCAGGTTGGTGGAGATCTCGAAGCCGCTGGGCAGTCGGAACATCACCTGTCCGCCGTAGCTGAAGCGCCACGTGTCGAGGTTGGCGGTAGGCTGCAGCTCGTTGCGCGAATGCTGATAGCGTACGCTGCCGTCGATGGTCACCTCCAGCCAGTCGTTGCGGAAGCTGGCATTGAGGCGTTGGTTCAGGTTTGTGGTCTTTGTGGCATTCTTCTGCGCATCTGCTTTATTCTGAGACACGTAGCTCACATAGTTATTATAGCGTATGCGTGTGTCGGTGCCGATGTTCCAATGGGCCGTTGTGTCGATGGCGGTATTGAAAGTGAAGCCTCCGTCGGCGTTCCAGTTGCCGTTGATGTTTTCGGGCCTCGACTCACTGCCACCTGTGTCGGCATTGTAGCGCACGAGGTTGGAGATAGAGTTGCGGATGTGGTGGTAGTTGGCATAGACCACGATGGAGCGCTTGTACTTCTGGATGTAGTTGTTGTAGTAGACATTCAGCGAATTGGTGAACTGCGGCTTCAGGCCCGGGTTACCCGACGTGATGTAAAGCGGGTTGGAGTCATCGCGGATGTCGAGCAGCTGGGTGATGTCGGGCTGACGGGTGTCGCCGCGATAATGCAGCCAGATGCTTTCCTGGTCGCTGAACTTGTAGTGGAAGTCGATAGTGGGCGTGAGGTTGACCACGTTGCGGATGGTGTCGACGTAGACGCCGCGATAGTCCTGGATGAAGTTTGAGTGCTGCGGCTGCACAAGGAAGCCCACATTATAGTCGTACTCCTCCTGATAGTGGCGCAGGGTGAGGCGGATGTTGTGGGTGTAGTTCTTATACTCGGAGTAGCGGCTGAGGTTCTTGTCGAGGTGAGAGGAGAGTGGAGAGAAGAGAGAGAAGAGTGGATTCTCCTCGCCAATCCATGTGTCCCAGTCGCGATAGATGGGCGTGATGCCTGCGAAGGGATTCTGGTCGAGGTGTGAGAAGTCGTAGGTCTGTCGGTCGCTCTTGTTCTGATTGTAGTGCAGCTCATAGTTGAACTGTAGGTGGGCACCCTTCCAGAGGGGCTCGCTGTAGAGGGCGCTGAGCACATAGCCATGATTGTCGCCGGGTGTGGTGTTGTAGCGCGAGGTGAAATAGGTGGAGTCTTGACCAGCAGCGTTCTTTACGCGGTGCAGCCACACCTCATTGTTTGAGGCATTGCGGTTGTCGTTGTCGCCCATCGAGCCCTCCACGCGCAGGGTGACGTTGCGGCCTCGCTGGTTGAGCTTGCGGTAGAACTGCAACATGCCCCAGGCATTCTTGCTCTCGCCGTAGCTGAGGCTGGCGCTCTGACTGTTGTTGACGAGGTATGGGGCCAAAGAGCCCAATGAGGCCAACGGGTCGTCTACATAAAGATAGGGATCGTCGTCGAAGGTGGCGTTGGCCGAGGTCGAGATGCCGTCGTTATTGCCGATGCTGCCGTTGGCACGCAGGAGGATGTTGGTCAGCGTGTCGGGCTTCCACTCCACGCGGATGTTGCCGTTCCAGGTGTCGCTGCGCGAATAACTGAACGAGCTACTGTTGGAGAAGGTGCGTGAGGTCTGCGAGTAGAAGTTCTCGCTGGCATTCTCGTTGACATTGTCGCCGTCGCGATGGTTCCAGCGCACCGAGGCGTCCATCTTCAGTTTCTTGCCGTCGTCGTAGTTGAGGTTGGTGCCCAACATTTTACGGGCGTTCAGGCCGCGACGGTTCCACCAGCCTGCATTCTCCTCCTTGTTGTTCAGGTTGCCCATCAGCACAAAGCGCATCTTGTCGGTAAAGCTCGAGCCCATGCCTCGAGAGGCATAGCGGTGTTTCGTGCCTGCCCCCAGGTCGAGGTTGGTCATATAGCCACGGTTCATGCCCTTCTTGACGGTGAAGTCGAGCACGGCCTGTTTGTTGCCGTCCTCGATGCCTGTGATGCGGGCCTGATCGCTCTGCTGGTCGTAGAACTTCACGTTCTGGATAATCGAGACGGGCAGGTTCTTCAGCGCCGTCTCCACATCGCCCAGCATAAATTCCTTGCCGTCGAGCAGGATCTTCTCGATTTTCTTGCCGTTGACGGTGATATTGCCGTCGTCGTCCACCTCAGCGCCGGGCATCCGCTTAATGAGCTCTTCGATGGGCGAGCCTTCGGGTGTGCGATAAGCCTCTGGATTGTAGACTAATGTGTCCTTGCGCACGACAATCTGCGCCGCACGACCCGTCACCACCGCCTCCTTCAAGGTAATGGCATCGGGCGAGAGCAGCAGGTCGCCCAAGTCCTGATTCTGATTGCGCCGCAGCGTCACCTCGCGCTGCATCGTCTGATAGCCCACGAAGGAGAATTTCAGCCGATAGGTGCCATTCGACGGCGCCTGCAGGCTGAAATTGCCCTTCTCGTCAGAGATGGTGCCGCCTACAAAGGTGCTGTCGGGTGCCGCAAACAGCTGGATAGTGACCAGTTGTACGGGCTCTCTGGTGTCGGCATCCAGCAGCTGGCCGCTGATCGATAAGGGCCTGTCCTCCATCTGCGCCCTGACGCTGAGCGAGGCGGTGAGAAAGAACAACAGGAAAAAAAGTCTGTTCATAGATATGTTGTCGTCTTGTTTAGTGTTTAGTGTTTTTGTGTGGTTGGTTAATGCACGAACTTCAAGATGAGCCAGGCACCGATGACCTGTAGCAGCAGGCCTGGCCAGCCGATAGTAAAGTCGGCGATGGTGGCCTCGATGCCGCCCGTGAGGAGTAGCTCGCCGAGGCAGCCGATGGCCTTGCTGACAAGGACGACGCCAATGAGTAGCGGCAGGCTAACGGTTTTGAAATGCTGTGCGGCAAGTCCGGCAACGAGGGCGAGGACGGCGAGTTTCAGCGTCATCACCTGCAGCACGTCCCAGGCGGGCATACCCGTGATTAGATGATTCACTAGCGGCGAGAGCACGGCAGCCAACAGGCCCGTCTTCCAGCCGAACTTATAGGCGCCGACCAGGATGACCAGCGACAGCGGCGAGAAGATGATGCCGCCCTGAGGAATGAGATGAAACACTTGAGGCAGCACCAGGTTGCAGGCCACGAATACCGTTGCCCACAGGTAGGTCTTCACCTCGTCGAAATTCAATGTGTAAAGTCTTGCTGTTGTTTCCATTTTTTTTATTCTTTTATTGTTTTATTCTTTCAAAGTTTTACGCTGACGCCACCCATAAATGTGGCACGGGGCATGGGATAGCCGAGGTTGATCTCGTACTTCTCTGCCAGCAGGTTCTCGCCGCGTGCCCAAAGGCTGAGGTTGCGAGTGGCAGCGTATGTGACGGAGGCACTCATCAGGTTGAAATTCTCGGTGGTCTCATTCTCGCCTACTGCGGTGTAAAGATTCCTGACTGTCTGCAAGCCCAGGGTGGCGAGCCATTTGCCATTACGATAGTCGAAGCCCAGATAGTGCATACTCTCTGGTGCGGCTATCACCTTGTTCTTCATGTGAAGGAAGGAGTAATTGTAAGTGGCGCTGATATGACGACTGAGGGGGTATTTCGCCTCCAACTCGATGCCCCAGTTCTCAATCTCGCCCGTGTTCACATTCTTGCGATTAACGGTCTGAATCATGTTGTCGCCCTTGATGTAGAAGAGGTTGACGCCATAGGTCAGATTGGCTTTGCGGTGGCGCCACGAGAGCTCATAGTTCCACAGACGCTCAGGCTCCAGCTCAGTATTCGAGGGCGGATAGAGGTACATCTCGCGCATCGTGGGGTTGCGGAAACCCTTGCTAGCCATCGCCTTCACCTCGCCAGTCCTGATAGGACGCACGACGACGCCACCTTGCGGCACGAACTCCGTACCCGTGATGCTGTGATGGTCTACACGAGCGCCGACATCAACGGTCAACCAGTCGAACAGATCCTGGCGGAAGTCTACATAGCCGGCTATCTCGTTGCGGTAGGACTTGCCGCTCTGTTTATTTGGTGTGTCCAGCACGGCGCCGGTCTCCTTCGAGGTGTAGTAGGCGTTGCCGTAGATGTGCATGTAGTCGACGCCGACGGTGAGGCGGTTGCCCTCTAAGAGCTGTGCACTCTGATACCAGCTGACACCCGTCAAGGCATCCTTCGAGCGGAAATAGCGGGCAGTAGGCTTGGCGGGGTCGTTGGTGCCGTCATCAATCTTATGGCGGCCGAAGTTTGAATAGACGGACAGGGCGCCATTGGTCCGTCCGTAGTGGTTCTCGATGCCGGCAGAGACGACGCCACGGGTGATCCATTGGTCGGCGTCGTAGAGCGGCGACGTCACGGCTCCTGGATAGGAAGCATTGAAATGCGTGATGTCGGCATCGACGTAGGTATTCCAGTGGTTGTTGAGGTCGTAGCCCAGCTTCACATAACCGCCATATTGCTCAAAGCCCATACGAGGGCGGTGGTTGTCGGTACGGTTGTACTGCGCCAAAACGGTGCTGCTGAACTTGCCGCTACGCACCTGGTTCGTGGCCTCTGTCTGCACGGTGCCGTAGCTGCCTGCACCCAGCATCACGTTTGTCTCGATACCATCACGACCTACCGGATGACGGGTCACAATGTTAATCACGCCGCCTATTGCGTTCGAGCCGTAGAGCACCGAGGCAGGGCCGCGCAGCACCTCCACGCGCTCAGCCATCATCGTCTGATAGCTGTCGCTGATGGGGTGGCCATAGATGCCCTGATACTGTGGATGGCCGTCGATGAGCACCATCAGCTGGCCAGCGCCGCCTGTGATGCCGCGCAGGTTGATGCCGCCTGCCGCACCCGTCGACACGCCGTAGCCCATCATCGAACGAGAGGTGACGAACAATCCTGGCACCTCCTGCATCACCGTTGGCAGGATGCTCGCCTGATGCTGCTCGGTCAGTTTCTCACGATTGATGACAGTTACCGTCATCGGCAGATGACGTACGTCCACCACATTGCGTGTACCTGTCACCACCACTTCGTCCATCGAAAGGCTATCCGTGGTCTGTGCTTGTGCGATGCCAGCCGTCAGCCCACACATGATAAAAAACAGTATTTTCTTCATTTGCAATAAGTGATTAATCCATTGGGTAATGCACGCCCCATTTCTGACGCAAGCCGTCCATGAGCTGCATGATGTAGAGCGTCTCAGCGTGGGGCATCTCGCGGGGTTCAAGGAGTCCTTCGGCGAGTGCCTGTCGGCAGGCGAGGAACTGATACTCATAGCCCGTGATCTGCTGCGGCACGCGGATGGTCTCAACGTAGGTGCGGTCAGGACCATTCACCGTTATCGTCTGCGGATTATTGATATTGTCGATGATGAGGTTACCTTCCGTTCCTGCAACGACGCCGATATTGTCGCCTACGCAGGCCGCACTCGACTGCAGGTTGCAAAGCATCCCGTCGGCCAGCACCAGTGTCATCGCATTTGTCAGGTCCATACCCGTAGCCGACTTCACGCACGTGCCGTCGATGCTGACGATGTCGGCAGGGAAGAACATCCGTGCGAAGTTCAGCGCATAGACGCCGAGGTCGAGCAATGCGCCGCCGCAGAGGTCGGGGCGCATGATGCGCGGCTTGTCGCCCATCGAGTAGCCCAGGGTGGCGGTAAGCAGTCGCGGCTGTCCGATGCGTCCCTCGGCAATAAGGTTTCTGATCATGCCCACAGCGGGCTGGTAGCGCGTCCAGATAGCCTCAGCAACAAAGACCTTCTGCTCATGTGCCAAGTCGAGAATCTCCTTCGTCTGACGGGCATTAGCCATAAAGGCTTTTTCAACGAGACAAGGTTTTCCGGCCAAGATGGCTTCCTTCGTCACGTCGTAATGATGGGAGTGCGGCGTGCCGACATACACCAAGTCCACATCGGGATCGGCAATCAGCTTGCTGTATGAGCCGTATGCCTTCTTGATGCCCCATTTCGCTGCGAAGGCGTCCGCCGTATCCTGTGAGCGCGAGCCCACGGCGTATGCCTCACACTCCGTCAGACCATCTAGGGTGATAGCCGCCTTCTCAGCAATCCATCCTGTGCCAATAATTCCTACTCGCATAAGCTTATTTAGTTTTTACGATGATTTTATCTCCGCTCAGGTCTACCTCAAACAGGTGCGGGATGCGGACGGTTCTTCCTCGGGCGTCCTTCGAGTGATGGTGTACCGACATCATCCACTGACTGTCAAAGCGTTGGAAGAGCATCGAGTGACCGTAGCCCGGCGGTGTGATGGGCTCTGGCTCCTGCGTCCAAGGGCCGTCGAGGGTACCGCTCTCGCTATAGGCCACCCCCTGCGTATAGACGTCAAATACCCATGATGTCCAAAGCATACCCAAACGGCCTGTCGCCGTACGGAAAAGATAGGGACCGTCAGTCACCTTGTTCCAAGTGATTTCGCCCTGATCATTTTTCTCGCGGCTCCAAGGCGAATCGCTGGCGCGGAAAAGGACTTTCGGCTCATCTACGGTACCGCTGAGGTCGGGCTTCAGCTCAATTTTCTCTATCGTGCCGTTCCAATTCTGCAGCCACTCGCCGCAGAAAACGAGGTAGGGTTTCCCGTCCTTATCTTTCCAATATGTGCCGTCAAGCGTAGGACGGTCGGCAGGTAAGTAGGCGGCGTCTCCGAAGGCTCGATAAGGTCCCATCGGATTGTCGGCGCGTAACACCTGAGAGGCTCGACGCTCGATGACGTTGCCGCGTACTGTATCTATTTTGACTGCCTGATTCGTAAACGTGGCAAAATAGTAGTACCAATTCCCTGTTCCTGTAGGGGTGGGTTCAGGGGGGCTGTCTATCTGGTGTAACTCGGCTGCCCAAATCATCGGACGTGGGCCCATCCATGAATCGGCCTCAAATTCCGTCACACGGAAGGGGCCCTCCCAAAGATTCAGGTCAGCACTACGCCACATCATCCCGCCCGTGCCCGTCATATAGTACATCTGTGTCTTCTGGTCGGCCAGGATTGCCGGATCACTCAGCCGGATGGAGTCTAGCGGCACGTCTTTCCGCACACGCATACCACGTTGCGCAGAGGTCATCAACACCCCTAGCACCGCCAATAGGCAGATGATCAGCAATCTCTTCATCACAATATAAGTTAAGTCCGTTCTCAATTGGTTTGCAAATTTACGCATTTATTTATTTCGAATTTGTTGGCTGCGCGCCTGCAAAGATAATAAAAAAATCTTGAATTCCAAAGCAAAAGGCCGAAAACTTACGTTTTCAGCCCTTGAAGTGTTAAAATGTGGCGAAAATGGGCGCTTAACGTGGAAACGTGGATTCGTGGATTCGTGGAAACGTGGAAATCAAAAACTATCCGCCTCCTCCAGTTGACGGGAGAGACGGCTAATGGCGCTCGCGCTCTCCTTCATGCGGGCAGTAATGTCGGAGACCTCATCGGCAGGAAGAGCGTGAAGGCTGGCGGCAAGAACCTGGGTGAAACCACCAATGATATTGAGAGGCGTACGAATCTGATGATACATATCTTGTATAAACGCTGCCTTGCGGCGGTTGGTCTCAAGCTTAAGCTGATAGGCACAGGCCAGCTCGTCGTTGTGCTGTTCAAGCTCTTCGTTGGCGAGGCGGATGTTGCCAACGGTCTGTGAAAGCGACTTCTGCATAATGATGAAGCTGTTCTGCAAACGGCCCACACTATCTTGTCGAGGACTCTTGGGCAACGGCTCGTCGAAATGGCCTTCAGCGATGCGATTGGCCTGTTCGTCAAGCTGCCGCAGAGGTTGTACGGCACGACGCACAGTCTGATAGCAGAAGAGCATGAGCAAAGCGATGCCGAATCCGATTACAATCCATGCGATGATGAGCAGACGGTTGTAGCGAGCGAAGATATCGCTCTCAGGACAGACAATGGCGATACTCCAGCCTGTACGTTCGAGTGGACGATAGAAGATAAAGGCAGAACGGCCATCGACGATGGTCTCCGTCATACCGCTATTGCCAGAGAGCATCTCATGCCCCATGACTTCAATGTCACGACGGGATTCGGGTGCGGCGTCGCTGAAGATGGTATGGCGGAAGAGCTTGGCCGTATCAGGATGAACAAGATATGAGCCGTCACGCCCAATCATAATGGCCGACGAATTGGGATAGGGCTTCAAGACAGTCACAGCCTGACTGAGCCACTTTAGGGTGAGGCTGGCGGTAATACTGCCGACATAGTGACCTTCAGCATCGCGCATCGGGCAGCAGTAGGATGTCAGGATGTCAGGCGAGGATAGTGTACCCTCGTTGTAGTCATCGAAGGCGTCTACCCAGCATGAAGTACCAAGTGTATGTGGTGTCTTGTACCATATCGCATCAAAGTATTCAAAGGGGCCCTCGCGCACGGTTGTGATACTGTCAGTAATGTCACTATGCCGAAGGGAGTAGGCCGAGAAGTAACGGCCCATCTCAGGGAAGAAGTCGGGCTCCATTGAAATGGCAAAACCTGCAAGAAAGGAGTTCTCCTTCACCGTTTGGCGGGTAAAAGCCAACAGCGAATCAGGATAGAGGCAATGAGGGACGGTCGCAGCCATATAGTTGGTTACGAGCTCGGTCTCGTCCATAATGACATTGATGCGCCCGGCGGTATTGTCGAGCAGCTGTGTGGCGCGGTCGATGGCGGCATGCTGTATGTAGCGCTTACAACGATAGAAGAGAAAGTCGAAGAGAAAAGTGAAGACCACCGATACAATGAGCACGATGAGCAAGCCAAGACGGAGCGAGAGACGCTGCCGGATGTAGGCGAGGAGTCGTTTCATGAGTCGGCAGGGTTTTTAATGAGGCGGTCCAGCAGTTCGATAATCGTCTTGCTACCTTGCATGATATCAGCCTGCAGGGCAGACATCTCTTCTTTCGAGAGGTTCGAATAGTTGCGGCAAATGTTGTCGGTACTGCTACAGAGCAGCTCAACTGGCGCAGCCATCCGGTCGGTCATTTTGTGCAGGAACTTTGCTTTTTTCTCTTCGTAGGCCTGCGCCTCATCATAGGCAGCCTGCAGCTCGGCGTGCTGGCGGTTCAGCGTGTCCTGCTTCTGTTGCATCTCGACCATATAGGCGGCAAGCTTGCGCTGCATCATCGACAAGCTATTCTGCAGGCGGCCTGTCTCGTCGCTGTGTTGTGTGACGGCAATCGGCGTATCCAAGTCACCTCGGGCAATAGCATGTGCCGAATCAGCCAGACGGTGCAGCGGACGCAAATGACGGCCGATAACGACATAGAGGATATAAAGCAGCACAAGCACAGATATCACACCACATGACAGCAGAAGCCACTGCATACGTCCATACTTACTGTAGATATCCTCAGCCGGACAGACTGCAGCAAGGCAATATTGGTAGTCGCCAAGGGGCTGCGAGAAGATAAAAATCTCTTTGTCGTCATACATCAACTGACGATAACCGCTCGCACCACCTGTGATGAAGGTATCGAAATGACTACTGTCGCGACGTGTGACATAAAGCTGCGCATGGGGCAACGATAGTCGCAGCGCAGCCAGCGAATTGCTCTCTTCAATAAGCTGCTCAACACGCGAACGGTTCACGCGCAGCTGCTGATGCTCCAGACGCGCCTTCATCTCCCTCTGACGCAAAGTGTTGTCGATGCGCAACGCCGTATTTTCCAGCACCTGCATCGTCGTATCGATGGTCTCTTCTCGAATAACCTCCTCCGAGAAACTGGCAAGCAGGAAGATGACCACGCCCGATATCATCACCACGAAACCGGCCACCCAGAACGACAGCTGAGTGGTAAACGATGTACGTATCTTCCGCAACAGGGTCATCTTCTTCTCTCTTTATATCTCCGCTAATTCAAAGAACAGACTGTTTTGCCCGCTCCTGTGCCTCAATCACTTTATCGCACCAAGTATCGAACTCTGAATCAGGAATTTGCAGCTCAGGATGGGCGAGGATATGCTCGACACAGCGACGGGCACCCTCATCGAAACGAGTGACAGCCTGGAAACCAGGAACAGCGCGCTTCAGCTTGGTGCAGTCAAAGCAGACGGTCACGCTCTTGTCGCCCAGCAGGTTGCCCTCAAAGTCCCACTCCTCCGGAGCTACGGCAGCAAGGAAGTCGGAAGCTACATAATAGGGGTTAACAGTCACGTTGAGGGCTTTGCCAACACACTCATAAATCTGAGTCCATGTGAGCTGTTCGTCGCTCATAATCTGGAATGCCTCACCGATTGCCTTCGGATTTCCCAAAAGACCGATGAATCCACGTGCAAAGTCCTCATCCCACGTTAGCGTCCAAAGTGATGAGCCGTCGCCATGAATGATAACAGGTTTCCCCTCCATCATACGCTTCAGCACCTGCCACGACCCCTTCAGCCCGTGAACACTCAGAGGTACGGCACGCTCGCAGTACGTGTGGCTGGGGCGAACGATGGTCACAGGAAAGCCATTCTCGCGATATTCCTTCATGAGCAGCGCCTCACAGGCAATCTTGTTGCGCGAATACTGCCAATGCGGATTGGCGAGCGTCGTTCCCTCAGTAATGATGTGACTCGCTGCTGGTTTGTTGTAGGCCGAGGCCGATGAGATATAGACGTACTGATGCGTGCGTCCGCGGAAAAGCCGCACATCGCGCTCCACCTGCTGCGGCACGAAGCCAATGAACTCACAGACGGCATCGAAGGGTTCAGAGGGCACACTGCTGAGTACGTTTTTCTCGTCGTTTATGTCGCAGACAATTTGCTTGACACCTGCGGGCACTTCGTCCCTGCGGTTACCGCGATTTAAAAGCCACAAGTCGTGGCCGCCTGCTGCCAACTGTCGCGTGATTGCACTACTGATGGTGCCTGTTCCACCAATGAGAAGTATCTTCATAGTTGTTTTTATTTAATTGTTTCAAACGCAGTATAAGTCATTGGTTGGTATTCTTCGTGCTGTCTCTTAGTTCCAGACGGGCGCTGACAACCACATGCTGCACGCTGTCGTCGCCTTTCATCTGTTCGAGGAGCAAGCGGAAGGCCTTGATGCCTATCTCCTTGAGATTCTGTTTCACAAACGAGACGCGTGGATGCGACATCTCTGATACCCAGTCACTCATATAGCCGATAACGGCGACGTCATCGGGGATTCGGAGGCCGCGACTCTCGATGGCCTGCAGGGCAGAGATGGCCAGGAGTCCGTGGGAAGCCAGGATGGCATCGGGCGGCTCAGGCAGGCTGAGCAGTTCGAGTGTGTCAGTAAGGCCTGAGTTGAAGCTGATGCGGTGGCATTTCACCAGCTCTGTACGGATGGGGATATTGTGCTGGCGAAGGGCCTCTAAATAGCCGTGCTTGCGGTCGGTGTTCTGCTTCATCTGATTGGGGCCGCCGAGGAAGGCGATGCGCCGTGCGCCACCTTCGATGAGACAATCGGTGGCCACTCGAGCCGATGCGGCATCGTTGATGATGACCGACGAGAGACCGACGTCAGCCACACGGTCGAAAAGCACCACAGGAATATGCGCCTGCTTCAATCGCTCTAAGTGCGAGAAATCGATGGTGTCCTGCGAGAGACAGATGATGATGCCCTCCACATGCATATTCACCAACAGCTCCACGCAGTCCTTCTCGTTCTCGCTCTGATCGTTGGAATCGGTGATGATGCTCATATACCCTGCCTTGCGAGCCTCGGCCTCGATGCTCTTCACGATGTGGGCATTGTGACTGAAGGCCACATCGGGCACAATGATGCCGATGGTGTGTGTCGTGTCGTAGCGAAGGCTCACAGCGAAGGGGTTCGGCCTGTAGCCTCCCTCTTCGGCCAGCCGCTCTATCTGCCGCTTCAGCTCAGCGCTGACGCCGTCGAGCCCTCTCAGCGCCCTCGACACCGTGCTCACGTTGATACTCAGCTTTCGGGCAATGTCGCGTTGCGAAATACGTTTCATAACATCCTCTTTATCCATTTAAAGCTACAGGGTAGCTTCGCGCTCTTGAGTGCAAAGATACATCTTTCCTACAATATCACAACGCAACACAAAGTCAAAATGTTGCGCAACGCGTTGCTTCCCCCGTAAAAAAGAAGAGTCGCTGACCTTCTTAGGCCAGAGACTCCTTGAATGTTATGCTATGCTTTTTATTGTGTTGATTGGACGATGCAAATTTAAGTCTTTCTGCGTAACTCCACAACATTATTATTTAAAAAGACAGCGCAAAGCGTTGCGTACGTTACGCAACATTTTGCTGTTTTTTCTTTCTCCTGTCAATGAAAAGCAGTACCTTTGCAGCCCAAAAGGCTGCGAGAACGGGCTGCGCCTAAGCAATTGAAACAATTTTCATTGCGTTCGGCTTGCACCGTCCTTGCACGTTGAAAACGTGCGAAAAGAGAAGAGATGAGGAACGGACTGCTTCGCTTTGTGAAGGACTGGACGCTGCCAGTGGCAATGGGCCTGGGCACCGTCATCTATCTGGTGTTTGCCTTCGTGCCGGCATTAGACGGGGCAGCGATGTTCTTTGCGCCGTTGATGGACGACCTGCTGCCCGTGTTTATGTTTCTGGTGCTGTTCGTCACATTCTGCAAGGTCGACTTCCACCGTATGCGTCCTGTATGGTGGCATTTCTGGGTGTTGCTCTTCAATCTGTTGTTCGTGGGCATCATCATGGCCATCGCCCTCTACCTGCCTGCTACTGTTCAAGGGGATTTGCAATCCCCGCACCCCTCACCTCTCACCTCAAAGATTCTTTTAGAGGCCCTGCTGATGTGCGTCATTGCTCCCTGTGCCACAGCGGCGGCCGTGGTGACGCAGAAACTGGGAGGCTCGCTGGAGCAGATGACCACCTACACATTTCTCTCAAACTTCCTCACCGTGCTGCTGGTGCCCGTCTGTTTTCCCATGCTGGAGAAAGGTGTCGACGTATCGTTTATGGAGGCCTTTTGGAAGATCTTCTCACAGGTGGTACTCCTCCTGGTTCTGCCCATGCTGCTGGCCTACATCGTCAAGCACTATGTGCACCGACTGCACCAGCGCATCATCAGCATCCGCGACCTTTCTTTCTATCTGTGGGCATGCTCGCTGATGATAGTAACGGGAACGACTGTTAAAAACATCGTGCACGCGGAGGCGTCAGTCTTGCTGCTCCTGACCATTGCCTTCTTAGGGTTGGCCATCTGCATCGTGCAGTTTGCCGTAGGCCGCTTCATCGGCCATTTCTTCGGCCACACCCAAGAGGCCGGCCAGGGCCTGGGGCAGAAGAACACGGCCTTCGCCATCTGGCTGAGCTACACCTATCTGCATCCACTCTCCTCCGTAGGGCCCGGCTGCTACATCCTATGGCAGAACATCATCAATTCCATCGAGATTTGGCTGCAAAGAAA
>JAGAAJ010000063.1 GCA_017615355.1 Prevotella sp.
GACACAGGTCCCTGTGGCCCCTGTTCAGAGATTCACGTCGACAGCCGCACGCCTGAGCAGAAAGCTGCCAGCGGCAAGACCGGCCGCGAACTCGTCAATCAGGACGACCCGCAGGTGATGGAGATTTGGAACCTGGTATTCATGCAGTTCAACCGCAAGGCCGACAGCTCATTGGAAAAGCTCTCGATGAACGTCATCGATACGGGCATGGGCTTCGAGCGCCTCGTCCGTATGCTGCAGGGCAAGCACTCGAACTACGATACCGATGTCTTCCAGCCCATCATTAAGAAAGAAGAAGAGATAACGGGGCTAAAGTACACTACCTTTGAGGAACAGACCCACCCCCAACCCCTCCCTATAGGGAGGGGAGGAAATACTACTAACTCAGAAGAACAGGGCATGCATGGTAATACCACCCCTCCCTCACAGGGAGGGGATGGGGGAGAGTCTGTCAATGTGGCGATGCGTGTTTGCGCCGACCACTTGCGTGCTGTCAGCTTCTCTATCGCCGATGGTCAGCTGCCTGGCAATGCGAAGGCCGGCTACGTCATCCGCAGAATTCTGAGAAGAGCTGTCCGTTATGCCTACACCTTCCTTGATCAGAAAGAAGCCTTCCTCTATAAGCTCCTGCCCACGCTCGTCGAAGAGATGGGCGACGCCTTCCCTGAATTGAAGGCTCAGCAGCAGCTCATCGCACGCGTGATGAAAGAAGAGGAGGATGCCTTCCTGCGCACCCTCGACAAGGGTATCGCCCTGCTCGACAAGGCGATGGAGCAGCTCAAGGCTGACGACAAGACCGAGCTGGACGGTGTGCAGGCCTTCCGCCTGTTCGACACCTACGGATTCCCTCTCGACCTCACGGAACTCATCTGTCGCGAGAACGGTTTTACCGTCAACGAGGAGCAGTTCAACGTGGAGATGCAGAAGCAGAAGGAGCGTGCCCGCAATGCCGCCGCCGTTGAAAACTCCGACTGGGAGGAACTGCAGGCTGGCGAGCAGCAGTTCGTAGGCTACGACTACACCGAATACACCTGTCACATCCTTCGCTATCGCAAGGTGACGCAGAAGAAGAACACATTCTATGAGCTGGTGCTTGACTACACGCCGTTCTACGGCGAGATGGGCGGCCAGGTGGGCGACTGCGGCGTCCTCGCCGGCGAGAACGAGACGGTGGAGATCGTCGATTCGAAGCGCGAGAACGGCCAGACCGTACACATCGTCAAGGAGCTGCCCAAAGACCCGACGGCAGAGTTCATGGCCTGCGTCGACACCGACAAACGCGATGCCAGCGCTGCCAACCACACCGCCACCCACCTGCTCGACTATGCTTTGAAGCAGGTTCTGGGCGACCACGTGGAGCAGAAGGGCTCGTTTGTCTCGCCCGACATTCTGCGCTTCGACTTCTCACACTTCGAGAAGGTGAGCGACGAGCAGCTGCGTCAGGTTGAGCGTCTGGTGAACGAGATGATCCGTCAGGACCTGCCTCGTGACGAACACCGCGACATGCCGATGGAAGAGGCCAAGAAGCTAGGCGCCATCGCCCTCTTCGGCGAGAAATACGGCGACAAGGTGCGTGTGATGCGCTTCGGTCCTTCGTGCGAGCTCTGCGGCGGTATCCACACCACCAGCACGGGTCGCATCGGTTTCTTCAAGATTATCAGCGAGAGCAGCGTGGCCGCCGGCATCCGCCGTATCGAGGCAAAGACCGGTCGCGAGTGTGAAGATCTGATGTACGTGATGGAAGACAACCTGAGGGCCGTCAAGGCGTTCTTCAACAATGCCAAGGATCTGCAGGGCGTCATCCAGAAATACATTGAGGAGCACGACGCCATGAAGAAGGAGATTGAGGCCTTCCAGGCACAAGGCGTGGAGCGTTTGAAGGACTATCTGCTCACCGAGATACAGGTCATCAACGGCGTGAATGTCATCCGTAGGGTGATAGACACTACACCCGCCTTGGCCAAGGACCTCGCCTTCAAGCTGCGTGCCGCTGTGGCTGCACCGTTCCTCTGCGTCATCGGTTCGAAGCATCAGGACAAGCCACAGCTCACCATCATGCTCAGCGAAGACCTCGTGGCCGACCACGGACTGAACGCTGGTCAGCTGGTACGCGAAGCTGCGAAGCTCATCCAGGGCGGCGGCGGCGGACAGCCTCACTTCGCTCAGGCTGGCGGCAAGAATGCTGAGGGCCTCAACGCAGCCGTCGACAAGGTTGTGGAGCTGGCCAATCTATAAGGTTGATGGTTGATGGTTGATGGTTGATGGTTGAAGGTTGAAGGTTGAAAGGATGAAAAAGCTGTTCTACATCGCCTGTCTCCTGACGTTCTGCCTGACGGCGTGCGTTGACGAGGAGGAGCTGCCCGACACGCCGAAGGGCAACTTCGAGGCGTTGTGGAAGATCATCGACGAGCATTACTGCTTCTTCGACTATAAACAGCACGAATACGGCCTCGATTGGAATGCCGTGCGTAGCAAGTATGAGGTGCGCATCGACGACAATATGACGACGATGCAGCTCTTTGAGGTACTATCGCAGATGCTGGGCGAGCTGCGCGACGGTCACGTCAACCTCACGGCGTCCCACGACTACAGCCGCTACTGGGCGTGGCATGAGGACTATCCCACCAACTTCAGCGATTCGTTATACCGTCTCTATATGGGCACCGACTATCGCATCGCCTCAGGTCTCTCCTACCGCATCCTCGACGACAACATCGGCTATATCCGTTATGAGAGTTTCACTAGTGCCATTGGCGAAGGCAACCTCGACGAGGTGCTGCTGTACCTGATGCCCTGTCAGGGTCTCATCCTCGACATCCGCAACAACGGCGGCGGCGACCTGACGAATGCTGAGAAACTGGCGGCACGCTTCTGCCATCAGAAGACGCTCGTGGGCTATACCCAGCACAAGACGGGAACGGGGCATAACGAATTCTCGCAGATGGAGGCCCACTACCTGGAACCATCGAGCAACATCCGTTGGCACAAGCCCGTGGCCGTACTCACCAATCGCGGTGTCTTCTCAGCCGCCAACGAGTTTACGATGTATATGAAGGAGTTGCCTTTGGCGAAGATCATAGGCGACCATACCGGCGGTGGAGCAGGTATGCCCTTCAACTCATCGCTGCCCAACGGCTGGAACATCCGCTTCTCGGCTGTGCCTACCTATGATGCACAACGCCACTCTACAGAGTTCGGCATCGAGCCCGACTACAACGTCAGCCTCAGCGACGAAGACTTCCATAAGGGGCGCGACACGATTATCGAGTTCGCACGGCAACTTTTGAAAAATTAAACATTGAACATTCACCATTGAACATTGAACATTTTTTATCAACTTAATAAACATTTTACGATTATGAAAAAGATTTTGTTAAGCCTTTTCACCGTGCTCTTCGCAGCACCTTCATTTGCACAGTACAGCAGTGGCGGTTTCTCACTCGACCAGAGTTCTGTCTATTACGGACTTCGCCTCGGTATGAACATTGCCAACCTCTCTGGTGACGCTCCCGACCTTGGCTCAAAGGTCGGCTTGAACTTAGGTGGTACCGTCGGTCTCCGTCTGTCAGACACTACACCCGTTTTCCTTGAGAGCGGCCTCTACTTCACCAGCTTCGGTGCTAGCAAGGACAAGAGTAGCATCACGCTGAACTATCTGGAATTGCCCGTTCTTATTAAGTATGGCGTTCAGGTTAGTGATGACATCGCTTTGCTGCCCTTCATTGGCCCGACATTCCGTTATGGTCTCTTCGGTGGTGACTGGAAGACCAGCGGTGAAGGCAAGACAGGCTCATTTGGTGACGGGAAGTTCAAGCGTGCCGACATGGGCATCAAACTGGGCTGCGGCGCTGAGTACAACAAATTATATCTGGAACTTGGCTACCAGTTTGGTATCTCAAATATCGCCGACTGGTCACTGCTCAACGGTGACGATGCCTCTGCCCACAACGGCGCTCTTTTCTTGAATCTAGGCGTCAACTTCTAAACGTCTATGACCTTGCACAACACCAAACGATTCCTCTTGCCGCTCCTCGTGGCAGGAGGAATTGTGTTTTCTGCCTGTACGGGCAAAAACACGAAGGAGGCCGCTGAAGCTTTCCAGCAGGGATATGCCGATGCAAACGGCGACAATGCCAGCAGCGATGTAAAGCAGCCAGAATGGAGTGTCAACGGCAATACGCTGACCTACGGCAGCCATACCTATACGATGAAGGGTAACATCGACTTCGACTTTATAGAGGGTGCCAAAGCAAGTGTCACATTTACTAATGTGCCTTCCGACCTGCAGGAATTCCGTACCGTCTACGAGCAGCTGTTAGGAAAGACCATCTACGGTGTCTGTGCCATGATGCCGATGGCCTTCGAGCTATGGGGACGTGATCACCAGACGGGCGAGCAGGCCCTGCAGATGATTTGCGGCAGCTCATGCTACAACGAGGTGATGCGCCAATTACCCGATCACATGCAGGCTTCGGAATATGCACCCGCCAACGACACCTATGCCCAGCGTTGTCTGCCTGCTGCCCTGCTTCAAGGCGCTACAAAGGAGAACGGCTACAACCCCACGGAACCCTATACGGTGAATATCGCCATAGGAAGACCCGAGAACTGGGGACCGGAGAGCGAGATGCTGCAGGCCGACCTCTACCAGCTCGACATCCTGACTGAGAATGCTTGGAGCACACCCAAGCGCTCTATTACCGTCATGTTGCCTTGGAATGGCGACGACCTGTTCAAGGTGAATTCCTGCCCAGCCCTCTACATCAATATCTTCGCACCCCGCAAGGAGTGGAACGGGCTGAAATAGAAAAATAAACGAAGGAAGAATGAGACGATTCTTTTCTATCATCATCGCAACGCTGCTGGCTCAGGGTATGTTGGCCCAACCGGCAGCGTTGCTTGTCAAGGAGCTGCGGCTCAGCAATGGTATGACGGTGTGGTTGAACGAAGACCACTCACAGCCGAAGATCTATGGTGGTGTGGTGGTGCGTGCCGGCGGAAAGGACTGTCCCGACACGGGTATCGCCCATTATTTCGAACACATTATGTTCAAGGGCACCGACCGCATCGGCACCGTCAATTATGAGGCAGAGCGTCCTTGGCTCGACAGCATCTCAGCACAGTACGACCTGCTCAGCCGCACCACCGATGAGGTCGCACGCACACAGATTCAGCAGCACATCAATGCGCTGAGCCTCAAGGCCGGTGAGTATGCCATCCCCAACGAGTTCAGCCGTCTCATCTCGCAATATGGCGGCACAGGCCTCAACGCAGGCACTGGCCCTGATATGACGGTCTACTACAACACTTTCCTGCCGCAATTTATCGAGCAATGGTGCTGGCTGAACAGCGAGCGTCTCATCCATCCCGTCTTCCGCGGTTTTCAGTCGGAGCTGGAGACGGTCTATGAAGAGAAGAACCGCGCCGCCGACAATCTGCACGCGGCCTACGATGCCGTGCTGCGAGCTGTCTTCAAGGACCAGCCCTATGCCTTCCCCGTACTAGGCTCGACGGAGAATCTGAAGAATCCACGTCTGTCGGATATGGAGGCGTTCTTCAAGAAATATTATTTGGCGCCAAATATGTGCCTGATGCTGACTGGCGACCTACCTTCCGACTCGCTGTTGCCGCTGTTGGAGCGCACCTTCGGACGTGTGCAGACGGGACCTGTGCCTGAGCGTCTGACCTCGCCCATTCCTCCCTTCCAGAAAGGCGAGCAAGCCAACATCCGCCTGCCCATTCCTATCATCAAGGCTGAAGCACTGGTCTATGCCGCACCCACCACTTTCGAGGATGACGCTATGGCCCTGCAGCTAGCCAACCGTCTGCTGTATGACGAGAAAGCCGGACTCCTCGACTCGCTGACCAACGAGCACCGTGTGATGATGACCGGCGCTATGCACACATCGCTGAACGATGCTGGCGCCACCGCCCTCTTCTTCGTGCCGAAGATTCCCTTCGGCAGTACAAAAAAGGCCGAAGCACTCTGCTTGGCACAACTCGACAAACTAATGCAAGGCAACTTCACCGATGAACAGTTAGAGACACAGCGTCTCAACCTATTGATGGAGATGGAGCAGGGTTTGGAGACCATCGAAGACCGCGCCGAGCTGATGATTGATGTCTTTTCGCAGGGACACTCGTGGCAGGAATACCTCGACCTGATTGAGCGTCTGCGCCATGTGAAAAAGGAGGACGTAGTCAACGCTGCCCGCAAATACTACGGTGCCGAACACCTGACGCTACGCAAGAAATACGGCACAGAGAAAAAAGAGACGCTGCAACAACCCGGCTACGTGCCTGTGCAGCCGAAGAACGCTAGTGCAAAGTCGGACTTTGCCCGCTGGCTTGACTCACTGCCCATCGCCGACCTACCCATCCGTACCATCGACTTCGACAACGATGTACAGCGCACACCGTTGAGCGACCACGTCACGCTCTATTCCGTCAAGAATCCCGTCAACGACATCTTCACTTTATCGCTGCGCTATCACAATGGTACCATCTCTACACCGCAGCTGACCCAGTTGGCAGAGTACCTGAGCGCCGTGGGTACCGACTCGCTGAAAAAGCAGCAGATGGAAAGCGCATGGCAACGACTCGGCGTAACGATGACATGCTCCACCGATGATGAGTATTTCGCCTTCACTCTCACCGGCCGCGACGACCAGTTGGAGCCCGCCCTGCGTCTGTTGACACATTTCCTCAGTCATGCTGATGCAGATGACAAGGCGCTGAAGGAAGTGAAGCAAGAGGCGAAAGTGACCGACAAAGCCTTCGGTAAGCAGAAAGACGACGTACTGCTGCCAATGATACGCTATGCCTGTCTGGGTGAACAAAGCGAATATCTGCACCAGCTCTCGCTTGCTGAGGTGAAGGCGCTGACATGCGATGATTTGCTTGCCCAGCTCCGCGACGTGCTGCAATACGACTGCGACCTCATCTATGTGGGTCGCCGTCCCGTCCTGTCTGTTGCGATGTTATCGCATCAACACCTCCCCTTATCTCAATGCCAAAAGCCACGTACCGAGACTCATCGCGTGCTGCAACCAGTCTCTCTTCATTCTGGGGAGCCAGAGGGGACTGTCTATTTCTACCACGTTCCCAAGTCGCGCCAGAATTTCGTCTGCACCTATGAACAGTTGCCGGCACTGACCGACAGCACGGAACGCACCGCTGCCGAGCTTTGGGCGCGGTATATGGGTGGCGGCATGTCAGGCCTATTGTTCCAGCACATCCGTGAGTTCCGCTCGCTGGCCTACAGCACACAGGCTGTACTCTTCGAGCCGAACTACGCCCGCCACGCCGATGATCCTGCGGCTTTTGTCACCATCACCGGCACGCAGGCTGACAAGACGATGCAGGTCTTTGCCGCAGTCGACTCGCTGCTCACACAGCCGTTGCCATTGGCAGACGGCAAAGGTTCTGAGAATCTCGACGCAGCACGTCAGGAGATGCTGAGCCGTATCCAGAGTGGTTTCCCCTCGTTCCGTGAGATTGGCTACACGGTGGCACACCGCATCATGCAGGGCTATAGCGAGGATCCAAATCGTCAGAAAGCCGATCTGCTGCCACACATCACACAGGAGGACGTGCAGCAATACCATAGCCAGCACGTCACAGGCAACCGTCGCATCTGGCTTGTCATCGGCGACCGCAAGCTCACCGATATGCAGGCCCTGCAACGATACGGACAGGTCATAGAACTGAAGAAAGAAGACATTTATAAATAAGAGGAAGTTCCCCGTAAAAGTCTAACCAAACTTTTACGGGGAACTCACCTATGAGATTTTTCTAAGCCTCAGCGGCGGCAAGCAGAATCTCGCCAAGCGTGGGATGGATATGCACAATGTCACGCAGCTGCCCCACGGTCGTATCACGGCACATCAGGGCACTCACTTCCTGCACGATGTCAGCACTATGGGCTCCGTATGCATGACAGCCGAGGATGCGGTCGTCAGCCTGAGAAACAAAAAGCTTCAACAATCCCTCACCTTCGTTCATCGCCAAAGCCTTGCCATTGGCACGCCAGAAGGCCTTCTTGCACACATAGGGGATACCCTGCTCCTTCAGCTGATCGTCAGTCGGACCAACGCAGGCTGCTTCGGGCTCTGTGAAGATGGCGGCAGGCATAATATCGAAACGGATACCGTCGGCCTCACCCAGGATATGGTTGACAGCACGCACGGCTTGCATCTCAGCGGCATGGGCCAGCATCTGACGGCCGTTCACATCGCCGATGGCATAGATGCCCTTCACCGTCGTTTCAAAGTTCTCGTTTACAGCGATGCCCTTACGCTCGTCGTATTCAAATCCGGCCAAGGCAAAATCATCCTGTACGCGCGGCTTGCGACCCGTAGCCATTAGGATGACGTCGGCATCGATGTCATGCAGATTCTGCACGGCAGTCTTCATCTTGAAGGTAATGCCCTGCTTCTCGAGATATTTGCGCAGACGCTTGGCGATATCGCTATCAAGAGCAGGCAGGCACTCTTTCAGAAATTCGATGACCGTCACCTCCGAGCCGAAGCGGTGGAACACCGAGGCAAACTCCATACCGATAACGCCAGCACCAATGATGCAGAGGCGCTTGGGCAGGGTGTCGAGCTGCAATAGGCCCGTAGAGTCGACGACACGTGGATCGTCAAGACCCTCTACAGGAATCAGCTTCGTTGCGGAGCCAGTGGCAATGATGATATTTGGGGCGGTGTAAGATACTGACCCCACCCCTTGCCCCGACTTCGTCCCACCGTCGCTTCGCTCCCCAATTGCTCCCGCCTCGCAATTGCCTACAAGGGAGGGGAGCGGCTGCGCATTGACCGTGTGAGCATCTACAAACACAGCCTTCTCGCGCACTAACGTGATGTTAGGATGCGAGAGGATGCCCTCGACACCTGCACGGAGCTGGGGCACGACGGTTGCCATACGCTCACGGGCTTCCTCAAAGGTGGTGCTGTGGACGTAGGTCTTCGTGGGGATACAGCCGACATTGAGGCAAGTGCCTCCTACCTCAGCGCCCTCGAAGATGGCGACCTTCAGGCCCTTCTTTGCGGCATATTCAGCGGCGCGGTAACCTCCAGGGCCCGCGCCGATGATGATGAGATCAGTTGTTGTCATTGACCATTTGTTTATAAGTGGTGATGGGATGCTTGGCAGCCAGCACGTCGTCGACGCGGCCGATAGGGGTGTGGTGCGGAGCCGTCTTCACCTCATCGGGGTTGGTCCTAGCCTCCTCAGCTATCTGTCGCATCACGGCGATAAAGCCATCAAGCGTTTCCTTCGACTCGTTCTCCGTCGGCTCAATCATCAGGCTCTCATGGAAGAGCAAGGGGAAGTAGATGGTGGGTGCGTGGTAGCCGTAGTCGAGCAGGCGCTTGGCCACATCCATCGTGGTGACGCCAGTAGACTTATCCTTCAGACCATCGAATACGAACTCATGACAGCAGATGGTGTCGATAGGCAGTTCGTAGACATCCTTCAGACTCTCCTTGATGTAGTTGGCATTCAAAGTGGCCAGCGGGCCGACCTCCTTGATGTGCTCACGACCTAAAGAAAGAATGTAGGCATAGGCACGCATCATCACTCCATAGTTGCCATGATAGGGCGACACGAAGGGAAGGCAATCCTGCAAACCCTCGCGAACCCCCACAGGACCGGCACCAGGACCGCCTCCACCATGAGGGGTAGAGAACGTTTTGTGCAGATTGATATGCATCACATCGAAGCCCATATCACCAGGACGGCAAGCACCCAGCATGGGATTGAGGTTGGCACCGTCGTAGTACATCAGTCCTCCGCAATCATGGATAAGTTTCGCAATCTCTGGGATATGCGTCTCGAAGAGGCCGAGCGTATTGGGATTGGTCATCATCATAGCGGCGATCTCCACACCCTGTTCAGCGACGATGCGCTTCAGGTCATCGAAGTCCACCGTACCATCAGCCAACGACTTCACCTCGATAATCTCCAAACCGCAGACAGCTGCAGAGGCAGGGTTCGTACCATGAGCCGAGTCGGGTACGATGACCTTTTTGCGTTGCATATCGCCACGCTGACGATGATAGTTGTCAATCGTCATCAAGCCAGTCAACTCTCCATGAGCACCAGCATAGGGCTTAAAGGTGAAATGGGCCAGGCCGGTTAGTTCGCAGAGCGATTTCTCCAACAGCGATACCAAAGCCAACGCTCCCTTCACAGTAGAAGCCGGCTGTTTCGGATGCAGATTCTGGAACTGTGGCAGGGCAGCTATCTCTTCATTGATCTTGGGATTGTACTTCATCGTGCAAGAACCAAGTGGATAGAAGCCTGTATCCACACCGAAGTTATTATTCGAGAGGTTTGTATAATGGCGTACTACCGTCAACTCGTCGCACTCAGGCAACTGAGCATCTTCCTTACGCTGCATCGAGGCGGGTATCTCATAATCGCCAAAATTGTTTTTTGGCAGGCTGTAGCCTTTTCGTCCCTCGTGAGAGAGTTCGAAAATCAGGTTTCCGTATAATCGATTATTCATAATCTCACATTTAGAACGTTAATGTACACCATGTGCCATTGGAAGAAGATTGAGGAAGAAGTCGATCTCTTCCTTTGTCTGTTTCTCCGTCACAGCAATGAGCAGCGTGTCATCACTCATCTTAACCCCAGGGAGGATGCCATTCATCATATAGAAAGAGAACAGCTCATTGAGATCCCTGTCATAACGGACAAGGAATTCATTGAAGAAGGGCTTGTCATAGACAAGATGGAACTTACCAGTCTCCAGTAGTTTGTCACAGAAATAGTGAGCTCCTGCATAAGAGAGCTGGGCCGCTTCTTTTAGTCCTTGTTTACCCATCAGCGACATATAGATTGTCACGAAGAGCGCCATCAGACTCTGATTGCTACAGATATTAGAGGTAGCCTTTTGGCGGCGGATATGCTGTTCGCGAGCCTGAAGGGTCAGCACGAAAGCCCGTTGGTCGCGGTTATCCTTCGTCATACCGACAATACGGCCAGGCATCTTACGAATCAATTTCTCCGTACAACACATATAACCCACGTATGGGCCGCCGAACTGCATGGGGATGCCAAGGCTCTGGCCATCACCTACAGCAATGTCGGCTCCCCACTCACCCGGAGTCTTCAGCACGGCGAGATCGGCAGCTACGCTGTTGATAATCAAGAGAGCCTTGTTGTCGTGGCATGCATCGGCGAAGCCCGTAAAGTCCTCAACGATACCAAAACAGTTTGGCTGCTGCACAATAACACCTGCCACACCTCCGGCAGCAAGTTTTTCCTTGAGATCATCGAGGTCAGTCACGCCATCCTTCTCGGCAATAGTCTCCAACTCAATGCCCTGATGCAAGGCATAGGTATCGAGCACCTTCCTGGTATCGCCATTCAAGGTATCAGACACCAACACCTTATTGACTTTCTTGCCAGCAGCCACGGCCATCATCATCGCCTCAGCTGTAGCCGTCGTACCATCGTACATCGAAGCATTAGAGATGTCCATGCCCGTCAGTTCAGCCATCATTGACTGATACTCAAAAATATAATGGAGCGTGCCCTGCGAGATCTCTGCCTGATACGGGGTGTAGGAAGTAAGGAACTCAGAACGCTGCAACAAACTTGGAATCACGGATGGTGTATAGTGATCATACACACCATAGCCTGCATAGCAAGTCATCTGACGGTTTTGCGAGCCCAACTTCTCAAAGAGCTGACGCACCTCTATCTCGCTCATCTCTGAGGGGATGTTATAGTCACCTCGAAAGCGGATGCTCTCAGGAATCTGGGCGTAGAGGCCGTCGAGGTCTTTCACCCCTGCCTTCTCCATCATCGCCTTCAGGTCGTCCTGAGTATGCGGAAAAAACTTATACATAACGTAATAAAGTAATTACGGTATAACGAAACAGCTGAACTTACTTCTCGCAGAATTCAGCGTAGGCCTTGGCGTCCATGAGGGCATCGAGCTCTGACTTGTCGCTGAGTTCGACTTTGATGATCCAATTCTCGAAAGCATCCTGATTGACAAGCTCGGGCTGGTCCTCCAGGGCTTCGTTGATTTCAACGACCGTACCTGAAACGGGCGAATACAGGTCGCTGGCGGCCTTGACACTCTCTACAGCGCCGAATTCCTCGCCAGCCTCCACTTCGTCGTCCACTTCGGGCATATCGACATACACCACATTACCCAATGCGTTCTGGGCATAGTCAGTAATACCGATGAAACCAAAATCACCTTCTACTCTTACATATTCATGCGACTCCGAGTAGTAGAGTCCTTCAATTACTTTTGCCATAATTTGATTTGACTATTTACGATTTGACTATTTCTTATAGTTTTTGTTGTAGAATTGTTTTTTGACGACTTTGCCAGGGAACACCTTCTTGCGGATCTGAATCTGCACCTCTGTGTCAAGCTTAGCGTAGGCGGCATCGATGAGAGCCATACAAACGCTCTTGTCCGAGGAGATGGTGTGATAGCCTGTCGTCACCTCGCCGATGGGCTCTCCTGCCATGTTGAGGACGGTATAGCCGTGACGAGGGATGGCTTTGTCGTTCAGTTCGATGCCAATGATTCTCTTGGCCACGCCCTCCGTCTTCTGCTTCAGTAGGGCTTCTTTGCCGATAAACTCCTCCTTGTCGAGCTTGACAAAGAGGCCGAGGCCGGCCATGATGGGTGTGATGTCCTGGCTGAGCTCATCGCCATAGAGCGGCAGGCCCACCTCGAAACGCAATGTGTCGCGGCAGCCCAGGCCGCAGGGCTTGCAGCGGCCGCTGGCCAGCAGCTTGTCCCAACACTCATTGATATAATCAGGGGCGGCATAGATTTCGAAGCCGTCCTCACCCGTATAGCCAGTACGTGAGACGATGATTGGTGACTGGTGGAGGGTGGAGGGTGAAGAGAGAATTGTTTTGCAAGTGTAGAACGCCAATTCTTTGCACTCAAGGCCCAGCACCTCCTCGACCACCTTTTCGGCATCTGGTCCCTGCACGGCTATCTGGCCGTAGAAGTCGCTGCGGTTCTGCAGGTCGATGTCAAAACCCTTGGCCTGCTCCTGCATCCAGGCCCAGTCCTTGTCGATGTTGGCGGCATTGATGACGAGGAAGAAGTCGAGCTCATTCATCTTATAGACTAAGAGATCGTCGACGGTGCCGCCATCCTCGTAGCACATCATGCCGTAATAGATCTTACCGATGGGAGCACCCTTTACGTCATTAGTAAAGATGTGCTGCACATAGCGCTCGGCATCCTTGCCCTTGACGGTGACCTCACCCATGTGCGAGACGTCGAAGACACCACAAGCCGTGCGCACAGCCTGATGCTCGTCGGTGATGTTCGTGTACTGAATGGGCATGTCGAAACCGGCGAAGGGCGACATCAAGGCACCCAAGGCCACGTGTTTTTCATAAAGACAGGTCTTTTTCATTTACGATTTACAATTTACGGATTTACTATTTAAGATTAACAGTTACATTTTCTGGATAAACTCGTTGCGCAGGTATTCCTGCTCCAGTTTCCCGATAGCGGCAATGTCGTCGGGCTTGAGCAGCAGTTCGCCGTCGCAGAGTGTCTGACGGAGGAAGGTCTTCAGCTCGTCAATGCCCAAGTCGATATAGTCCTTCAAGAACGTGATACGCTGGTGCACACTCTGTATGCCCTTTGCTTCCAGTTTCTCTGCGCTGGGGGTGATGGCGTTGAGCATGTGGTCCATGTTGGTATCATAAAGCAGCGTGCCGTGTACGATGTTATGACCGTGCAACTGATAGCAGGCCGTGCCGCTCACTTTCTTCCCCTCAATGAGAACGTCGTTATGGCTGGTGCTGGTGGCCGAGATGCCCAGTTTGTGAAGCACCAGCAGGATCATGTTGATGAACGTATAGAAAGCCCGTTGGCTGTTCTCTTCCTTCGTGATATACGACAGCATGATGTTACTCTCATCGGCATAGACGCAGCCGCCGCCACTCTTCCGTCGATACATCTCTATGTCGTGCTCACGGCAGTAGTCCACGTTCACCTCGTTCTGCATCACCTGGTTGCGGCCGAAGATGACGCTGGGCTTCACCTGCCACATGAAGAAACAGTCTGGCTCATCGGTACGGCGAGCCATATATTCCTCCATCGCCAGATAGAACGACAGCCTGCGCACCACCCCTTCCCGTCCCATCGGAGACTGGCTGGCGGCTGGCGCATCGACCGGCAAAACGACGTACTTCATTCTGTCTGCAAATTTATGAATAAAATATGTAACCGCCAAAGGATTTGTGGTTTTTTCTCTCAAGATTTTGGCATAATGAAATTTCTTATTATTTTTGCAGAAAAATAAGCAAGACACCATGAAACATATCATCACGACGACACTTGCCTTCATACTGGCGATAACAGGCGCCAAGGCCGATGAGCTCACCGATTTTGTCGGCGAGAGTGAGATGAAGGCCGACCTGCTGCAGATGCTGGCCAACTTCGCCACCTATATGAAGAACGACTTCCAGGACTGCCAATGGCCCAACAGCATCGACGAGCCCTGCGGCTGCTTCCGCGGCGAGAACACAATGGCCAACGATGAGAAGGGCGTGCGTCCCAATGCCGACCTGTCGATGATCTGCGCCTTCCTTGTGAAATATGGCAAGGACAAGGTGGCGTTGCCCGCCGGCGTGACGTGGGACGATCTGGAGCAGATGGCGATGAAGAGCCTCGTCTTCGCCTACTCTACCCACAAGGCCAACAAGCTGAAGGTGTGCTCGGGCGGCAACTACTGGGGCTCGGTATCTGTCAACGACTATGTATGGGAGAGTTCCCTATGGGCGATGTCGGTGGCCTACAGCGCCTTCTTCCAATGGGACAAGCTGAGCGACCAGCAGAAAGACTATATCTACAAGCTGCTGAAGGCTGAGTGCAACTACGAGCTCAGCCGCACCATCCCTACAGGCTACGTCGGCGACACGAAGGCCGAGGAGAACGGCTGGGAGGCCGACATCCTGGCTGCCACGCTGGGACTCTTCCCCAACGATGCGCTGGCACCTCGATGGTTTCTTCGCCTGCGCGAGTTCGCCATCAACAGCTATTCGCAGAAGGATGATGCCAACGACAACACCATCATCGATCCCGACTACGACAAGAAGACCGTGCGGATGCTCTACAAGGGCAAGAACCTCTACGACGACTTCACCCTGCAGAATCACAACTATTTCCACACCTCCTATCAGAACGTGGTCATACAGGAATTAGGCGAGGCCGCTCTGGCCCTGAAGCTCTTCCAGCAAGGGCTCTACGGCACGGAGAAATGGCACACCAACGCCCTGATGCACAACAACGACCGAGTGATGGAAGAGGTGCTCTACTGGCTGGCGCTGAGCGACGGCGAACTGGCAATGCCCAACGGCAACGACTGGAGCCTCTTCCTCTACGACCAGATCACCTCCTACTCCACCAACGCCTGCTTCCTGCGCGATCCACATGCTTTGATGCTGGAGAATCTGGCCTACAAGATGATCAAGGCTCGCCAGCAGACCACCGCCGACGGCTCGTGGCTGCTACGTGCCGATGTGGGTGCACGCCGCATGGGTGTCGAGGCCCATCGCGTGATGATGGCTTGGCTGATGCACGAGGTGCTCCCCACGTCCGACATGACCGCCACCACCTGGCCAGCCTTTAACCAGGCATACGAGCGTGCGAAGGTTTTCGATACGCAGAACATTGTCCGCGCTTCCACTCCCAGCCGCTTCACCTGTTTCTCGTGGAGCAAGGGTCTGAACAGCTATACAGGCTACATCTCGCCCCATCTCACCTCTCACCTCTCATCTCTCACCTCTCATCACACCAACCTCATCGTTCCCTTCCGTGCCAACAACACGGGCAACTTCCTCGGCTGGTATGAGGTTGAGGGCAAGGCCACCAACGCCACGCCCGTTGTCAGCGGCATCTACGACCTGCGCGGCAACAGCTATGTGATGAACGGCGAGCTCAACACCAACGATGCTTCGCTGAACCATCGCTTCGCCATCTACTCCACACCCGGCAATGCCGTCATCTACTTAGATAATGTACGCGCGAAGCAAGATGTCACCATCAAGAAGGAGAAAGGCGGACTGATGGCCATCAGCATGGACGAGCTGACGAAGACCAGGCGAACGCTCTACTATCCCGACTACTCGGAAGACTACGACTGTGAATGTTTCACCAGCAAAGA
>JAGAAJ010000064.1 GCA_017615355.1 Prevotella sp.
CTACGGATCGCTGAAGCCTTACGAGGACAACCTGGTGATTATCGACGACTCGATAGTTCGAGGCACCACGCTGAAAGAGAGTATCTTTAAGATTCTGGACCGTCTGCACCCCAAGAAGATTGTGATGGTGAGCAGTTCGCCTCAGATTCGCTATCCTGACTACTATGGCATCGACATGGCTCGACTGGAGGAGTTCTGTGCCTTCCGTGCCACCATGGCGCTGATAGAGGAGCGAGGCATGTGGCAGCTTATCAATGACACGTATCTGGCCTGCAAGCGAAGCCCTCAAACTGAGAACCACGTCCGTACCCTCTATGAGCCATTCACCGTCGACGAAATCAACAACAAGATTGTGGAGATGCTACGGCCTAAAGACATGAAAGCTCCCGTAGAGCTCGTTTTCCAAAGCATCGAAGGCCTTCATCACGCCTGCCCCAACCATCCTGGCGACTGGTATTTCACAGGCCACTATCCCACTCCAGGAGGCACACGTCTCTGCAACCAGGCCTTTGTCAACTACTACGAAAAAGTGCTGAAGCTACATTCATAACTTCAGCACATTCCTTGTTTTCACATCTCTTATTTTAACCACTTCTCTATTCGCTGCAATGCCTCGTCGGTCTGCTCGTGACTGCCGAAGGCTGTAAAGCGCACATAGCCTTCGCCACTGGGACCGAAACCGACACCAGGTGTGCAGACAACGTGAGCGCCGTACAGCATCTCCTCGAAGAACTGCCACGAGCCGCTGGTCTCTGGTGTCCTCGCCCAAATATACGGGGCATTCTCACCACCATAGCACTCGAAGCCAAGTCTGCGGAGCGTCTCGAGCATCTTCTTCGCGTTCTGCATGTAGTAGTTGATCGTTTCCCTCACCTGCAGCTTTCCCTCTGGCGAATAGGTGGCCTCGGCAGCACGCTGAGAGATATAACTGGTGCCGTTGAACTTCGTGCACTGGCGGCGATACCACAGGGGATTCAACGGGATGCGCTCGCCTGTCAGCGTGGCGGCAGTGACCTCCTTAGGAACGATCGTGTAGCCGCAGCGGATACCCGTGAAGCCGGCAGTCTTCGAATACGAGTGGAACTCGATTGCACACTTGCGGGCACCACGAATCTCGTAAATGCTGTGAGGAATTTTTTCATCTTGAATATAAGCCTGATAGGCAGCATCGTAGAAAATAAGCGTATCGTTCTTCAATGCGTAGTTCACCCACTTGCGCAGTTCGTCTTTGGTGATAACCGTTCCCGTGGGGTTGTTGGGATAGCACAGATAGATGACATCCACACGACGGTCGGGCAGCTTGGGAATAAAATTGTTCTCGGCATTGCACGGCATGTACATCACATTCGACCAGCTGCCGTCGTCGCCCTTCCATCCGGCACGTCCGATCATCACGTTGGAGTCGATATAGACGGGATAGATGGGGTCTGTGACGCCTATCGAGTTGTCCCAGCGGATAAGCTCCTGGATGTTGCCCGTATCGCTCTTCGCACCGTCGTTGACGAACACCTCGTCGCGATCCAGATGAATACCTCGTGTTAGGAAGTCGTTCTTCAGGATGGCATCGCGCAGGAAGTCGTAGCCCTGCTCAGGCCCATAGCCGCGGAATCCCTGCTTGGTAGCCATCTCGTCGGCAGCCTTGTGGATTGCCTCGATAACGGCAGGAGCCAACGGTTGGGTGACATCGCCGATGCCCAGCGAGATGACGTCAGCCTTCGGGTGGGTGGCCTTGAAGGCATTTACCTTCTTTGCGATATCTGCGAACAGGTAGTTGTTCGGCAGTTTCAGGAAATGGTCGTTAACTAATGCCATATTTTTCGTTATTACATTTAGCCAATATTACGAAATCTCATCATAGTCTATTTCTCCGTCGAAGACAAACTCTGCAGGCCCCGTCATATAGACGTGGTTGTCTGATTCACGCCACTCGATGTCGAGCGTTCCGCCATCCATCACAATCTGGGTATGACGGCCAGCCTTGCCAGTGAGGCAGGCAGCTACGGCCGTAGCACAAGCCCCCGTGCCGCAGGCCTGCGTGATGCCGCTGCCACGTTCCCATACACGAGTACGAATCGTCCCATCCGCCTCCATGCGGGCAAACTCGATGTTACAGCGCTGCGGGAAGGCGATATGACACTCCAGCTTGGGGCCCGTCTCACCCACCTGATCGACGTCGTCGGTAAAGATGACGTAGTGGGGATTGCCCATCGAGACGAAGGTACCCAGTCCCATGTCGCGTGATGACACGAACTGTTCCTCATTCTCAAAAACCGGAGAAAGCATGTCGACGGTGACGCTTTTCACATCACCGTCTTCGACATGCAACTCTAACGATTTGATGCCAGAAAGTGTCAAAAGGCGTATTTGTTTTTGTGTGGTCAGTCCTCGCTCATAGAGATATTTCCCGATACACCGCGATGCATTGCCACACATCATGGCTTCGCTGCCGTCGGCATTGAAGATGCGCATGGAGAAGTCTGCCTCTGGCACCGGCGACTTGCCGATCAGCACCAGTCCGTCGCTGCCAATGCCTTTATGGCGGTCGCTCCAGGCTATGGCTGCCTTCTCGGGTTCGGGCACATGATATAATAATGTGTTGACATAGATGTAGTCATTGCCTGCCCCATGCATCTTGGCGAATCCTATTTTCTCTTTCATATCGAGTGCAAAGGTACGATGATTTGAAGGAAAACACAAGAAATGCTTAGCAGAATCACCATCTTTTTCACAAAAAGTAACAAATTATAAGCAAAACGCGACATTTTTCTCCCAATCTGCAAGCAAAAACCACTCTCTTTTGACAAAAGGACAACAAATTAAACATTTGCGAATCAAAATGCATAAAAATACACTTGTTTTGCTTTCAAAACGTCGTACCTTTGCAGCGCAAATGATGCATAGCGAGCATCAATTGATACAAGTGTTACATTTAATAGGTATTAGGTATGAAAAAGATTGAAGCAATTATCCGAAAGACCAAGTTCGAGGAGGTAAAAGAGGCATTGCTCAACTCCGACATCAACTGGTTTGAGTACCACGACGTACATGGCATCGGCCAGAGCCGCCAGGAGCGCATCTATCGTGGCGTGCAGTACTCCACTGATGTCATTGAGCGTGTGGCCATCACCATTGTGTGCCGCGATGTATTCCTCGAGCCCACCGTGAAAGTGATTCTCGACGTAGCACACACGGGCGAGATTGGCGACGGTCGCATCTTCGTGAGCGACGTGATTGACACATATTCTATACGTACGGGCGAGAACGGAGACACCGTACTGCGTGACAAGAAATAATTAGGGTATTAGTTTTAAGGTAAAAAGATTATGAACGAAATTGGCATTTCTCTTGATACCGTATGGATGCTATTGGCAGCCATGTTGGTTTTCTGGATGCAGCCCGGCTTTGCGCTGTGTGAGGCAGGTTTTACGCGTAGTAAAAATACGGCTAACATCCTGATGAAGAACTTTGTCGACTTCATGTTCGGCTCACTCTTGTTCTTCTTCCTTGGCTTCGGCTTTATGTTCGGAAGCGACACATTGGGTGGCTTTATCGGCATGCCCAATTGGGGCAACCTCTCATTCTATAATGGCGACCTGCCTGTAGAGGGCTTCCTGATTTTCGAGACTGTTTTCTGTGCCACCAGCGCTACGATTGTGAGCGGTGCTATGGCCGAGCGTACGAAGTTCTCGATGTACCTTATTTATAGTGCGGTCATCTCGCTGTTCATCTACCCCATCGAGGGGCACTGGACGTGGGGCGGCGGCTGGCTCTGCAACGATGCTGCCAACGGCTTTATGATGTCTACCTTTGGCGACGTGTTCCACGACTTTGCCGGATCGGCTATCGTTCACAGCGTAGGTGGTGTGCTGGCCCTGATAGGAGCTATGGCCCTCGGCCCTCGTATCGGTAAGTATGCAAAGGACGGCAAAAGCCGTGCTATTCCAGGCCACAACCTGATGATGGCCGCCCTGGGTGTCTTCATCCTCTGGCTCGGCTGGTTCGGATTCAACCCCGGCTCGCAGCTCGCTGCCTCTGGCGAGGTAAACCGCATAGCTATCTCCCACGTATTCCTGACCACCAACCTTGCCGCTGCTGCAGGTGGTGTGGCCACGATGTTCCTCACTTGGCTCAGGTATGGCAAGCCCTCGCTCTCACTGACACTGAACGGTGTGCTGGCAGGACTGGTGGGCATCACCGCTGGCTGCGACCTCGTTTCGCCCTTCGGAGCCGTCATCATCGGCCTTACCTGTGGCACGGTGCTCGTCTTTGCCATTGAGTTTATCGACCACAAGCTGCACATCGACGATCCCGTCGGCGCCTCTAGCGTACACGGCGTCTGCGGCATCCTCGGCACACTGATGACTGGCCTGCTCAGCACTTCCAACGGTGCATTCTACGGAGGCGGCTGGGGATTCTTCGGTGCTGAGTGCTTTGGCATCCTCGTCATCGACCTCTGGGCAGCTGCCTGCGGCTTTATTTTGTTCTATGGAATAAAATATTTACACGGTTTGCGCGTTGATAAACGTATAGAGGAGGAAGGTCTCGACGTCTACGAGCACGGCGAACTCTGCTACAACTAAGCAATTAGGAATTAAGAGTTAAGAGTAAAAATTTTAGAGATATCGGGCTTTACCCGAGTAGAATTTAAGAATTAAGAAGTTATGAAAAAGATTTTTATATTCGCAATCAGCGTGCTGAGCAGCTTCCCTGCTCTGGCCCAGAATGAGATAGAAACGACCATCAGTGCCGATGTGGTGAGCCAGTACATCTGGCGTGGTGAAGATTGTGGCAGCGTGTCGCTGCAGCCTACGCTGGGCATTGGCTACAAAGGGCTAAGCCTGACGGCATGGGGCAGCGTGGGACTGTCGGAGCCCACCGACGCCAAGGAGTTCGACCTCACGGCCTCCTACGCCATCGGCAACCTGAACATCGGCATCACCGACTATTGGTTCAACGATCCCGAGGAGCGCTATTTCCTCTACGATGCCCACAGGACGAGCCACGTCTTCGAGGCCAACATCGGCTACGACTTCGGTGTGGCCAGCGTACAGTGGTACACCAATTTCGCAGGCAATGACGGAGTGAACAAGGACGGCAAGCGGGCCTACAGCAGCTACGCAGAAGTAGTTGTCCCATTTAAACTTGCTTCAGTCGACTGGACTGCTACGGCCGGCGCCGTCCCCTTCGCCACCGACTACTACGGCACCAACGGCTTTGCGGTGACCGATCTCTCGCTGCGGGCCACAAAGGACATCAAGGTGACGGACTCGTTCTCCATTCCCGTCTTCGCTCAGGTGGCCACCAACCCCTGTACACAGAAAGCCTATCTGGTGTTCGGGTTGACGCTGCAGCCCTAAGATTCCCCAAAACAGCCCCTTCTCTTCGACGGCATTGAGAGAGGGGGCTTTTTCTAACCGTTTATCAGGATTTTACATTTTGTTTTAAGTTGAAAGCAAACAAAGGCTATTTGTTTTCAAATTGTTATTTTTGAGCAAAACAAAGATAAATTGTGTCAACGCATTTCATTATTTGCTTTCAGAATGTCGTACCTTTGCACCATAATTATTGCAAAGTGTAAGAAATAGGTATAACAATCAACAAAAGGAAAGATTATGGAAGCATTAAGATTTCAGGTTGTCGGCGAGGCATTCAAGAAGAAGCCCCTCGACGTAAAAGCACCAAGTGAGAGACCTTATGAGTATTTCGGCAAGAAGGTCTTCAATCGTGAGAAGATGTACAAGTATCTTCCCAAAGACGTTTATGAGAAAATGGTCGACGTCATCGACAACGGCGCACGTCTCGACAGGGAAGTAGCCGACGCTGTGGCTGCCGGCATGAAGCAGTGGGCCACCGAGAATGGCGTCACCCACTATACACACTGGTTCCAGCCCCTGACAGAAGGCACTGCCGAGAAACACGACTCGTTCATTGAGCACGACGGCAAGGGCGGCATGGTGGAGGAGTTCACCGGCAAGCTGCTTGTCCAGCAGGAGCCCGACGCCTCTTCGTTCCCCTCAGGCGGCATACGCTCTACCTTCGAGGCTCGCGGCTATTCCGCTTGGGACCCCACATCGCCTGTGTTTATTATCGACGATACACTCTGCATCCCCACAGTATTTATATCGTATAGCGGCGAGGCACTCGACTACAAGGCTCCGCTGAAGCGTGCCCTCCATGCAGTGAACGTGGCTGCTACAGATGTTTGTCACTATTTCGATCCCGCCGTCAAGAAGGTACAGAGCAACCTCGGCTGGGAGCAGGAGTATTTCCTTGTTGACGAGGGATTGTATGCCGCCCGTCCTGACCTGCTGCTCACGGGCCGCACCCTGATGGGACACGACTCTGCCAAGAACCAGCAGATGGACGACCACTACTTCGGCGCTATCCCTGAGCGTGTAGCCGCCTTCATGCGTGACCTCGAGATACAGGCCCTTGAGCTGGGCGTTCCTTGTAAGACCCGTCACAACGAGGTGGCTCCCAACCAGTTTGAGCTAGCTCCTATCTTCGAGGAGGCCAACCTGGCTGTCGACCACAATATGATGCTGATGTCGCTGATGAAGAAGGTGGCCCGCAAGCACGGCTTCCGTGTGCTGCTACACGAGAAGCCCTTCGCAGGCATCAACGGCTCTGGCAAGCACAACAACTGGAGTCTGAGCACCGACAACGGCATCCTGCTTCATGCTCCTGGTAAGACGCCTGAACAAAACCTGCGCTTCGCCACATTCATCGTCGAGACCCTGATGGGTGTCTACAAGCACAACGGACTGCTGAAGGCCTCGATCATGAGCGCCACCAACGCCCATCGTCTGGGAGCCAACGAGGCACCTCCTGCAATTGTGTCAAGCTTCCTTGGCAAGCAGGTCAGCGAGCTGCTCGACCATATCGAAAAGGCCGACAAGGATGACATCCTCGCTATGGCTGGCAAGCAGGGGCTGAAGATGGATATCCCTGAGATTCCTGAGCTCTTGATCGACAATACCGACCGCAACCGCACCTCTCCCTTCGCCTTCACCGGTAACCGTTTCGAGTTCCGTGCCGTAGGTTCTGAGGCCAACTGCGCCAGCGCCATGATTGCCCTGAACAGTGCCGTTGCCGAGGCCCTCGTATCGTTCAAGAAGCGTGTCGACGCCCGCATCCCCGAGTTCGCCAAGAAGGTGGAAGGCACCGGCCACAACGCCACGTTCCACGCCATCATCGACGTGCTGCGCGAGGATATCAAGACCTGCAAGCCCATCCGTTTCGACGGCAACGGCTACTCCGACGAGTGGGTGATCGAGGCCGAGAAGCGTGGTCTGGACGTTGAGAAGAGCTGCCCGAAGATCTTCGAGCGCTACCTCGACCAGGAGAGCATCGACATGTTCGAGAGCCTGGGCGTGATGACGAAGAAGGAGCTCGAGGCCCGCAACGAGGTGAAGTGGGAGACCTACACGAAGAAGATTCAGATTGAAGCCCGCGTCTTGGGAGACCTATCGATGAATCACATCATCCCCGTCGCCACCAGCTATCAGACGGCCCTGCTGAAGAATGTCGACAGCGTCTCGACGGTGTTCCCCATCGACAAGGCCGAGAAGCTCAACGCCCGCAACCTCAAGATTATCGAGGAGATAGCCGAGCGCACCTCAGCCATCGAGAAGGGTGTCGAGGAACTGGTCAACGCCCGCAAGCTGGCCAATAAGATTGACGATGAGCGCGACAAGGCCATCGCCTATCACGACAAGGTAGAGCCGAAGCTCGACGAAATCCGCTACCAGATAGACAAGCTGGAGCTTATCGTCGACGATGCCCTTTGGCCGCTGCCGAAATACCGCGAACTACTATTTATTCGATAAGTCAAGTTAGAGTTTGCGTTGGGGCCCCATGCTGTGACAGCATAGGGTCCCTATTTTGGCTCAGTAGATTTTTCATAGGGGTAATTCTTTGTTTCAATTAAATTTATTACCTTTGCCTCATGGAAGACAAAGGTTTGATAATGTTAGCCCGTCTTGTACTTCCCAAGGAAGTGCTTGACCACTTTGTGATAACAG
>JAGAAJ010000065.1 GCA_017615355.1 Prevotella sp.
GCTATCGTTGCCTAATGGATTACTACGTGTTGGTATCGTAAACGAAGAACCGCCGTATGCGGAACCGCACGTACGGTGGTGTGAGAGGTCGGAAAATGAAAGTAGGAGGAAAACTACTTCATTTTCCTCCTACTCGATTGGAGTTATATGAAAATTGAGGGTGTATTCTTATGGCGTCACGCGAATCCAGTCGGCATCAATCCAGCCGCGGTCAGCCTTGGGATCGGTCTCGGCAGCAACGAAGCCGAACTTGGCGCCTATCCATTTGCCTTCCTTCATGCGGAATTCCTCGCCGCAGTCAATCCATTTCTTATTGTTTAGGCTGTAGGCGAAACGCACGATAGGAGAGGTGTGAGGAGCAGCTGGTTCGACAGTTAGGCGCAGGTAGATGTCCTCATGGATGCCGGGCTTGTAGTCAATCTTGTCCTTCGCCGTAGGCTCCAGCGTGGCCAGTATCTTCTCCGTCTGTGGCTTGCCCTTGTCTGCGGCGATGCAGGTCATCTGCACCAGCTCGAACTTGTCTCCCATACGGCGCACAACGAGGGCAGAATAGTCGAGGCCCATCATGATAAGTCCTCCGAACTGCCCGTCGGCCTTCGAGGTGAAACGCAGCTTCGTAGTGACAGTAAACTTGTCGGCTGGTGTCTTCTGCAGCAACATGTTGGGCACGAGCCAGAGGCTGTACTGTTGAGGTGAGGGGCTAGAGGTGAGAGGTGAGAGCTTGTGGGTGTAGATACGGAAGGTGCCAAAGGCGGTGGGCACGCCGAATTTCTCGTCGTAGTTGGCCTGCCATTGCCATTGCTTGCCTAACTCGGGGCTGTTGAACTCATCGCTCTCGACAGGGTTGACAATAAGTGCACTCGGAGCTTTTGGCTTCGAGAATATCGTGACAGGCTCGCCTTTCTTGCCCATGATAGGCCAGCCGGAAGACCAGTCGACAGGCTGCAGATGGACGACACGGCCATAGGCATCCTTGTCCTGGAAATGCAGAAACCAGTCCTCGCCGTATTTCGTGTGCACCCATCCGCCTTGGTGCGGACCGTTGATGTCGGTCTTGCCCTGTGCCAACACGATCTTGTGCTCGTAGGGACCGTAGGGGCTCTTTGAACGCATGGCCAGCTGGAAGCCTGTCGGCACACCGCCAGCAGGACACATGATCCAATACCAGCCGTCGCGCTTGTAGAATTTCGGCCCTTCACAGGTACGGTTCTCGGTGCCGTTGCCGTCGAACACGATGACGGGCTGGCCGATGGCTCGTGTGCCGTCGGCTGAGAGCTCACGCACAGTAAGTACTGAGGCAAACTTCGCCCTTGAGTTGGCCCATCCATTGACCAGATAGCAGCGGCCGTCGTCATCCCAAAGCGGCGTGGTGTCGATATAGCCTTGTCCGCGGATAACGCATACAGGCTTTTCCCACTCGCCGGCAGGGTCGCCGCCATGGGTCTTCACCATATAGACGCCATAGTCGGGATCGCCCCAGTAGATATAGTATTCGCCGTCATGATAGCGGATGCTGGGTGCCCATACGCCGTTGCCGTGTTGTGGGGTGCTGAAGTGTTCGACGAGCTGTGCATCACCCTCATACAGTTCCTTTAACGCGTAACCTATAATCTCCCAGTTAACCAGGTCTTTAGAGTGCAGGATAGGAAGTCCCGGCGTGCATTGGAAACTGGATGCAGTAAGATAATAGTCATCGCCCTCCGGGCCACCTACGCAGACGTCGGGGTCGCTGTAGTCGGCATTGATGACGGGATTGGTGTATGTGCCGTCACCGTTGTCGGGGCACCAAACCTGCGAGCGGTATTGTGCCAAAGAAGTGATGAGTGATAAGTGATAAGTGATGAGCGACAGGCTCAGGAATTTGACGAAAGATTTCATTGTCGTCTGATTTTTAGTTTGTAGTTGTTTTTGAAGTAGTTGATGCGCATGACGTAGCGTATATCGTCGTCGGCTGTAGGGTTGCAGACTTTGCCCAAGGCGAGGGCAACATGGCCCATGGTGCGGCGCAGGTTGATCTCGACGCAAGGATGGAGAAAGTTGAGTGTTGAGTGTTGAGAGTTGAGTGACTTTACTTTTGAGGTATTTGGACAAATGTCACTCAACACTAAACTCTTAACACTTAACAATTTCACCACCATCATGTCGATGCCGAAGGGGCCTTGGTATTTGTTTTTGAAGACATCACCCAGGATCTGGCAGATGCGTTCCTGCGTCTGGTCGAGCAATGGGGTAGGGAGGTAGCGGCTCAGCATCTCCCGCTTGGCCTGCTCCGTAGCGATGATATTGCCTGTATAGGCACCATTCGAAGTGTGGAAAAGCGAGAGGCCTGAATAGGAAATGTTGCCTTCGCCGTCGGAATAGAACTCCATGCCAAAGTCCTTCACCTTTGTATAGAGTGGCTCCACCATCACGGAGCCTTGCTTTAGAAGAATATTGTGCAGCCAGCCATCGATGTTTTGAGGTGAGAAATGAGAGGTGTGAGGTGTGAGGAATCTCACTCCGCGTCCGCTCGACGACCACGGAGCCTTCAGCACCGCTTGGCCATATTTATTGACGAGCGCCTGCACCTCTTCTATTGTGGTGCACTCATTGGCTTCTCCTACTGTGCCTTCTGTCTGCAACAAGGGCAGCAATTGGGCTGCGGTACGCCGATGGGAAAGCTCACGGATAGTGTCCAGCCAGTCATTACCCTTTTCACCTTCCACCTTCCACTTTCCACTTTCCACTCCATATCGGCGCAGCTGAGCACACAGGGCGGCGTTCCATCCCCAAGGCTCTATGCGAGTGACAGCCAGCGAGGCCAACTGCTGATAGCTGACAAAGTGACGGCAACGGATAGGACGATGGCGAACTCGTTTCAAGGCCGTCGCCACATCGTCGACCAGAATGTAGTCCTCCTCGTCGGCCCATAGAGCCGGCAACCAGCCCAGATCATGGCGCAGCTGGCGTCCTGCATGAGGCGCAGTAAAATTGTCAAGTCCGCTGGCCAAAGCCAGGTCGTGGTCGGGGTTGAAGATGTGAAGTGTCATCAATTACACTAATTTGTTTGCAAAGGTACAATTTTTTCCGTTTTCTTATAGTCAGTTTGATGAAAAATTTGTAACTTTGTAGGCGATTTGCGAAACACATTATTAATAATATAGGAGGAAGCAATGAAAAAAAGAAGTATTTTCCTGTTTGCCGCACTACTGATGATGGGAGTAGCGGCCCATGCTGGCGGTCTGATGACGAACACCAACTATCACATCGCCTTCGACCGCATGTTTGCCCGTGGCGCCACCTTTGACATCGATGCCGCCTACTCCAACCCTGCCGGATTGGCCTGGGGACACGAGGGCTGGCAGCTGTCGCTTAACTTCCAGAAGCCTTGGCAGAATCGCGACATCGAAACCACCATTCCCAGTTATCTGGCCTATCCTGCATTAGGCTATACTGGCTACGATGTGCAGCAGAAGTTTAACGGCAAAGCCTCGGCTCCCATTGTTCCGGCTTTGTTCGCCTCATACAAAAAAGACCGCTGGGCCGTGTCGACGATGATTGGCATCGTGGGTAGCGGTGGTTTTGTAAAGTACGACGAGGGCATCCCCATGTTCAATACTCTTGTCATGGGAAAGCTTTTTAGTGCAACGAATGGGGCCATCCGTCCTGGAATGTATGACATTGACTCCAAGATGGAAGGCAAACAGTATATTTTTGGCGGACAGCTGAACTTCACCTACAAGATAGCTGATTTCCTGGCAGCTGCCGTGGGCATGCGCGCTAACTATTACGATGGATACAATCGTGGACATGTTGTCGCCAATATGCAGGGAGCCGACCTCATCAACCTGCAGCTCGACTGCCTGCAGAAAGGCTGGGGCTTTGCACCTATCGTCAGTCTCGATTTCCATCAAGGCCCTCTGACAATAGCTGCCCGCTACGAGTTCCGCACGAAGATCAATACAGAGAACGACACCCAGGAGCTCTCCGCACGTATCAAGAACACCGACCCAACAACGGCAGCTGCTGTACCTTATATTGAGGGACAGACGGCTTTGGCTCAGTTTGGCGATAAGGTGACGCCATATCTCGACGGTGTCAAGACCCGTTACGACATGCCTGCACTCTTCGTAGCTGCCGTAGGCTATGAGTTCACGCCGCAGTTGCGTGCCTCGTTGGAGTATCATTTCTTCGACGACAAGAATGCGAAGATGGCCGGCAATCGTCAGGATGAGCTGTCGGATGGCACGAATGAGTTCCTGGCAGGCATAGAATACGATATCAACGACAAGTTCACCGTGAGCTGTGGCGGTCAGCGCACCGACTACGGTCTCTCCGACGGCTACCAGCATAACACTTCGTTTGCCTGCGACAGCTACAGCTTCGGCTTGGGCGGTGCCTGGAACATCAACGATAAGGTGCGCCTCAACGTCAGCTATTTCAAGACCATCTACAGCGACTACAACAAGGAGTTTACTGCCGAGCAGGGCGGATATATGGGTACCGGCTATCCCGGCAAGGATGTCTATAGCCGCACCAACGACGTCATCGGCATCGGTATCGACTACAAATTCTAAACACTAAGCAATAATGAACATTCCCTTTGTTTTCTGGCTCGTTCCCATCGCATCGTTGGTGGCACTGAGCATGGCGTGGTACTTCTTCAAGTCGATGATGACTGCCGATGAGGGCACGCCGCGTATGAGAGAGATTGCCGGCCATGTGCGCCGCGGCGCTATGGCCTATCTGAAACAGCAGTACAAGGTGGTGGGCATCGTGTTCATCGTCCTGGCTGTCATCTTCTCCTTCATGGCCTACGTCCTGAAGATGCAGAATCCGTGGGTGCCCTTCGCATTCCTCACGGGTGGTTTCTTCAGCGGACTGGCAGGCTTCTTCGGCATGAAGACTGCCACCTATGCCTCGGCTCGCACGGCCAACGCTGCCCGCCAGAACCTTGACGGCGGACTGAAGATTGCCTTCCGCTCAGGTGCCGTGATGGGCTTGACCGTCGTAGGTCTCGGCCTGCTTGATATCGCCATCTGGTTTGTGGTGCTCAACGCCCTTACCGACGACAGCCTCATTGCCATCACCACGACGATGCTCACCTTCGGCATGGGCGCCTCTACGCAGGCCCTCTTCGCTCGTGTGGGTGGCGGCATCTATACGAAGGCTGCCGACGTGGGTGCCGACATCGTGGGTAAGGTCGAGGCCGACATCCCTGAGGACGATCCCCGCAATCCTGCCACTATTGCCGACAATGTGGGTGACAATGTAGGTGACGTGGCCGGCATGGGTGCCGACCTCTACGAGTCCTACTGCGGCTCCATCCTCTCCACAGCCGCCCTGGGTGCTGTGGCATTTGCTGCCAGCGGCGACCTGCAGCTCAAGGCCGTCATCGCGCCGATGCTCATCGCTGCTGTGGGCGTGTTCCTCAGCATCTTCGGTATCTACCTCGTCCGCACCAAGGAAGGCGCCACGATGAAGGACCTGCTCCACTCGCTCTCGCTGGGCACCAATGTGTCGGCATGTCTCATCGCCGTTGCCACCTTTGCCATCCTCTACTTGCTCAACATCAAGAACTGGCAGTGGCTGTCGTTCTCGGTCATCACAGGTTTGGCTGCTGGTGTCATCATCGGACAGGCTACGGAGTATTACACCTCCCATTCCTATAAGCCCACGCAGAAGATTTCCGAGGCAGGCCTCACGGGCTCAGCCACCGTTATCATCAAGGGCATCGGCACGGGCATGATGTCCACCTGCGTACCCGTGGTCACCATCGGCGTAGCCATCATGCTGAGCTATCTCTTCGCCATCGAGTTCGACTTCAAGAACATGATGACCTCGGAAAACATGTCGCTGGGCCTCTATGGCATCGGCATCGCCGCCGTGGGCATGCTCTCCACGCTGGGCATCACGCTGGCTACTGACGCCTATGGCCCCATCGCCGACAATGCCGGCGGCAATGCTGAGATGAGTGAGCTGGGCGAGGAAGTGCGCCATCGCACCGACGCCCTCGACGCCCTGGGCAACACCACCGCCGCCACCGGCAAGGGCTTTGCCATCGGCTCTGCTGCCCTCACCGCCCTTGCTCTGCTCGCCTCCTATATAGAAGAGGTGAAGATTGCTATGGAGCGTGCTGGCGACACGCTGACCAACTTGGCAGGCAAGCCCATTTCGGCTGCCGAGGCCAATATCCCCGACTTCATGAACTACTTCCAGGTCAACCTGATGAATCCACGTGTGCTCGTCGGAGCCTTCATCGGTGCTATGGCCGCCTTCCTGTTCTGCGGCCTGACGATGGAAGCCGTGGGCCGTGCTGCCCAGAAGATGGTAGAGGAGGTGCGCCGCCAGTTCCGCGAGATTAAGGGCATCCTCGAGGGCAAGGCCACGCCCGACTATGGCTCATGCGTTGAAATCTCAACGCGTGCCGCCCAGCACGAGATGATCCTGCCGTCGCTCTTGGCCATTGCCATCCCCATCGTCGTGGGCATGGTGCTCGGAGTGGCCGGTGTGCTTGGCTTGCTCGTCGGTGGCTTGGCTGCGGGCTTCACGCTTGCCGTCTTCATGGCCAATGCCGGCGGTGCCTGGGACAATGCGAAGAAGATGGTTGAGGAAGGCCATTTCGGCGGCAAGGGTAGCTTTGCCCATAAGGCCACCATCGTAGGCGATACCGTGGGCGACCCCTTCAAGGACACCAGCGGTCCCTCGCTCAACATCCTCATCAAGCTGATATCGATGGTCTCGATTGTCATGGCGGGCCTCACAGTTGCCCTGTCATAGAAACATATTTAAGAGGATGTGTCACGACGGCACATCCTCTTTTTTTTGGTTCGTCCAGCACGAACGTACTCTAACGGGTGTAAGTCCCTAACGCGCCCTTATAGCGGGAAGCGTCCAGCCGGAGGCAAGGGTGTCCGCCGCGAGACGGAATCTGAAGGAAGCCCGAGGCAAACATCTGGCC
>JAGAAJ010000066.1 GCA_017615355.1 Prevotella sp.
CGCCACTGGCCGCGTGCCCAGCGGATGACCTTCTGGTCGGCCAGGAACGAGTTCAGGTCACGCCCGTCCAGTCCGAACGCCTTGCCGATCTCAGTCGGCGTGTAGCAGTAGCGGCTGTAGCGGTTCAGCTCAGCCAGCTCGTCGCCCAGGATGTCGTCGGCCTCGTCGAGCACCTCCTCGTCGCACGCCAGCAGACGGATCTCCTGCGGGCGCTGCTGCCTACATCTTACATCTTCCGTCTTGCATCTTACCTCTCGTTCCAACTCCTTCCAGCGCAGCACCAGCTTGGCGCGCGCCTCGTCGTTGAACTTCGTCGCGACGAAGATACACTCGGTCTTGGTGAGCCAGTAGCATGGGCGAAGCTCGCCTTTTTGGTCTTCATAGTCAACCAGCTCAAATTTGAGCCCGTTGATTTTCTCCCAGGCAGGCTCCATGTTTCGGATGTCGCGCATCACATTCTTGTGTTGCTTACCCGTGAGCTGCGCAATCTCCAGCGAGGTCATGCGCTGCTCGTCATTGTTGTTACTGTTGTTCTTGTTGATGTTGTTGATCATACTGATCTGAATTGCTGTCTGTTTCATAATTGTTGTTCTTATTTTAATTAGTTAATGAATGTGCACGTGCGCATCGTGCGCACATGCGTTTATTGACACACAAGTGCCAGGCACCTCTGTGTCCTAATTCCCGTCCCGAGGCCGAACCCCGGGATAGTATTTTTCCTCCGCAGCCTCCTGCGTGTGTCCTTTGTGTCAGTAAGTTTGAGATCGCTGTTGCATCTTGTTTGCGATGACAAAATTAGACATAAAAAAAGGGCGCATGAAATAGTTTCATGCACCCATGAAGGTTTTTCTGAAGGTTCTGAAGGTTTTCCTGAAGGTTTTACGTTCTCAGCCGTTCCGTAACGGCATTTTTGTAGGCTTCAACGAGTCTCTGCACGCGTGCCTTCACACCGTTCTTTTCCCAGCGCTCTATGTTCAGCCGCATATAGGGATTGTTCTGGAACGTGCTCGCCAGCAGACCCTCCGAACAGCGGAAGTCACGCTCGAACTGACTCATATTGTTGACATAGCCATAGCAGTCGCGACAGACGCAGAAGATGACTGCCATCGAACTGTCGCTCCATAAATACTCGCGCACCTCGGCCACACAAGCTACCAACGTCGGCACTTTAGGTTGGCAACGACTCTCATCAACCTGCCGTCCATTGTCACCCATCCGCACCTCGGCCTTGTCGACAGAGAGGTTCACCACCTCATTGTCGTGCACGTCGATATACGATCCCTGCACATATACTTTATTACCTGCCATAGTCGGTCACTCTTTCATGTCTACACGACCATTGTCGTGAACATCGTTGTAGTTGCCAGTCACGTTCACCACCTTCGCCTCAGCCTGCTCGTCGTCCAGATGCTCGAGCAGTTCGCTGATGTCTTCAGGCAGTTCCATCTTTGCACTGGAGAACAGTTCCATAAACACCATCTTGGCAGCCTCGCGCTTGCCCAGCGTCTTGCGCCTCGACACGTTCAGATAGCTGCGCATCGCCTTGATCATCTCGTCCTGCGACGACTTCTTGGCCACGCCGGCCGACAGCTTACTCAGCTCCGAGAGTCGCATCTCTGCCGCCACTCTCCGTTCCTTCTCATCCAGCAGCTGCTGGTGCAGATCGTCGATATCGGCCTGCCTGTCCTCCAACTCGTCATCCTGTTTCTCTAGATTTGAGAACAGGTCGTCAATGGTCCTCAATACCTGTATATGCGCATATACCTGCCTCAGTTTCTCTTCCAGATATTCGGCTACACGTTCGAGCCGGCTTATGGCCTCATCCCCACAGATTCTTAGTTCTTCAAATTCCTTTTTCATTTTTCTTATACTCCTTAATTTTTTTGTTTTTAGTTTGACATTAAATATTCTTTGCGTAGTCGCTCATCATGTTGACGAGCGCCACCGTAATAACAAATGCGATAAATAATCCGGTCATAATCTTTGCTTTTTAAATGATTCAAATAAATTTTCGGCAAAGATAGGCGCCATCCGTCCTACCAAAGCGGACAGATGGAAAAATTTACAGAAAAAAGCAAAAAAACTATGTTAGTCGTTGGCCAGACGGTCGCCGAAATCCTCCTGAAGGTAGTCGTCCAATTGACGCTGGACCCTCCTGACCATCTCCTCGCGCAGCCTTTGGGGCGATTCCACGCGAAGATGGTCGCCATAGAACGCCAGCTCCTGAATCAGCTCGTTGTTGATCATCACGTCGAGCGTCACCCTGCACCCATCCTCGCCAAGGCTCTCCAACTGCTGTAACGGATGGATGGGCAGCGTGCGCAGATAGTACTCCAGCCACCTGTCGCCCCTCAGCACAATGTGTTCCACCACGCCGTCGTCAGGATGCGACACGCCCACGATGTCATCAAAATAATGGTTGAAGTCCACGCCGCACTCCTGGAAAGCCACCGTGTTGTTTCTGGCTATGGAGAGGATGCGGTCGAGTGAGAAGCAGGTGATGAACTCATGGTCGAGAATCGTGGCGAACAGATACCATCGGCGACGGTACTGCTTCAGATAGTAAGGATAGATGATACGCTCCTTGGCGTCCAGTCCGAAACGCTGGTAGTGGATTGTCATCACCTGTTTGTTGGCGATGGCATTAAACAGCGACAGGAAATGCTTCGCATCGCCAGTCGTACTGTCCTCGAAACTGGCTATCGGGTGACTGGTACCCATGGCCTGCTGGTCGAAGCGGGCCGTCATCTCCTCCAGCCAGTCCATCTCAGGCATGCCGCGAAGGCCTTGCAACAGGCTGCGCACCTCGTGCAGCTTCTCAATCTCCTCGGCCGTCAGCTCCCTGTTGTAGATGGAGTCGATGCCGTCGCGATAGCGGTAATAGCGCTTCTTGTGGCGATCCTCATACACGATGCCCTCCACACCATAAAGGGTCGAGAACTTGCTGTTCATCTCGTTGATGTCCAGCATGAAGGTGTTACGCGAGCGGATGGGCAGCATGTCTCTTTGCAGGAGCTCGTCGTTCACGATTCCCATCAACTCCTCGCGCGTGTATTCCTTACCTGTACTGAAACAGCGGTCCAGTATCATCTCCCGCATTGCATAGTCCTTCGTATTCGCCATCGCTCTCGGAATCCTTACTTATAGAATGTTATCCAATTCGTCCTGTATTTATAGCTGGGAGCCATCTTGCTCTCTGGATGAAGCACCACTACCTTCCCATTCTTGTCACGATACCAGGCGTAGTTCCAGCCTCGTCCCATGTCCAGATAGAGGGCATGAGTCACCTTATAGCCACTCAGGTACTTTACGAAAGCCTCGTAGGTCATTGCCTTCTTCGACTCGACGATGCACAGCCGTCCGTCCTTTTCGCACAAAGCCCTGTAGATGTTCTTGTTGTTCTTCATCTTGGCGCCAATAGGCCGCGTACTGCCATCCATGACGATCAGCATCTGGCAAAAACCCATGTTCCATCCATTGGCCTCAGCAGGGAAATCATCCTTCCTCATGAACTTCCATTTACCCTTGCCCCACACGAAGCCCCCTGTATTCGCCTTGCAGCGATAACCCTTCATCATCACCCCATTGCAGATATGGTTATCCCCAATATTCGAGTGCTTGAACTCTTCCAGCAGCTCCCCAGTAAAGGCCGCCTCGCAACAGAACTCCACATCCTTCTGCGCCGCCTTGGGCATCTGCCCACAAACCAAGTCTATCCTCGAGTACTCTGGATAGTACACGTAGAGATTCGCTGTGGTCTCAACCTTTACTGCGTAACATTTTAACGCCATGACCAGCATTGCTACAATGGGTATAATCTTCTTCATCTTATCTTTCAGGCGTTTCTATTGTCTTAATTCCCAGTCCACATCGAAATCGTCACCAGAGTCATCAACAGTCACATCGTAGGTCACATCCTTATCATTCAGCTTGCCTGTCAGCACGCCCTTGTAACCTTTCCCCTCACTCTTTTCAAGTTTCAGGTCGATTACCTCCAAGTGGTTTCCTTGCTCCTGTTCATACTCCACGATGCCCTTTGTCACCTTGTCCGTCAATTTGTCTTCAGACACGATACACCCATTCAGCATGACTAATGCCGAGAATGCGATTACCATTGATACAAAAAACTTCTTCATAATCTGTATTTTTTTTTCAATCCGCCATTATGTGTTAGCCGCGGGGACAGGCACCTGAGCCGCAGTGTCATTATTTCAGCACTTTCTTACCGTCGACGATATAGATGCCCTCTGGCAGGCCTTCGAGCGAACTGGAGTTCGAACGAATCTTACGACCTGTGACAGAGTA
>JAGAAJ010000067.1 GCA_017615355.1 Prevotella sp.
AAGCAACATGCGCGAGCAGTATATGGACATGCTCCTCAACCAGGACGTCCACTCTCCCAACATGATTCGTGTCAATGGTGCCCTTCCCCAGATTGACGAGTGGTACGATGCTTTCGGCATCAAGAAAGGCAAGCTCTTCATTCCCAAGAAAAAGCGTGTCAGAATCTGGTAACCATCGTGGAGACCACAAAATAAAAAGACATATCGCTGACAAACTTCAGCGATATGTTTTTTTATTTCACCAGCGACGTATTTCCAGACTATTATTTGGTTCAAACCAGAACGAGGCAACTGACTAAAGCCTTGTAGGTTAAACCTTATCTGATGAACAGCAGCTCGCGGTACTTGGGGAGGGTCCAGAGGCCGTCCTCGACGATCATCTCGAGGTGGTCGGCCTCGCTGCGGATGGCCTGCATGTGGGGACAGACGGTGTCGTGATAGGCGATGGCACGCTGATGGATGTCGGCGATGCGATTGGCCACGCGACGGGCCTCGGTGAGCTCCTCGACCAGCTGCTCGATACGCTCGGTGCGCTCGGCAATCTCCTCAATAAGCTTCATATTACGAGCGGAGAGGCGAAGGCCTTTGTCGGCGGTTGGCTCTTGGCCGTTGGTAGTCGGCTGCTGACAGGAGAAGATGTCCTTCATGCCCTGCACATTCTTGATGAGCTGGCTCTGATAATGGGTGGAGACGGGGATGATGTGGTTCATGGCGAGGTCGCCAAGGACACGGGCCTCTATCTGCACGGTCTTGACGTACATCTCCCACTTCACTTCGTTGCGGGCCTCCAACTCCTTGCGGGTCATGACGTTGGTGCTCTCGAAGAGACGGACGCTGGCCTCGTCGAGGTAGTGTTCGTAAATGACGGGACAAGACTTCTCGACATCCAATCCACGGCGTGCTGCCTCCTGCACCCACTCATCGCTATAGCCATTGCCGTCGAAGCGTACGGGACGACTGGTCTTGATGTCGTCGCGCAGCACATCGATGATGGCATGATACTTGGCGGTGTGGCCTTCGCCGAGGGCGAACTCAGGACGCACGGCATACTCGGCCATACGCTCGTCGACACGACGCTTGAACGACGTAAGGGCCTCTGCCACAGCGGTGTTGAGGGCTATCATGGCCGATGCACAGTTGATGCTGGAGCCAGGGGCACGGAACTCGAAGCGGTTGCCGGTGAAGGCGAAGGGCGACGTGCGGTTGCGGTCGGTATTGTCGACGATGATATCAGGAATCTGCGGGATGTCAATCTCTCGTGAGAGATGAGAGGTGAGGGGTGAGAAGTGAGAGGTTTGTTCGATGGTGTCGAGCAGGTCGGACACATACTTCCCCAGGAAGGAGCTGATGATGGCGGGCGGTGCCTCGTTGCCTCCCAGACGATGGGCATTGGTGGCCGACATAATCGAGGCTTTGAGCAGGCCGTTGTGCTTGTATACGGCCATCAACGTCTCGACAATGAAGGTGACGAAACGCAGCGTCTCGTTGGCAGCTGCCTCGGGATTGTTGGCGTCGGTCTTGCCAGGAGCGTAGAGCAGGATGCCATTCTTGGACGAGCCAAGCGGCGAAGCCGAGCGATCGGCGGTGAGGCTCCAGTTGTTATGCTTGCCCGAACCGTTGATGCCATCGAAGGGTTTTTCGTGGAGCAGCACACGGAAGCCGTGCTTGCGGGCCACTTTCTTCATCAGCGACATGAGGAGCATGTTATGGTCGACGGCGAGATTGCACTCCTCGAAAATAGGAGCAAGCTCGAACTGGTTGGGTGCCACCTCGTTGTGTCGCGTCTTGCAGGGAATGGCCAGCTCGAGAGCCTGTATCTCCAAGTCCTTCATAAAGGCCTGCACACGATCGGGGATGGTGCCGAAGTAGTGGTCGTCCATCTGCTGGTTCTTGGCACTCTCGTGGCCCATCAGGGTGCGGCCGGTGAGCATGAGATCGGGACGGGCGCTGTAGAGCCCCTCGTCGACGAGGAAGTATTCCTGCTCCCATCCGAGGTTGACATGTACCTTGGTCACATCATCGTAGAACAGCGAGCAGACGTCGGTGGCGGCTTTGTCGACAGCGTGGAGGGCTCGCAGCAAGGGAGCCTTGTAGTCGAGGGCCTCACCCGTATAGGCGATAAAGATGGTGGGAATACAGAGGGTATCGTCGATGATGAAGACAGGCGACGTGGGATCCCATGCGGAGTAGCCGCGAGCCTCGAAGGTGTTACGGATGCCGCCGTTGGGGAAAGAACTGGCGTCGGGCTCCTGCTGTACGAGGAGCTTGCCGCTGAAGGCCTCCATCATACCGCCCTTACCATCGTGTTCGACGAAGGCATCGTGCTTCTCGGCTGTGCCCTCGGTGAGCGGCTGGAACCAATGGGTATAGTGGGTGACGCCCATCTCCTGTGCCCACTGCTTCATTCCGGCAGCTACGGCATCGGCGATGGAACGGTCGAGACGTGCACCGTTGTCGATGACGTCGATGAGTTTCTCGTAGACATCCTTCGGCAGATACTTGTACATCTTCTCGCGATTGAAGACATACTTGCCGAAATACTCCGACGGACGCTCTTTAGGCGCCTCTATCTCCAAGGGGCGTTTCTTGAACGCCTCCTCCACGACTTGGAATCTCAGGTTTGCTGACATATAATTGGTTGATGGTTGACGGTGGATGGTGGATGGTTGATTGTGGATGGTAGAAGGTTATAGTGCCTCGTCATCAGGACGCTGGAGCTGTCGGCCCTTGAGAGGCGGCAGGTGACGTTTGCGACGCAAGTAGGCCTCACGCCGCTCTTCGTATTCCTGCTGGTGTTTCTCTATATAGCCGTCGGCCATCTCCCCTACTCCTTTATATTCTTATTTGAATTTCGCGAACACCGCGTCGATCTTGATGGGGGAATTGGCATTGTCGGGGCCTCCCACCAGACGGGCGCTGCTGAGTGACATGTCGTGATGCACGCTGGTGACCTCATACGAAGTATTGGAAGAGAAGGTGATGGGCACCAGCACCATCTTGTTCCAGTCGGGGTGATGCTGCTCCCACAGGGGATCCTTGCTGAGTCCTTCCGCGCGAATGTTCCACAGGGCCGTGATAAGGGCCGAGAGGTTGTTGAACGTATAGGTATTCGTGTTGCTGGAGCCGCTACTGGTCACGGGATCGTAGTCATTGAAGCCCGTGATGTAGGACATGATATTGTCAGGCACGCCATTGTTCTCGAAGAAATGGTAGAGGCTGTCCTTCTGCACCATCAGCAGCGTCTGCGGTGCAGGCAGCATACGGCTGTCGCTCGACTGGTTGTTCAGTCGCTGCAGGGTGAGCTTGGCAGAGAGCAGGGAGTCGCCCTCGTGGCTTCGCTTCATATCAGCCACAGGCAGTGTCACCTCGGTAAAGAGGCCTGCGGGCGTCTTCAGATAGGTGTGCTGTGTCTCGGCAGCCATTGCCTTGAGTGTCTCGCGGTCGTTGGTGATGCAGGTTGTCTGCAGCACCTCGCGTGTGCCTGCCAGCACCAATGTGCCCACGGCAGTGGTAGTGTCGTCCTTGGCTGTGAAATAGGTGCGCAGGCCGATATTGGTCACCTTGGCGTGGAAGCCCATGCCGTCGGTAATCTGGAAGAAGAATCCCAGGCATACGTGATGGGCGAAGGTGTAGGAGTTGCGGAAGTATTCAGGATGATCATAATACTGCAGCATGAGGTAGGTGCCGTAGTTCTTATATAAAGTGCCGTCGGCAGCCGTGTAGGCATCGTTCAGCGGGATGCGGATACAATCCTGATAGGAGTCGTCGGAACGCACATCGTCGAGTTCGCCCAGGTTGGAATAGCTGAACACGTGGTTCTTGCGGAGACCGCCATCGAGAATCATCCCTGCCTGTATGGGGTTGAAGTTGGAATAGTAGCGGATGCCTTCCTCCAAGGGTGCTGCCATCTCGCTGACACGCATCTTCATGGCCGTCAGGCTGTCGGCATCGCGGAAGGGCGAGGAAATGTAGAGGATGAGGTCGCACGAGTCGGCCGAGACACGTCCGTTGAAGAGATTGGGTATCTGGCTCTCTTCCGGCATCGATATCCTTTCCAGAAGATGAAACTGCGTAGTGAACTCGCTGACGACATTGGCTCCCGTCTGGGGATCCCTGACGCTGCCGAGATAGCAGTCGGCAGAGAGCGAGAGGACGGAGTCGGCCATGATGGTGCGAGTGGTGACGTTGAAGCTCTCGGTGGCAACTACGAGTTTGTCGCTTTCGTTGGTGAGCGACTGACCGATGTTCAAACTGTCTTCTTCACATGAAGAAATGGCTACCAGCGCAAATGCTGCGGCAGCCATTAACTGAGATTTACAAAGCTTGTTGTTGATCATTGAGATATACTAAATTTTCTCGTAGAATTCCTCGTATGCGTCGGCGAAATCCTCGATATAGGGCAGCAGGGGCACATTCTTGTCTGCTGCATACTTCATCAGCGTCTCGCTGACATCCTTGTGTGCCTGTATGACCCCGTCGCTGTAGTCGATGGCCAGCTTACCCAGCTCCTCGAAGGTGAAACGGTGGTCATAGGCCGAGAGCAACTCTGGCTTGGCATCGCGGAAGGCGATATCCTGTGCGAACTTCTCACCCAGCTCCACCGGTTGCAGCTCGTTGAAGAGCGACGTCACCACCTTGGCCTCGGCAAACGAAGGCTCGTCGGCATAGGCGGTCTTCACATAGAAGGGCACGGAAGCGCTCATCCACCCCTGGCAGTGAATGATGTCGGGCGTCCAACGCATCTTCTTTATAGTCTCAAGGACGCCACGGGCAAAGAAGATGGAACGCTCGCCGTCGTCGTCAATAATCTGACGACGCTTTGAGAAATAATCATCGTTGTCAATGAAATAGACGGCCACGTGAGATGACACGATGGACGCCACCTTGATGATCAGCGGATGATCGGTGTCGTTGATGATAAGGTTCATACCCGACAGGCGCTGCACTTCGTGCAACTGGCCGCGACGTTCGTTGATGGTGCCCCATTTTGGCATGAAGGTACGGATCTCGTGACCAAGGTCCTGCATAGCACGCGACAGCTCATGACCCATGAGGGAGAGGTCGTTGTCGGCCATGTAGGGCGAAACCTCTTGGTTGATGAACAGGATTTTCTTTTTTGCCATTGCTCTTCGTTTAGGGTAAATGGTTGGAATTCCTTTGCAAAGGTACGATTTTTTTTGCATAAAACCGAATAAAATGCGCAGAAAAAGCGTGTTTTTAGGAAAAAGTGACATTTTATAGGTTTATTTTTAGTCTTTTTTTTCCTTGTTTGCAAAAATTGTTGTTATTTTGCACCCGCTTTTTAACAAAAGCCGTTAGCAAAAACACACCGTTCGGCCCTTCCGCTTTCCAGAAGCGACAGCCGACTAAAAGAACACTCAACAAAATTGAAAGTATTCACAAAGATTGTTGACCTGCAGAATGCACTCTTCGACGAGCGCAAGGCAGGACGAAGCGTAGGCCTTGTGCCTACGATGGGAGCGCTGCACGAGGGTCATGCCTCGCTGGTACGCCGCTCAGTGAAGGATAACGACGTGACTGTGGTGTCGGTGTTTGTCAACCCCACTCAGTTCAACGACCAAAACGACCTCACCCGCTATCCGCGGACCTTGGAGGCCGACTGCCAGCTGCTTGAGGATTGTAAGGCCGACTACGTGCTGGCTCCGGCTGTGGAAGAGATGTATCCCACACCCGACAACCGTCAGTTTGAGTATCCCCCTGTCTCCACCGTGATGGAGGGTGCCCACCGTCCCGGTCACTTCAACGGCGTGTGTCAGGTGGTGAGCCGTTTGTTCTACATCGTACGTCCTGACCGTGCCTACTTCGGCGAAAAGGACTGGCAGCAGATTGCCGTTGTCAAGGCGATGGTCAGACAGCTGCAACTGCCCGTTCAGATTGTGGAGTGTCCCATTGTGCGCGAGGAGGATGGATTGGCCAAGTCGAGCCGCAACACCCTGCTGGCTCCTGACGAGCGAGCCATCGCACCGACCATCTATAAGGCGCTGAAAGGCAGCACGGAATACGCAAAGAAGCACACCCTGAAAGAAACACACGACTACGTTGTCAGCACCATCAACGCTGTGGACGGCTTAGACGTGGAATACTTCTCGATTGTAGACGGCAACACGCTGCAGGACGTCGCCAACTGGGAGGACTCTCCCTACGTTGTGGGCTGCATCACCGTCTACTGCGGCAAGACACCCATTCGCTTGATTGACCACATCAAGTATAAGGGTTGAAGGTAAAAGGTTAATAGTTAAAGGTTTATTGCAATGATGATAGAAGTAATGAAGTCGAAGCTGCACTGCGTCCAGGTGACCGAGGCCAACCTGAACTATATGGGCAGCATCACCATTGACGAGGACCTGATGGACGCCGCCAACCTCATTGCCGGCGAGAAGGTGCAGGTGCTCGACAACAACAACGGCGAGCGCTTTGAGACCTATATTATCAAGGGCGAGCGCGGCTCAGGATGCATCTGCCTGAACGGAGCCGCAGCAAGGCGCGTACAGGTGGGTGACACCATCATCATCATCTCCTACGCCCTGATGGACTTCGAAGAGGCCAAGAGTTTCAAGCCCTCAGTAGTGTTCCCAAGGGACAACAAGTTAGTTTGACAATTCCGGCAGCAGCTGCTGAATATAGGGGCGCTGCCAGTCACGCAGATGGAAACGCTGCTGATCGTACTGCAGCAAATCCAAATCAACAGGCACAAGACCCTGACGACGAGCCTCGTCGTTGCGGCCTTGTGCTTTTTCCATCTCCTTTAGCCTGCTGTTCAGTTCATCGCAGTCAAGATCGGACTGCGCATAGACAAGTTGGTTGAGATAAAGACTGCCCTTCTTTTTGCCGTATGGCTCCGTCCAGATGGCAGACGTATAGACAGGAGAGACGAGAACCTGAGCAAGGGCTTCGCGGGCCTCACTCAGGTTCTTTTCCTGTTCATAATTGCTGGCTAAGGAAAGGAGTATGCTATGCATCTTTTACCAATAACCAATAAACTATAACCGATTGTCGATAGCTAAAGCCAATAGCCTTTAAAACTTAAGCTTGTTGATTCGGTCCTTGATCTTAAAGACATATGCATCGATGACGGCAACGGCAGTAATATTGAGCACATCGCGCACAGAGGCATCGAAGTCGACAAAGTGGATGGCCTTGTTCAAACCGATCTGGATGGGGCCAATGATCTCGGCATCAGTGCCCAGCATCTGCAGCATCTTGTAAGAAGAGCGAGCCGAGGTAAGGTTGGGGAACACCAGCGTGTTGACGTCCTTGCCATAGAGACGCGAGAACGGATACTGCTGGTCGCGCAGCTCACGGTCGAGGGCAAAGCCAATCTGCATCTCACCGTCGATGGGCAGGTCGGGATAGAGCTCGTGCAACTGCTCCACAGCGTGCTTTACCTTCAGGGCGCCGTCGCTCTGCGAAGAGCCGAAGTTCGAGTGACTAACCATTGCGATGACGGGTTTCTCGTTGAAGAAGCGTACAGCGGTGGATGCCAGCTTGCCGATGTCGACTAGTGTATCGGTATCAGGATTCTCGTTCACCAGCGTGTCGACGACATAGAGTGTGCCACGTGGCGAGTTGATGATATGCATGGCGCAGAAATGCTGGTACTCAGGACGGATACCAATGACCTCCTTCACTACCTTCACCGTGTTCGAATACTTCGTGTAGAGACCGGTAATGAAAGCGTCGGCCTCGCCTGTCTCCACCATCATCATGCCGAAGTAGTTGCGCTCAAACATCTTGTCGTTGGCCTCCTGGAAGGTGTAGCCCTCACGGCCGCGTTTCTCGGTGAGGATGCGGGCATAGCGTTCACGGCGCTCCTGCTCGTTGGGGTGACGCAGATTGACAATCTCGATGCCCTCCAGAGAGAGGTCGAGCTGAGCTGCCATCTTCGTGATCACCTCGTCGTTACCCAAGAGGATGGGATGACAGATGCCTTCTGCCTTTGCCTGCACAGCAGCACGGAGCATCGTGGGATGCACGGCCTCAGCAAAGACGACACGCTGCGGGTGGGCGGCAGCGGTGGCATAGAGTTTCTGCGTGAGTTTCGTCTCCTGACCGAGGAGCACGCTGAGCGAATCCTTGTACTGCTCCCAGTCGGTAATCTGCTTGCGGGCCACACCGCTGTCGATAGCGGCCTTGGCCACAGCAGCACTCACCTCAGAGATGAGTCGGGGATCGACAGGTTTCGGAATAAAGTAGTCGCGTCCGAACTTCAGGTTGTTCACCTTGTACACGTCGTTCACCACGTCGGGCACGGGCTGTTTCGCCAGATCGGCAATAGCGTGGACGGCGGCCAGCTTCATCTCCTCGTTGATGGCAGTGGCATGCACGTCGAGAGCTCCGCGGAAGATGTAGGGAAAGCCAATCACATTATTTATCTGGTTGGGATAGTCGGTACGACCCGTTGACATCAGCACATCAGGACGGGCATCCATTGCATCCTCGTAAGTAATCTCAGGCGTGGGATTGGCCAAAGCGAAGATGACAGGGTCTTCAGCCATCGAACGCACCATATCCTTACTGAGCACATTGCCCTTCGACAAGCCCACAAAGACGTCGGCATCCTTCACGGCCTCGGCCAGCGTGTGAATATCGGTTCTCTCAGTGGCGAAGAATTTCTTCTGCTCGTTCAGATCCTTGCGTTCCACAGAGATGACTCCCTTGGAGTCGAGCATCACGATATTCTCTTTCTGCGCACCGATGGCCATATATAATTTGGTACATGAGATGGCAGCGGCGCCGGCACCGTTTACCACGATGCGCACCTTGCGGATGTCCTTGCCGATGACCTCCAGCGCATTCTTCAGGCCTGCAGCCGAGATGATGGCTGTGCCGTGCTGGTCGTCGTGCATCACGGGGATGTCGAGCGTCTTCTTCAAGCGTTCCTCGATATAGAAACACTCAGGAGCCTTGATGTCCTCGAGATTGATGCCGCCAAAAGTGGGAGCGATTCGCTCCACGGCCTCGCAGAATTTCTCAGGGTCTTTCTCGTCGACCTCGATATCAAACACGTCGATGCCGCCGTATATCTTAAACAACAGGCCCTTACCTTCCATCACCGGCTTGCCGCTCATAGCGCCGATGTCGCCTAAGCCGAGCACAGCGGTGCCGTTGCTGATGACAGCCACCAGATTACCCTTGTCCGTGTACTTGTACGCGTCGTCAGGATTCTGCTGAATCTCCAGGCAGGGATAGGCCACGCCAGGCGAATAGGCCAGCGAGAGGTCTGTTTGTGTACGATAAGCCTTTGTGGGCTTCACTTCAATCTTACCGGGGCGCCCGCTCTCATGATAGGCCAGGGCTGCCTCCTTCGTAATCTTTACCATCGTTGTCTAGTTTTTATCAATTATTTTCTCCCAAAGTCGGCCGGAACCTCGCCCCACTTCGCCGTCTCCCATTTCACGATGGGATTACGGTAGTCGTGGGTGCGCAGCCAGTTCTCGGCACGGGCGATGATCTGATAGAGTTGTTCCGTCTGCGGCGTGCGCTCCAACTTCGTCTTGCATTGCCGTTTCTTCACCCAGAGGATAGCATTGTATGAGTCGCTGTAAATCGTCTTCGCGTGCAGGCCCTGCTTCCAGCAGAGGGCAAGTGCATGGACAATGGCCAGGAACTCGCCGATATTGTTCGTACCCTTCAGCGGGCCAAAGTGGAAGATGCGCGCCCCTGTAGCCAAGTCGATGCCCTGATATTCCATCGGCCCAGGATTGCCTGGACACGAGGCATCCACGGCGATAGCATCGGCCGTCACTTCCATAGGAAGGGGCAGCACGGTGTCGTGGCGGTAGTCAGGAGGGTTCTGCATCATCATCATTGTTTGTTGCGATGATATCGCAACATACTGAACTACATTCGCTCAGGCACCTCGATGCCCAGCAGGTCCATACCGCTCTTGATGATCTTGGCCACGTTCTTGGCCAGCATCAGGCGCACGGCCTTCTTCTGCTCATCGGGCTCGTTGAGGATGCTGTAGTCGTGGTAGAACTGGTTGAACACCTTCGTCAGCTCATAGCAGTAGTTGGCAATACCAGAAGGAGAATAGTCCTTGCCGGCCTGCTCTACGGCTGCGCCAAACTCGTTCATCTTCTGAATCAGCTCGACTTCTTTCTCGTTAAGACTAGTCGTACTAGTCATACTAGTAGAACTAGTCAAACTAGCTGCCTTGCGCAGAATAGAGCGGATACGGGCATACGTGTACTGGATGAATGGGCCCGTATTGCCGTTGAAGTCGATACTCTCCTCAGGATTGAAGAGCATGTTCTTGCGGGCGTCGACCTTGAGGATGAAATATTTCAGGGCACCCATGCCCACGATGCGGGCAATCTCGCGACGCTCCTCCTCGGTCATATCGTCAAACTTGCCCAGCTCCATCGAGGTTTTGTAGGCATCCTCGACCATCAACTCCATCAGGTCGTCAGCATCGACAACCGTACCCTCGCGGCTCTTCATCTTTCCGTTGGGCAGCTCCACCATTCCATAAGAGAAATGTACGAGCTCCTTGCCCCACTTGAAGCCGAGACGGTCGAGCAGGATGGAGAGCACCTGGAAGTGGTAGTTCTGCTCATTGCCCACCACGTAGATCATCTTGTCGATAGGGAAGTCCTGGAAACGCATCTCGGCGGTGCCGATATCCTGTGTCATATAGACAGAGGTGCCGTCAGAACGCAACAGCAGCTTCTGGTCAAGGCCTTCGTTGGTGAGGTCGGCCCATACGCTGTTGTCTTCGTGGCGTTCGAAGAGGCCCTTGGCGAGTCCTTCCTCCACCTTCGCCTTACCCTTCAGATAGGTCTGCGACTCGTAGTAAATCTTATCAAACGAAACGCCCATCTTCTTATAGGTCTCGTCGAAGCCGGCATACACCCAGTTGTTCATCTTTTCCCACAGGGCACGCACCTCGGGGTCGTTCTGCTCCCATTTGACGAGCATCTCGTGAGCCTCCTTAATCAACGGAGCCTCCTGCTTGGCCTTTTCCTCGTCCATACCCTGGGCGACAAGCTGTTTGATTTCCTCGCGGTAGTGCTTGTCGAAGAGCACATAGTAGTCACCAATCAGGTGATCGCCCTTCTTGCCGCTGGTCTCAGGCGTCTCGCCATTGCCGTATTTCAGCCAGGCGAGCATTGATTTGCAGATATGGATGCCGCGGTCGTTCACGATGTTCGTCTTCACCACCTTGTTGCCGTTGGCCTCCATGATCTTGGCCAGCGACCAACCCAGCAGGTTGTTGCGCACATGACCGAGGTGCAGGGGTTTGTTGGTGTTGGGCGATGAGTATTCAATCATCACGAGGGGCGAACCCTCGTGTGCACTTTTCGTGCCGAAGTGTTCATCCTTGTCGATGGTCTGCAACAACTGCAACCAGGCACCCTCGCCCACGCTGAGGTTGAGGAATCCCTTTACCACGTTAAACTTCTCAACGGCCGAGCAGTTGTCCACCAGATAGTGGCCAATCTCCTGAGCCGTCTGTTCAGGACTCTTCTTCGCAGCCTTGACAAAGGGGAACACCACCAACGTCAGGTTACCCTCAAACTCGCTACGCGTCTTCTGCAACTGCAGCATCTTGTCTGTAGCCTCCATGCCATAGAGTGCCTTCACGGCCTCGCCTGCGGCTTGGCTTATCAATGTCTCAATATTCATGCGATTTGTAATTACAATTCATTTCGGGGTGCAAAGGTACTATAATTTTTCTAATTTTTGAAAAAATCACAGTTAGTTTTTTTGATTCCAGATTATTCTTTGTACCTTTGCAGCCGTCTAATCTCATAGATTGACAACCCTAAATAGCAAAAACAATGAAAAGATTACTATTGGCCATTGTGGCCATCCTGACAATGAGCGCCACACAGGCACAGACGGCACAGCAGGTGCTCGACAAGTGTGCCGCCCTGGTAAGCACCCCCGACGGCGCCAGCGCCAACTTCACGATGACGAGCGCCCAGTATGGCAACGCCAGCGGCACCATCAGCATCAAGGGACAGAAGTTCTACATGCACAGCAACGCCACGACGATGTGGTTTGACGGCACCACCCTGTGGACTTATGTGGCCCAGAACGAGGAGGTGAACATCTCGACACCGACAGCTCAGCAGCTGCAGAGCCTCAACCCCTACCACTTCATCAACCTCTACAAGCAGGGCTACACCAGCACGATGACTACCAGCCCTACGGCCTATACCGTGCACCTGACGGCTACTGACACGCAGAAGAAGATCAGCGAGGCTTTCGTCACCATCAGCAAGGAGAACTATGCCCCGAAGGAAATCAAACTGCTGCAGGGTACGAAGTGGACCACGTTCACCGTGAGCGGTCTGAAGGCTGAGCGCCAGGATGACGCGAAGTTCCGCTTCAAGAGCAGCGACTATCCCGATGCTGAACTCATAGACCTGCGCTAAATGAACCGACTGCAAATCTATCGCGAACTGCGTCGCCACTCTAAGTTGGGCGAGAAGCGCCACCCTATGCTTGAGCAGAGCATGGTGGCCAAGGTGATGATGTATATCGGTGCCGGCATCATGGCCATCTATCTTGTCTTCCTCGGCAGCCTCTTCGGCAAGATGGCCGCCGAACATGAAGTGCCCGCCATGATATTGGGGCTGATGGTATTGCTGCTGATGCCCCTCGATTTCCTGATGCGTTTCATCGCCCAGCAGACGCCGATGATGTTCATCAAGCCCTACCTGCTGCTGAACATGCCGAGAAAGACGGTGGTGGAGAGCTATCTGCTCAACCTCGTCACCAGCGGCTACAACTTCCTCTGGTTGGCCCTACTGATTCCTTACGCGTACATCTGTTTGGTATCGGGCATGAGCTTCTGGGCTTTGTTGGCCGTCGTGCTGTGCGGTCTGCTCATAGTGATGATCAACAGCCAGTGGTATCTGCTGGTGCGCACGCTCATAAGCCGCTCACTCCTATGGTGGTTGCTGCCCATCGGCGTCTATGCCGCCATATGGGTGCCCCTGGTGCTGTTATTCAACGATCCCTTCGAACCCATTGAAGAATTCTTCGACACCTTCGACACGGCACCGATGCTGTGGCTCGTGGTGCTTGCAGCATTACTTGTGCTCGTCGCCATCTTGCTGATCAACCGCCAGCTGCAGCTGCGCTTTGTCAAACAGGAACTGTCGCGTGAGGAGAAGAAGGCTGCCGCCATCAAGCACGTATGGCAACTGTCATTCCTCGAGCGTTTCGGACAGGCCGGCGAATACCTGAAGCTGGAAATCAAGAGCATCCTTCGCAACAAGGCCATTCGCACCCGCGTGCTGATGAGCCTCGGACTCATCGTCATGTTCACGGTGCTCATTAGCTACACCGACATCTACGACAATCCCTGGATGCTGAACTTCTGGTGCTACTACTGCTTCGCCATCTACAGCATGACCACGTTGGTAAAAATCATGGGACCGGAGGGCAACTACATCGACCTGCTGATGACACAGCGCGAGAACATCCTCCTACTGCTGCGTGCCAAGTACTACTTCCATGCGGTCATCCTGCTCATTCCCCTGCTCATCATGCTGCCTGCCGTCATAGCCGGCAAGTTCACCATCATGATGATGCTGGCGTTCCTGCTGCTGACCAGTGGCCTGAGTTTCTTCATCCTATTCCAGCTGGCCGTCTACAATAAGCAGACGCTGCCGCTCAACGAGAAAATCACGGGTAAGAACAATATGGAGAGCGGTTTCCAACTCATCATCGAGCTGGTGGGCATGTTCCTGCCGCTGGCCCTGGTGGGACTCCTGCTGGGAATGACCGACGAGGACACAGCCTATACCATCATGGCTATCATCGGCCTGGCGCTCACCCTCGCCCACCCCATCTGGCTGCGAAACATCTACAACCGCATGATGCGACGTAAATACGTCAACATGGAAGGCTTCCATGCCTCGAGAAGTTAAAAGAGGAAAGAGGAGAGAGGAAAGAAAACTATATAGCAACTAATATACTAAACAATGAGAAAAATTCTATCTGTGGCAGCAATAATGCTGCTGACAGTTGTTTCGTGGGTTCGAGCAGACATTAGTCAGACGCTGACCATAAACGGCCAGACGATGCAGGGTATCGTCAACCGCATCACCTTCGACGGTGACAATGTGGTGCTGCACTTTGCCAGCGGCGACAACCAGACAGCCGATATGGACGTTGTCGTGCTGAGCTTCGACTATTCTTCGTTGGTTTCCGTCGAAGAGCTCTCCAGCCTACACCTTGCATCCTCTACCGTTACCATCTACGATGCACAGGGCAAGCTCATCGCCACCACCACGGCCCAAAATGCGAAGGCCATGCTCGCCTCTCCGACAATGCGCAATGGTATCTACCTGCTCAAAAGCGGCCTGCAGACCATCAAGGTCAGCACCTCACAACCCTCCTCCATCCACCATACACCATCCACCCTCATCACCCGTGCTGCCGGCACGGATGGCTCCGTACCTCGCAACACAACTGTCAGTCAGGCACTGCTCACGCTGACCGATGGCACTAACCGTTATTATGACACGCAATCGCTGGAGGCCATCGACATCGACGGGCAGACGGGCCGCATTACGCTGACCGCCACCAGCCAGCAGCAGGATCTGTTCAATGCCACCCTCGCCACCCTCGCCTTCGCTAAAGGACAAACAGGCGAAGGCGTCGTCATCACAGAGGCACAGGGCTGGCAGGAATCGGCCTATGTGAAGTTCAACCTCTTCGAGGGCGCCACTGCTTACAATGTCTATGTGAAGGGCGGACAGTTTGCCGACTTCACCAAGATTGACGATGAGTTGGTGCGCAACTACGGCACCTACGGCCGTGCTGACGCTGTGGGCCTCAAAGCAGGCAGCTACACCATGAAGGTCGTACCCGTGATTGACGACAACGAGCTGACCGACAAGGCCACCACCACTGATGCACTCACCGTCAAGAACTACGACCGCACGGGCTACGCCCATTTCAACTACAGCGGAGTGGGTGCCTACAACGATGACGGCACACTGAAGCAGGGTGCGAAGGTGTTCTACGTGACAAATGCCACCGCAAAGACCATCAGCACCGACGTGGTTGGAGCCACGAAGAATCCCTGTGTCGGCCTTCAAACCATCATCAATGCCTACCAGAAGGGGAAGGACACCACGCCCATCGTCTTCCGCTTCATCGGACTTGTAGAGAAAAACGACCTCGATGCCATTGGTAGCTCAGCCGAAGGTTTGCAGGTGAAAGGCAAGAATGCCAATTCTGAGTTGAACATCACCTTCGAGGGTATTGGCGACGATGCCACCCTACGCGGCTTCGGTTTCCTTGTACGCAACGCCAAGAGCGTGGAGTTCCGCAACTTCGCCATCATGCGCTGCATGGATGACGGTATCTCCCTCGACACTGACAATTCTAATATCTGGATACACAACCTCGATTTCTTCTACGGCAAGCACGGTAGCGGCGACCATGAGAAGGGCGACGGAGCCTGCGACGCCAAGGCCGACTCGAAATACTGCACCTTCAGCTACTGCCGCTACTGGGATACTGGCAAGACCAATATGTTTGGTATGAAGAGCGAGAGCGGGCCCAATTACCTCTCGTATCACCACAACTGGTTCGACCATAGCGACTCGCGTCATCCCCGTGTGCGCACAATGACCGTCCACGTCTACAACAACTTTTTCGACAATGTAGCCAAATACGGCGTAGGAGCCACCTACGGCGCCAGCATCTTCGTGGAGAACAACTACTTCCTCAAGACCAAGAAGCCCATTCTCTCCTCGAAGCAGGGCACTGACGGCATGGGCAGCGGCACGTTCAGCGGCGAGGATGGTGGCATGATCAAGGCATACGGAAACTATTTCGACCGCACCTGCAAGAACTTCAGCTACTACACACAGGAAGCCCCCTCGGCCAAGGGCTACGATGCCTACGAGGCAGCCACCCGCGACGAGCAGGTGCCTGAAACGGAGAAGACCCTTGCCGGTGGCACGACCTATAATAACTTCGACACCAATCCGCAGCTCATCTATAACTACACACCAAATGCTGCCGAGGATGTGCCCGCCATCGTCACCGGTTATTACGGTGCAGGCCGCATCAATCACGGCGATTTCGAGTACACTTTCTCAGACAACGTGGGCAACGACGATAACAACTCAGCCTATGACACCGTGCTGGGTAATAAGATTGACAACTACAAACCTGCCCTTATCGGATTCTTCGGCACACGTTAATACACTAAGTTTTCCGTAAGGGTAGCGACAATGACGAGGCAACTCAGCGGCGTTGCCGAGCTGACCACCGTTGCAGACGCTTGTACTCCTTCTTCGTCAATCGGAGGAAAGAGCCGTGCTGTGGTCCTGTGACGCCCTCGATGTCGACGGGGTCGTGGAAGTTGCGCAGGTGCTCGTCGGCCTTGCAGATGCGATAGTGCTTCGGGCGATCGCTATACTGGATATAAGCCACACGCCAAGTCTTGTCGCCAATGAGCTGGAAGGCACTTGAGCCCTCACATTTCTTCTTCCCCTCGAAACTGACATAGTCGTTCTCTACCGGCTCGCCCCATCCATAGGTGAGGTGCTCGCTAGTGGCAGTGTAGATGCCAGGATGTCCACCCTCCTTCTTGATGAGCATGTGGTAGAGGCCATCGTCGAGCAGGTTGATGTCGGCATCGATAGTGGCGTAGCCCCAGTCGAAGAGCAACTTAGGCTGGGTCAGTTTGGTAAATGACTTATCGGCGTAACTATAGTACATACGGTCGTAGGCCTCCTCGGCACTGTTCCACATCGAGTAGTAGATGAAATAACCACCCTTGTCGCCATCGGGCCACACATAGGCCGGGTCCCAGAAAATCTGCGGCGCCCACACGCGGTTGATGGTGCTCCAGTCCTTGTACACGCTCCCAATGGTGTCAGCGGGAGAACCGCTGAGCGCACTATTTGCCTCGTTTTCGTTTTGGTTTTCGTTTTGGTTTTTGTTTTCGTAATAAAAGATCCCCGGCGCCTGCCTATAGTCGAAGGTGACACTCGTCCAGTGGATGAGGTCATCGCTCTTCATCAGGTCGATGCCGTAGTTATCCCACTTATGCGACTTCGCCACGCACATGTCGGTGGTCACCATCACGAAACCCTTGCCATCCCATGAGCGGCAAACGTAGGCATCGCGCTGGCCACCCTCGATGCGGGCGTGTTCCTTTGGGTCGATGACGGCATTGCCGTCAATGATGTCCTCGTAGTGATAGCCATCGCGGCTCAATGCGTAAGCAGTGTACTCGCCGCGGTCGCTCATGTGGCAATAAAGGTAGCCATAGGTACCCTTTACAGGATTCTGTGCAGATAACGTCAACGCAGACGCCATTGTTACGGCGATCAGACTAAGTTTGAAACGGTTTGGCATATTGACAAATACTAATTTTGGGGACAAATTTACTGGTTTCTGCACATTTCCCCAAATATTTTTGCAAGAATCTTCAGATTGTATTATCTTTGTAGGCAATTTACTACAACCAATGCTTATGACACGCAAGACATTCATCCCCTCCCTGCTGGCCCTGCTGTTTGCTGTGCAGGTCACAGCACAGGAACTCTACGTAGGGTCGTATAATATCAGATACAAAAACAGCGACGATGCCGCCAACGGCAATGGCTGGCAGCAGCGTTGTTCCGTGGTGTGCGATCAGCTTAACTTCGAACATCCTGACGTGTTCGGAGCACAAGAGGTGCTGGAGCCGCAGCTAAAGGATATGCTCGCGCGACTCGACGGCTATGACTACATCGGCGTGGGGCGCGACGACGGCAAAACGAAGGGCGAGTATGCCGCTATCTTCTACGACAAACAGAAGCTACGCCTTTTGGACAGCGGACATTTCTGGCTCTCGGATACACCCGACAAGCCCAGCCTCGGATGGGATGCAGCCTGCATCCGCATCTGCACGTGGGGATTGTTCAACATTAACGATAACCTTAACCCTAACCTCAACATTAACGATAACGAAAAGGGACTGCAGTTCTATTTCTTCAATCTGCACATGGATCATGTGGGCGTGGTAGCACGGCGTGAAGCCGCCAAGCTGGTGGTGGAGCGTATCAAGGAGATGGCAGGCGACACCGTGCCTGTTGTGCTGACGGGCGACTTCAACGTTGACCAGAACGATGAGATATACAGCATTTTCACACAATCGGGCCTTCTGCGCGACAGCTACACAGCCACACGACTGCGCTTTGCTGAGAACGGCACATTCAACGGCTATCATCAGGAGCGAAAGACCGACAGCCGCATAGACCACGTCTTTGTGTCGCCGCAGTTCACCGTCGACCGCTACGGCGTGCTGACCAACACCTATTGGACTGACCGGCAGCGTCTGCCCTCGGATCATTATCCCGTGTTGGTCAGACTAGCCCCCCTCAATCCTCCAGAAGGGGAGAGGAGCACAGTCCCGCAGCCATTCCTTCCCCCCTCGGGGGGATTGAGAGGGGGTGTCAACCCCTTCATCGGCACGGGCGGCCACGGCCATGTGTTCCTCGGTTCTAACGTTCCCTTCGGCTTCGTGCAGCTAGGGCCGACACAGCACAACCAGGGATGGGACTGGTGTTCAGGCTACCACTACAGCGACTCCATTCTTGTAGGTTTCGGACATCTGCACCTCAGCGGCACAGGTGTTGGAGATTTGGGTGACATCGCCTTCCTGCCCGTCCTTCACCCCAACCAGCAGGAGGTGAAGTTCTCGCATCGGTCCGAGTATGCACGTCCAGGCTATTATTCAGTAATGCTCGACAACGACATCCGAGTGGAGCTGACGTCGACGGAGCGTACAGGCCTGCATCGCTACACCCTGCCAGCCGACATGCCTGTCGGCTACATCAGGCTCGACCTCAATCAAGGCATCGGCTGGGATAAGGCCACTGACTGCGAGGCACATCAGGAGAGTCCGACCGTTATCAGTGGCTACCGTTTCTCTGAGGGCTGGGCCAACAACCAAAAGGTGTTCTTCGTGGCAGAGTTCTCAAAGCCCATTGCAATTGACAAAGACGAATCCACCGCCAAGGTGCTCAGATTTGCCAATGGTGACCGACCACTATTAGTGCGTATTGGTCTATCGGCGGTGAGCATCGAGGGCGCCAAAGCCAACCTGCAGGCTGAACAGCCAGGCTGGGACTTTCAGTACACCGTAGCTGAGGCTGGCCGCAAGTGGGAGGAGCAGCTGCAGAAGATCCAGGTGACAGGTGGCACCGACGACGAGCGTACCATCTTCTATACCGCACTCTACCATACAATGACCGCTCCATCGGTGTTCTGCGACGTTGACGGCAAATACCGAGGCTCTGACGGCGAGGTACATCACCTCTCAGCTCTTACCTCTCACTACTCACCTCTCAATTATACCACCTTCTCGCTCTGGGACACCTACCGTGCTGCCCACCCGCTGATGACGCTCATACACCCTGAGATGCAGGAGAACATCGCAACAACGATGCTGAATATATGGCGCGAGCAAGGAAAGCTGCCCGTCTGGCACCTCATGGGCTGCGAGACGAACTGTATGGTGGGCAACCCTGCCATCCCTGTATTAGCCGACCTGGTATTGAAGGGACTGACGAAGCAGCAAGACACAGCCTTCGAGGCGATGAAAGCCTCGGCGATGATGGACGAGCGTGGTCTTAAGCTGCTAAAGGAGTACGGTTATATTCCCTGCGATCTCTTTGACGACAATGAGACTGTAGGTCGAGCTATGGAGTACGCCTTGGCCGACTGGTGCGTGGCACGCGTAGCAGAAAAGATGAAACGCAAGGCCGACCAGCAATACTTCGACCAACGTGCTCAGAGCTACCGCAAGTATTTCGACCCCGTCACCGGATTTATGCGCGGCGTCGACAGCAACGGGAAGTTCTCCTTCTCAGACGCAGCAAATCCTTTCAATCCTTTCCATTCTGCGCCAAAGAACCGCGACTACACAGAGGGCAACGCCTGGCAGTACACTTGGCTCGTACCCCACGACGTGCACGGATTGGTGTCACTTTTCGGCACAGAGCAGCGCTTCGTCTCAAAACTCGATTCGCTCTTCATCGTCGAGGGTGATTTAGGAGAAGAGGCACCGCCCGACATCACCGGTCTCATCGGTCAGTATGCCCACGGCAACGAGCCCAGCCATCATGTGCTCTACCTATATAATTATGTGGGACAACCCTGGAAGGGAGCCAAGCTCATCCGCCGCACCCTGAGCGAGCTATACCACAACGCACCCGACGGTCTCAGCGGCAACGAGGACGTGGGCCAGATGTCGGCATGGTACATCCTCTCGGCTATGGGTCTCTATCAGGTGGAGCCCGCAGGTGGCAAGTTTGTTTTCGGTTCGCCGCTGTTCCCCGAGGTGACGATGAACGTTGGCTGTGGCAAGGCCTTTACTATTCGTGCCCTTAACGTCAGTGATGAAAACATCTACATCCAAAGTGCTCGTCTGAACGGCAAGCCCTACACCCGTTCCTACATCATGTACGACGATATCGTGCGCGGCGGCACACTCGAATTTCAAATGGGCCCGCAGCCCTCAGATTTCGGCACTAAAAAGAAGGACAGGCCATAGGAACCCTGCTCATGGAGCTGGAGGCAAATCTGTTAAGTCGCCATCAAAACTGATGGGATCGCGATGGATTGAGTTCACACGGATGGATGCCTTACCAGTAGTAAACACTTCGATGGTGTAATGGTACTGATCTTCTTGCGTCTTCACGTCAAGGTCAATCTGTCGGCTGTCATGCTTGGCACCCTTCTCCTGATAATTCAGTAGCGGTGCCTCGAAGTTCAGTCCCTGAGAGACTCCCATCAATGGTGCCCGATGAGCCTGCCCCAAATAGGGAAGATAGCTGCGCAATGTATCGCCCCGCAGTTCCAAGTAGAAATCAGAGGCCACCGTTCTGGTTCCATATCGCAGGGTACTCATCGTTGTAATGTCAATGTGCCATTGGCGCTTTGCCACCGCCTCAGTCACCATCTGCTGTGTCAAAGCCTTCTGCTCAGCCCGCTGCTGTGATGTGGCACAGCCGAACAACAAAAGAACGGCAACAGTACAAAGGATATAAAACTTTTCTTTCATTTCTGTCCTGCGGTAATACAAATAACTCAACTAACTAATAAAAAATCTGACGTTAGATTATTTCAGCAGAAGTTGCTATGGAAAATAATCCAACGTCAGAACTTATGTGGACAAATTACTTGTCTGTCTCAGGAGCCTCGCCGATAAGCTCCATGAACTCGTCGAGCTTCGGTGTGATGATGATCTGGGTGCGGCGGTTGCGCTGCTTGCCCACCTCGGTATCGTTGGGCTGCAGGGGGTTGTACTCGCCACGTCCACCGGCGGTGAGGCGCTTCGGATCAACGTTGTACTTGTTCTGCAGCTCCTGTACCACGCTGGAGGCACGCAGACATGAGAGGTCCCAGTTGTTACGGATGTTCTCACGAGAGATGGGCACGTTGTCGGTGTTGCCCTCGACCAGCACGTCGTAGTCCTTGTAGTCAGTGATGATCTTGGCAATCTTGCTCAGCGTCTCGGCAGCACGCGGGTTAATCTCGTAGCCTCCGCTACGGAACAGCATGTTGTCGGCCAGCGAGATATAAACAACGCCCTTCAGCACCTGCACGTCGACCTCCTTCAGTTCCTCGCGTGAGAGTGAGCGGGTGAGGTTGTTGGTCAGCACCATGTTCAGCGAGTCACTCTTCGACTTCACCTCTACCAAGTGGCGGATGTACTGGTTGCTTTCATTAATCTGGTCGACCAACTTCTCAATGCTGACATTGTTCTGGTTGGCATTACTAAGGCTCTTGTCAAGGCTCTCCTGCAGCTTGGCATACTTTTCCTCGGCGGCCTTCAGTGCCTGCTGCATACCCTTGGCCTGCTCCTCGAGGGCAGTGATGCGGGCGTTCTTGGCAGCCAGGTCCTCCTTGGTGGTCTGGAGGCTGCTGGTCAGGCTCTTGTTCTCCTCGCGACAGCCCACGAGTTCTTTTTTAGATGCGCAGCTGCTCAGGAGCAGACCTGCGGCTAATGCTGTAAAAATAATGTTCTTTTTCATACGTTTTCTGCGTTTAGAGTGTAAAAATCACGTGCAAATTTAATGATATGACACAGAAAACCACCATTTGCCTATACAATATTATAAATATTTAACCAGCAAACGCTACTTTTTTTCATTCTTTCAGCACTGCCCAAGTCAGTAGAGGAGCAATAGTCCAGCGAAACCTGCCATCAAAATTAGCTTGATGGGATTGATTTTGAAGACCTTCGTACCGATAAACGTAGCGACAAAGAGGAAGACGCTAATCCAAAACTGCCAGGCATCCTCCTTCGGTGTGGAAAAGTTCTCCTTGGTGCACAGCAGTAGTGTGGCAGCAGCCAAGAGTCCCACCACGGCAGGACGCAGTCCGGCAAAGACACTCTGCACCGTGGGGTGCTTCATGTACTTGATGAAAAGCTTCGAGATGAGAATCATCAGGATGAGCGACGGCAGCACCAGTGCAAAGGTGGACACGCAGGAGCCAAGGACAGCTGCAGTCTCACCCATGCCTGCATTGTGCACGGCGGTGTAGCCACAATAGGTGGCACTATTGATGCCGATAGGGCCAGGAGTCATCTGACTGACAGCCACGATGTCTGTAAACTCAGCCGTCGTCATCCATCCCCAGTGATGCACCACCTCGCCCTGAATAAGCGACAGCATACCATAGCCACCGCCAAAACCGAAGAGGCCTATCTGGAAGAACGTGATGAAAAGCTGAAGGAAGATCATTTATTCTGTTGGCTTAATGAGTGCACCGTAGACGTAACCTCCAATGGCAGCAAGGAGAATGATGAGAATGGGTGAGACACCCATGAGCCAGATGAGCAGTGCGCCGCCGATGGGAATCCAGCAGGTAGCCCAGGTGATGCCGGCACTCTTTGCCAGATTGAACGTCGGCACGGCGATGAGTGCCACCACGGCAGGACGGATGCCGCGGAAGATGCTGGCCACGACGGGGTTGTCCTGGAAACGATGGAAGAACATCGCGATGAGCAGGATGATGAGGAACGACGGCAGACACGTACCCAGACAGGTGATGATGGCACCGGGAATCTTCTTCAGCCTGTAGCCGATGAAGATGCTGATGTTGGCAGCGAAGACGCCCGGACAGCTCTGTGCGATGGCGATGAGATCGAGAAACTCCTCCTTCGTCACCCACTTATGCTTGTCCACCACCTCTGCCTCGATAATAGGAATCATGGCATATCCACCACCAAGGGTGAACATGCCAATCTTGAAGAATGTGCTAAAGAGCTTAAACATGGGCCTCCACCCATTTGCGTGCATTAACGAAGGCCTCGATCCACGGCGTCACCTCGTCGCTGCAACGATTAGCGGGATACCAGGCGTTCTGCCAGGGGAAGATAGCTCGCTCTAAGTGGGGCATCATGCAGAGATGTCGTCCGTCGGCCGAGCAGATACCGGCCACATCGTAGTCAGAGCCATTGGGATTGGCGGGATAGCCGTGATAGTTGTACTTCGCCACAATATTGTAGGCGCTTTCTGCCTCCGGCAACGAGAATTTGCCCTCTCCGTGGGCCACCCACAGGCCGAGTTTCGAACCGCTCAACGAGCCGAACATCACAGAGTTGTTCTGAGGAATGTTCAACGAGATGAACTCACTCTCAAACTTGTGCGAGTCGTTATGCAGCATCTTGGCACCCTTGGCACCAGTCAAGCCGAGTTCAACCATCAGCTGGCAACCGTTGCAGATGCCAAGTGAAAGGGTGTCCTTGCGGGCATAGAAGCGGTCGAGAGCCTCCTTTGCCTTTGGATTGTAGAGGAAAGCGCCTGCCCAACCCTTGGCCGAGCCAAGCACGTCGCTGTTCGAGAAACCGCCGCAGAAGACGATGAGGTTGACCTCGTCCAATGTCTCACGGCCCGTAATAAGGTCAGTCATCATCACATCCTTCACATCGAAGCCGGCCAAGTAGAGGCTGTAGGCCATCTCACGCTCGCCGTTGGTACCTTTCTCACGGATGATAGCAGCCTTGGGAGTATTCTCTCCTCTCCCTTCTTTCCTCCACGAAAGCCCGTACTGAGCCAATGTTCCGGTAAAGTCCTTGGGGAATTTCATCTCGATGGGTTGCTGCTTATAGTTCTCAAAGCGCTCCTTGGCCTTGCCGTTGAAGCTCTGCTTACGGTCGAGCAGGTAGCTGGTCTTGTACCATACGTCACGTAGATGGTCGATGTCAAAAGTCAATTCATCTTCACCAGCCATGACTACAATGGTGCGGCTGTCCTCCACGGGGTAGCCAATCTTAGCATAGCCCACGCCCAAGTCCTCCATCAGCTCCTTGAATTCAAACTTGTGCTCGTCGCTCACCTCGATGACAACGCCGGGATTCTCGGCGAAGAGCGTCTTCACCACGTCGCCATCGGCACAGATATCATGGAGATTGATATGCAGGCCTCCCTTGGTGTTGGCGAAGCACATCTCCAAGAGCGTGGTGATGAGACCGCCGGCAGAGATGTCGTGGCCAGCAAGAATCCACCCTTTCTCAATCATCTGCTGAATAGCCATAAAGGCATCGGCAAAATATTCGGGATTATCCACCGTGGGGACATCGTCGCCTACCCTGCCTAAGCTCTGGGCAAAGGCTGATCCGCCTAAGCGCTGCTCGCAGAATGAGAAGTCGATGTGATAGAGCGAGCAATGCTTGTCGTTCTTGATGACAGGAGAGACGACCTTACGTACATCGCTCACCTCGCCGCCAGCACTGACGATGACCGTTCCCGGAGAGATGATCTTCTCGCCATTGGGATACTGCTGTGTCAGCGACAGCGAGTCCTTACCCGTAGGCACGTTGATATGTAGGGCACAGCAGAAATCGCTCAACGCCTGCACAGCCTGATAGAGACGGGCATCCTCACCCTCCTGCGAACGGCAGGGCCACATCCAGTTGGCACTCAATGACAACGAGTCCATTCCCTCGGTCAGCGGTGCCCACACGATATTCGTCAGCGCCTCCGCCACAGAGAGGACGGAGCCAGCAGCAGGATTGGCCAAACCAGCCTGGGGTGCATGGCCAATAGCGGTGGCAATGCCTTTCTTTCCACGATAGTCGAGGGCCACGACACCGCAGTCACTCAACGGCAGCTGTAACTCGCCCTGACACTGCTGGCGGGCAATTTTTCCCGTGACAGAACGGTCCACCTTATTGGTGAGCCAGTCCTTACAAGCTACAGCCTCCAGCTGGAGCACGCGGTCGAGATACTCATTAATCTTATCCTGAGCGTACGTCACATCCCCATAGTGGCGTTCCACGGTGTTGTCGCGCATAATGGTCTTCGGTGAATGACCGAACATCTGAGCCACGTCAAGGTCGAAAGGTTTCACGCCATCGCCCTGCACAAAGCTGAAGTGGGCATCGCCAGTGGTCTCGCCGACGACATAGAGCGGAGCACGCTCGCGCTCGGCAATCTTACGGACGTGGTCGATATGCTTCTCGTCGATGAGCAGTCCCATGCGTTCCTGACTCTCATTAGCAATAATCTCCTTCGATGAAAGTGTGGTGTCACCAATGGGCAGTTTCGTCATATCGATGACGCCGCCACAATCTTCGACAAGCTCCGAGAGACAGTTCAGATGGCCGGCTGAGCCGTGGTCGTGGATGGAAACAACGGGGTTGACATCCTCTTCACATAGGGCACGTACCAAGTTGTAGGCACGCTTTTGCATCTCGGGATTGGCACGCTGTACAGCGTTCAGCTCAATACCGCTGCTGTAGCGGCCTGTGTCAACTGAGGAGACAGAGCCGCCACCGAGACCGATGCGGTAGTTATCGCCACCGACGACGACGACCTTATTGCCTTTCTGCGGCTCTTTCTTCAGGCAGTCGCGCTTGGTGCCATAGCCCACGCCGCCAGCCAGCATAATAACCTTGTCGTAGGCGTACTTGGTCTGGTTAGTTGCGGCTGAGTTGCTACTTACTGAACTTTCCTGGTGCTCAAAAGTGAGGACAGAGCCGCAGATGAGCGGCTGACCGAACTTATTACCGAAGTCAGAGGCACCGTTGGAGGCCTTGATGAGTATCTGCTCAGGTGTCTGGTAGAGCCATTCGCGTACCGGCAGAATGTTTTCCCAGTCACGAGCCAGTTTCTCGTCATCAGTAAGCCTTGGATAAGCGGTCATGTAGACGGCCGTGCCTGCGATTGGCCAAGAGCCGACACCGCCACCCATACGGTCACGAATCTCACCGCCAGTGCCAGTAGCGGCACCGTTGAAGGGTTCCACGGTGGTGGGGAAGTTGTGCGTCTCGGCCTTCAGTGAGATGACGCTCTCGATATCCTTTACCTGGAACCAGTCACTCGTCGACTGATCCTTCGGAGCAAACTGCTCCACGACGGGGCCCTGCGCAAAGGCCACATTATCTTTATAGGCGGAGAGAATCTTGTTGGGATTCTCCTGCGTCGTCTTCTTGATCATCGCGAAGAGCGAGCTTTCCTTCTCCTCGCCGTCGATGATGAAGGTACCACCGAAAATCTTGTGACGGCAGTGCTCGCTGTTGATCTGTGCAAAGCCAAAAATCTCCGAGTCGGTCAGCGGACGGCCGTTCTGCTTCTCAATGCCATGCAGGTATTCTATCTCCTCTGGCGACAGGGCCAATCCTTCCTGCTCGTTATATTCTTCCAGATTCTCCACATATTTGATGGGCTCAGGCTGGATGTTGACAGTAAAGATGTTCTGGTCGAGTCCATTGTACTTGCGCTGCAGCATGGGGTCGAAATCTTCACTGCCAGGGAAGTATTCCTCGATACGCTTGATGCCCGTCATCGCCATGTTCTGCGTGATTTCGACAGCGTTGGTCGACCATGGCGTCACCATTTCTCGACGAGGGCCGATGAACTGTCCGCTGAGCGTCTCACCCTCAATGAGCGTAGCGTCGCCGTAGAGCCAGCAAAGTTTCTGCACTTCTTCTTCCGAGAGCTGGTGGTCGGTCTGTGTAGCAATCACGCTCTCTGTGGGAGTCTTAAAGAAAAAAATCATCATGATAGATACCTTGTTTGAATTTTGCTGCAAAATTAGACAAAAAAAACTAATTACGAGTTAATCTCTGTCAGTTTTTCTTAAATACATCTGAGTTTTTTGAGCCTGAATCATTTTTTTCCAGAAATAATTGGCGTATTCAAGAAAATATACTAATTTTGCGCGACAACAACGACAATGGAGGTAAAGAAAAGCGTACAAGCTGACTTGGAGCGCCGCCGTCCTCAGCGACTGCTGTTGGGACTGGTGGTAGCATTGGCTTGTGTCTTCGTGGCTCTGGAGTATACCGTTGAGCCCGACGACCCTCTGGACGACCCTGACCTATTGGCCCGTCTCGACAATGAGATGGAATTACCACCGCTATTGAACGACAACAACGAGAAGCTTCTGGCACCCAAGGCAGAGCCAAAGCCCGAGACAAAACTCGTCGTTGTGGAGGAAGAAGTGGAAGAGGTGCTGGATGACGACGAGGACGTAGAGACCGACGTAGACGATGACATGGAGGCACAGGAGGAAGAGACCGAGATGGAGCCCCCTCCCCTACCCGACGAGGAAGCAGTCAGCCTACGTGTTGTTGAGGACGTGCCGCAATTCCCTGGCGGACTCACGGAGTTCATCAAGTGGCTCTCACGCAACCTGAAGTATCCCTCAGAGTTGCAGGAAAGGCAAGTGCAGGGGAAGGTAGTGGCCGAGTTCATCGTCAACACCGACGGCAGCATCACCGATGTAAAAGTGGTCGGCTCGCTGCATCCGCTGTGCGATGCCGAGGTGCTGCGCGTACTTCGCATGATGCCCCGCTGGACGCCAGGCATCCTCAATGACGAACCTTGCCGTACCAAGGTGTGTATTCCCGTAGTATTCAAGATTTAACGACATATGTATAGCTCAGAAGAAATCCTCAAAATGGTGAACGAGGCACTCGACGCGCTGCCCTACGACCGCCGTCCCACCTCACTCTACGACCCCGTGAAGTATGTGCTCTCCCTGGGAGGCAAGCGTATCAGGCCTGTGCTCATGCTCCTGGCCTACAACCTCTACAAGGACAACCCTGCCGACATTATGATGCAGGCACTGGCCTTGGAGACCTATCACAACTACACATTGCTGCACGACGACCTCATGGACAATGCCGACCTGCGCCGAGGCCACGAGACGGTGCACAAGCGCTGGGATGCCAACACAGCTATCCTCTCCGGCGACTCCATGCTCGTGCTCGCTTACCAGCGTATGCAGCAATGCCCGAAGGAGAAGCTGCAGGCCGTACTCGATGTCTTCACAGAGACAGCGCTCGAAATTGGTGAGGGACAGCAGTATGACATGGACTTCGAGACACGCAACGACGTCACTGAGGACGAGTACATCGAGATGATACGATTGAAGACCAGCGTACTCCTGGCCTGTGCTGTGAAGATTGGTGCCCTGCTGGCTGGAGCTCCCCAGGAGGATGTAGACAATCTCTACAAGTTTGGTGAGCAGCTCGGTCTGGCCTTCCAGTTGCAGGACGACCTGCTCGACGTCTATGGCGACCCTGCCGTCTTCGGCAAAGCCATCGGCGGCGATATCACCTCCAACAAGAAGACCTATATGCTCATCAACGCCGTTAACCGTGCCAACCCCGAGCAGCGCCAGGAGCTGATGCGATGGATAGAGGCAAAGGAATTTAACCGCGACGAGAAGGTACGTGCTGTCACTGCCCTCTACGACCAGATAGGCATCCGACAGCTGTGCGAGCGGAAGATCAACCACTACTTCGACGAGTGCCGCAAATACCTGGCCCGTGTCGGCGTCAGCGACGAGCGCAAGCAACAGCTCCTTGACTACACCGACGAGATGATGGAACGGAGAAAGTGACTATAGAAGGAAAGTAGAAGGAGGAATGTGGAATGAAGATCGAATTCATTGACACACACTGTCACTTGGACGGCGAGGAATTTAATGCGGATCGTGCCGAAGTGATGCAACGGGCCCGTGAAGCTGGTTGTAAGGCCATTTTCCTGCCCGCCATCGACCTGGCGTCGTCAGAACGTATCCTGCAACTCTGCCAGCAACATCCCGACTTCCTCTACCCCATGATCGGCCTCCATCCCGAGGAGGTACGTGCCGACTGGCGTGAGCAGCTGTCAGCCATCAAGGCCCTTCTCACCTCACAGCTCTCACCTCTTATCGCCATCGGCGAGGTTGGCCTCGACTTTTATTGGAGTCGTGAATTCGAGCAGGAGCAATTGTTGGCTTTTGAAGAGCAGGTGAAATGGTCGGTAGAGACACGTCTGCCGCTGATGATTCACTGCCGTAAGGCACAGAACGAGATGGTTCAGATACTAAAGAGGTACGCGCGTGAGCTTCCTGGCGGCGTGTTCCACTGCTTTACCGGCAATGAAAAAGAAGCTGCCGAACTGTTGCAGTTCGACAACTTCGTTCTTGGTATCGGCGGTGTCTCAACGTTCAAGAAGAGCCATCTGCCAGAGGTCTTGCCTGCTGTAGTGCCGCTCGACCGTTTCGTCCTTGAGACGGATGCTCCTTATATGGCCCCTGTACCCAATCGCGGGCAGCGCAACGAACCGGCCTTCGTCATCCATGTCTTACAGCGGCTGGCTGAAGCCTACGGCGTCACTCCCGAAGAAATAGCTCATCGTACCAATGCCACCGTAGGCCGTATCTTCAAACGGTAAAAGTGCCGTTAAAGCCTACACATGCAGGTCGAGGATGAAGCGGACTCCTTTGGTGAAGGTGGGGTCAATGGTCAGATCGCCATTCATCTTCTGTGCCATCGCCTTACAGATGGGCAGTCCCAATCCGTCGCCCTGAGCGAGGTCTTTTACCTCGAGGAAAGGCTTGAACACGTCTTCGCGTTTCTCCTCGGGTATGCTGCTGCCAGTGTTTGACACGATGAACTGCTGGGTGTGAACGCTGCGTTTCTTGAAGTCAATAGTGATATGTTCTCCCTCGGGTGTGTAGAGGGCGGCATTGCCGAGCAGATGCTGCAGGATGTGTGTGACGTACTTCTTATTGATAGAGGCACTCGTCTTCTGTGCCTTCATCATCAGCTCCACATTGGGCTTCACCTTAGAGCGTATTTCTTCCAACATGCTCTCGCAGAATGGCTGCACCTGCACATCTTCCATCTCCGAGCTCTCATCGGTATCCGTTTCAATGGCTGCCAGCGTCTGGATATGATCCGAAAATTCCGTAAGGGCTTTCACCTCAGGTATGCTGCTATCGAGTTTCTGCAACGATGGTGCCAGCTGTGCCGAGATGTTATTGATGAACTTCGCCTTCTGTGCGCTGCTCTCCTTCACCTGTTCGATGGTAGCCTTCTGCTTTCGTGTCAAGGCGATGAATCGCAACAGCACGATAGCTCCCAACACAAGCACTGCTGCCAATATGGCTGCCAGTATGGAGAGGCCTACGATGACAGTACTGCGCGACGACAGTGAACTATCCTTATCAGCGATAACGGTCTCGTTGGCTGCTATCTGCTGCTTCAGCGCGGCCACCTCTGCAGCTGCCTTCTGAGCGGCCAAAGAGTCTTTCCACGCCATGTAGTTGCAGTACGACTGTGCCACCATTGTAGCGCTGTTACTGCTGCGTCCATTGGCGATGAGCGTCTGGAAAAGCTCGTCAATCTTCTCATTGTCCTCGTCGCTGGTGAGCTTGCGTGTCACCTCAGCCAGTATTTCATTTCCTTTCTCGTTCTGTCCCGTGGAGTAGTAGTAGTTGGCCTTGGTCAGGAGCAGGTCGTCCTTCACTTTCTCGTCACCCGAGGCATTGGCGTGGTTCTCCAGGATATTGAGCTGCTCGGCGGCATTGGCACTCTTCCTCAGCTTCATGTAAATCTTCAGACGCTCCTTGGTCACCATATAGTGCAGCGCACTTCTGGCAGCGCCCTGCTCCTTCGCATCGATAGTTTGATCGACACGACGCAGCAGCTCGAAGGCTTCCTTGTAGTAGTTCTCCTTGTAATAGAGTGCTGTAGCCTTGGTTCCACAGTCCACGCCCAGACTCGACTGCCCTTTGTCGAAGTAGTCCTCAAAGGCACGAATGTACGTGTAGCGGGCGGTGGCCACGTGTCCTCTGGCGTCCTCGTCTTCAGCACGCTGTTGCAGCTCGCTCTTCTGAATCTCCTGTGCACCGACGGCTATCCAGCTGAAAAGCAGTGCAAAAAGTGTAATTAAAAATTTCCTTTTCATTTTATTATTGATTAATTGTTCTTCGTATTGGATGCAATGATAATGCAAAGGTACGCTTTTTTTTTATTTCGCAACCATAAAAACTAAAAAATAAGGAAAAAACACACGTTCATTTTGCTATTCCGAACTTTCTTATTAAATTTGCGGCATCTAAAAAACGAATAAAACATGAAAAGGAATTGTTTTTTCCCAGTCAGCAAGCTGCCGATGCTGCTCATGCTGCTTTCCATGACATTGCTGGTGGCTTGCGGAGGCAGCGGCAAGAAGCATCATGCTGACGACGAAGACAGCGATGAGCTGGAAGAAGAGGCTGAGGCCCATATCGCTGAGGCCGACAACGAGGGCGCTGCCCTGTTTGACCTGTTGTACGACATCAACGCCCATGCCGACTACGCCTACACCGACCAGATGCTGGTGGGAAACGGCTTCCAGCTAGAAAAGAAGGAGCTGTATGACGAAGGCATCAACGAATATGTATGCACATACAACCATCCTGACTATGGACAGGTGGTGGCAGGATGGTTTGGAGCCGTGGGCTACGGCCTTACCTTGACCACCGATGCTGAGCAGTTGGCAGAAGAAGTGATGGAACAGGCAGATGAGCGCGGCTTTAAGATGGAAGAAGGCACGGACTATATGTACACCGACGGCAAATGCTGGATCTGGAAGAACGACACCGGATTCTGGATGTATGGACGCGCCGAAAACGATGAAGAAATATGAGGCGCTACACATTTCTCTTTATCCTGTCATTCATCATCTGCACAACAGCAACGGCGCAGAGCGACGCAGTATTCTTTGAAATGACCGACTCGACGCTGATGGTATTCCCACATGATTGCATCGAGCAGCAGACCGACGACGGGCAAACCATCAGCCTACAGCTGAAGGGCGACACCACAATCAACATCTCGAAGGCGCACATCAAGAGCCAGAGCGATGCCTATCAGGGCGACCTGCCAAGGCTGGAGAGTTTCAAGTTCAACAACAAGTACAACGACCAGCTCTTCACCGACGCCATCGGCACGATTGACCAAGAGAACGGAACGGTGACGGCAACTGTGGGCTGCATCGGCAAATGGCTGACATCCTCGTTCCAGCTGACCAACGGCGCCAAGGCCTATGTCGACGGCAAGCGGCAGTACAGCAAGGAGAGCCGTCTGCGCTATGCCGAGCCTGTCGTCTACACCATCGCCTGGCCCAAGCAGTTCGTCTATCAATATAAAGAGGTAGAGACGGGCGAACATGAGAAAGGCTTCGTTCCCTACGGGCGAGAATACGAGGTGACGGTAGACTTCCTCACCGACCATCCCACAGCTGAATATGGAGTGCCTCGCATCGACATCACCTTCGACGACGGCGTATCCTGGGACGACTACACATGGATAGGCCGCTATGGCAAGACCTATTACGAGGAAGCCACCATCAAGATTGACGGCGGAGGTGTCTATCCCAACATGGCCGAGACGCCCGTATGGATCCGAGGACGCGGTAACTCCAGCTGGAGCGACTCTCCCAACAGCAAGAACCCCTACCGCATGAAGTTCGCCGACAAGGTGAAGCCCTTCGGCATGACCAAAGGCCGCTCGTGGGTGCTGCTCAGCAATAAGCTGCACGGCTCGATGACCACCAACGCCATCGCCATGAAACTGGCTGATATGGTGGGCACTGAGGGCTGCAACCACATCATTCCCGTGGAGCTCTATATCAACGGGCACTACCGCGGCTCCTACAATTTCACGGAGAAAATCGGCTTCCACAACAACAGCATCGACCTCGACGACGAGACGAATGCCGTGATGCTCGAGCTCGACCAATACTACGACGAGACGCACAAGTTCCGCGACAAGACCTACAGCCTCTACGTCAACATCAAGGAGCCCGACCTCGACGACGAGGAATCTGGGACAAACCTGAACGAGGACCAGATCAAGGAAGCCTTCAATGCCTTTACCAAAGACGTGAAGAGAAACTACGACAATGCCCTGATTGACGTCAACTCCGTCGTCCGCGCCATGTTCGTCACCGACCTCGTACGCAATGAAGAGCTCATGCATCCGAAGAGCTGGTTCATCTACAACGCCGACATCACCGCCGACTCGCTGTGGCACCTGGGCCCCGTATGGGACTTCGACTGGGCCTTCGGCTATGAGCGTGGCCAGAACTACTTCCTCACAGCAGCCGACAAAGACCTCTTCTATTACATGAACTCCTCAAACATCGGCTTCCCCTTCTTCAAGCAACTGCTGCGTGGCAGCGACGTGGTGAGGAAGGAATACTACCGCCTTTGGACACAGTTCATGAACAGCGGGATGCTGGAAGAGCTCCTCGACTACTGCGACGACTATTTTGAATATGCCCAGCCGTCGTTTGAGCACAACTACGACGGAGTGAGCTACGAGGAAAACAACTGGTGGTGGGGCACTACAACAGTAATCGGATGGAGCGACGGCAATAACTACGCCACCCACACCGCCAATGCCAAGAGCTGGCTGCGGAAGCGGGCCAACTACATCATCAACCACATCAAGGTCTTCGACCTCTCAGACGAGGACATCAACAATCCCGAGATCGACTATCAGCAGCCCAACAGCATAGATGTGGCAAAGATCATGTCGCAGCCCGTCAACGTCTATTCCATCAACGGCGTCCTCGTTCGCAGCCGCGTGCCCTACGGTCAGTTCCACCTCGGCCTCCAGCCCGGCATCTACATCGTCAATGGCCAGAAATACGTGATCGGTAACTAAGAAATAACAAGAGACCTAAGACATGAACATCCTGTTATACAAGTTCAAACTTTGGTTTGACCGTCTGTTATCAAAGAGTCTCTTAAGGCAATTTGCCATTCTGGGAGTTGCCCTTATTGTCATATTCCTTCTCTCATGGTTTTTCTTACATCTTTCCGGATGTGAATGGAAGGACTTTTGTAAAAACGGAAATATAGATGAATGGCTCCTACCCCTCTATCTGCTTATCGACTCAAATGCGCTGAACAATCTATACATGAATAGTGTCAATGGATGGGCACTATTCGTCAGCAGCGCTATATATGTAATTGGTCTGTTCATCTTTAATGGCATGATTATCTCAATCATGACCAATGCCATTGAACAACGAGTAAAGAATTATCGCGAAGGACATATTCATTATCTGAAATCCGGTCATTATATTATCATGGGATATGATGAAATGGTACCTTCCATCATCACTCACATCTTCGATAAATGCAAGGAGGAAAAGAAGAAAGAGCCCTATATCTTAATGATGAGTGCTGCCGAGGCCGAATACATTCGTGAGAAACTGAGGAGAGTTTTCGACGAAAAGCAGTTGGGGCATATCATTATCAACTATGGGCACAGGATGTCGAAAAGCTATTATCAGGACATCCATGTGGAGACGGCAGAAGAGATTTATATAGTAGGTTTACGCTCTCTGACCACACACGATGCCATCAACGTGGAATGTGTAGACAGCATTTGCTCATATCTGAAGTCATCTGATGTCAAGGAACGGCCCAAACGCATAACCTGTGTTTTTGAAGATTTGGACACCTATGCAGCCTTCAAGACATCGGATATTTTCAACGATGTGAATGATTTGCAAATAGAGTTTATTCCTTACAATTTCTATTCAGGATGGGCCAAGCAGGTCTTTGTGAAACGTTTTCACAAGGATATGGATCATCCAGGTGAAGAAATCAAGTATCCGTCAGTTTTTGGAAAAGGCATCATAGAAGATGACAACAGGTACGTTCATCTGGTCTTTGTGGGAACCACCAACTTTGCGGTGGCCTTCGCAATGGAAGCAGCCAACGTATTGCATTTCCCCAATTTCAATCGTGACAACAATTTGAGGACCTTAATCACATTTATCGACAAAAACGCAGATAAGGAGAAAGACGAATTCATCGCACGCAATCATCATTTCTTTGAGATCCAATCCTACTATTATCAAGACCTTTCAGAGAAATCCCAATCAAATAGCCGTATACGAATAGAGCCCACTTACTTCAATAATGAACGGGGATACGGAGAGGAGGACAGAGACTTCCTCGATGTAGAGTTTGAATTCATTAAAGGCGATGTATTCTCAAAGAGTGTCCAGAACATAATATGCGACTGGTCAAAAGAACACAACGAAAAGCAATATCTCTCCATCTTCCTTGCACAGACCGACCAAAGACAGAATTTCGCTTTCGGTATGAATATGCCGGATGAGGTGTATTACAGAGAAGTGCCCATATTCATTCGTCAAGACCGTTCTGACAATTTCGTCTCCAATTTAAGGACAGCAGACGAGGCTATACGAAACAATGAAAAGAAGAACACCTATTGCGTGGTTAGGGAAGGGAAACTCATATCAGAGACACACAGTGGCAGATTCGCCAACATATACCCCTTCGGTATGAACGAGACGGCCTTTAGTGCCGATGACAAATCTCTGGAACGTGCCAAGCTGATCAACTACCTCTATTGCACTATGTTGCCTGACAATAAATTCCAGAGCATTGAGGTGTTAGACGCGATGTCATCTGAGCAACTATGGAATGATGCGAATGAAAAGTGGAGTAAACTGAGCGTGGCATTGAAATGGTCAAACCTCTACAATGCCTATGCTATCAGAATCAAATTGGCCACATTGCGTGCCATGAGAGGCCTTAGCCTTGATGATACGAGCCAGGACACTTGTCCCCTTTCAGAAGAAGAGGCCTCAGCGATGGCTCGTGTTGAGCACAACCGTTGGAATGTAGAGAAGCTGCTCATGGGCTATCGAAAGCCACATCGTGATGAAGACAAGTACCAATACCCGCAATATGCCGCTGATCTCAAGAAGAACAAGGAGCGCTTCATCCATCACGACATCCGTCCCTTCGAGCAACTCGCTGGCATCACTGAGCTCGACAAGGAATTCTCTCTGTATATTCCGTGGATTATGAGGATGACAGAAGGCTAATCAGGAAACGCAAGCACTATGGAAACAAAGGACTACAATCCGCAACCTATTGATACAAGCGACATCAAACTGCCAGACGAGTTGGAGATGCTGGTGGAGCAGATGTCGAAGAACGTGCATGATGTATGGGCAGAGACGCGCATCCAGCAAGGCTGGACGTATGGAGAGCAGCGCAATGATGAGCTCAAGACGCATCCATGCCTTGTTCCTTACGAGGAACTGCCAGAATCAGAGAAGGCGTATGACAGGAATAGTTCTATCGGCACCCTCAAGCTCATCATGAAGCTCGGCTTCACGATATCGAAGCAATAAGATTCACTTTGTTCTTTTTGCTTTTATGCCGCAGCCAACTCTTCGCCTAATTTATGAATATGGTCGAGAATTTCCTGCTCACGCTCTTTTGAAGGCTTTTTGAACCCGTTTATATAGTTACGGAGCAACGTAGGGTTCATACCCATGCGTCGTGCAAACTCAGCGACATTGATTTCCTTATGGGTAAGGAAGAAGCGTTGTAAACCACTCGGTTCAGCATCCTCATATTCAAAACTCTCAAAGCTGATATCCTCATCCAGTTCACGCCAATGAATACCACTAAAGCTAAACGTATATTTCATACGTTCTTCATCATTAGCTTGTCGCAGATGGGGATACCACAGCAACGACTGCTTATACTCCTTTCCTTCTTCATCTCTGCCATAAATGTAATTGGCATCAAACCAAATCTCCTTAATCTTCATACACAGTCCTCCTTATTTCTGGAAATGTTCCTTCCAACGTTTAACGATAATATCTGCATTCTCGTCAATAACCTTCTTTATCTTCTTATAGTCATTGGCTTTGATTCCTTGTTTTTCGAACAACTCGAACTCCGCACCATTCCATATAAACTTAGCCATACCGCCATTACCCTCTACATATATGTGTAGCGGTTCGTGTTCTTTACTGTAAAAGAAAAACGAGAATCCAAAGAATCTGAATACTTCTGGCTTATTTCTTACTTTTTTATCGTTTCTTTGGCGCAAATGTAGGAATTATTTTCGATACCTCCAAATTTTGGAGCAGCAAATGCAAAGAAAATCTCATTTTCTCTGCTGAGTCGCCCTCCGTCCTCCGCCGCCTCATCCGCTTTTATATGGACTAACGAGCTAACGCTCCTTGACCCAATACACCATGCCGTAGCTCCGGCGGGCGTTCTCGAAAAAAAAGCCCTGAAATTAGGCCTTAACGTCACCAACGTCACCGTCACCAACGTCACCAACGGTACATAAAAGAAGAAACGCCGACCTTCACAGGCCAGCGTTTCCTTCACACGCAAAAGAATGTAACTAATAAACCTTAATGAAAAAGCTTAATGCAATAATTCTTATCGAGATTGGCTATTTCGTTTATAGTGGGCCGTAGCCCATACACGAAGTGGTGGTCAGGGCGGTGATGGCGGCGGTCAGGATAGCGACAATCACCTCCACAGCTTTGCGCTTGATGGCCTGCCATGCCTTTTCCTTGATTTTGTCGAAGAGATTCATGATAATAAGACAATTGATTTTGTTTTGAAGACAACCTGAACAACTTGGACAACTCTTGGCTGCCGCCTGCTTGCAAGAGCTTTATTGTTATCAATTGCATAAAAAAAGTTGTTCTAGTTGTTCAAGTTGTCGTCTTAATTTTTCGTTTTGGTTTTCGTTTTCGTAACGAAGTTTACGGATTCACCACAGGCTCGTCGCCCCAACCGCTGGAGTTGCCGGAGCCGCTGCCGCCGCCGGCGATGTACTCGCCCTTGACGCTGGAGAGGGTCAGCTCGCCCGTCTTGATCTTCTGTGCCAGGGAGGTGTAACCCAGCTGGGCATCCTCGGTCATGCGGGCCTGCTTGGCCTCGCCGGTGGCACGGCACTGCATGCGCACGCTCACGATGTTGCCGCCGCTGTAGGTGCCGTCGCCGGCACGGGTGGCACGGGTGAGGGTGAAAGCCTCGACGTCGTTGGCGGGACGGGTGGTCACGGCAGGAGTGAAGATGCACAGGTCGGCCAGCTTCACGGGAGTGCCGTCGAGCACCAGCTCGCGGATGCAACTTGCAGCCTTGGTCAGCACGCCCAGGATGACGTCACGGGTGTAGGGGGAGCCGTGCATGTGGATGTGCTTGGAGA
>JAGAAJ010000068.1 GCA_017615355.1 Prevotella sp.
AGGCCAGATGTTTGCCTCGGGCTTCCTTCAGATTCCGTCTCGCGGCGGACACCCTTGCCTCCGGCTGGACGCTTCCCGCTATAAGGGCGCGTTAGGGACTTACACCCGTTAGAGTACGTTCGTGCTGGACGAACCAAAAAAGAGCCGCACGCGGATGATTCTCTGCGTGCGGCTCTTGCCTTTACGGCTTGCTGGTGTTTAGCCCAGCTTATTGATATGTGCCACCAGACCTGACTTCAGGTTAGCTGCCTTGTTCTTGTGGATGACGTTAGTCTTTGCCAGCTTGTCCAGCATCTTCTGCACCTTCGGATAGAGAGCCTCAGCCTCTTCCTTGTTGGTCATAGCGCGCAGCTTACGAACGGCGTTGCGCATGGTCTTTGCATAGTACTTGTTGTGAAGTGCCTTCACTTTGTCCTGGCGGATTCTCTTCAGAGATGATTTGTGGTTTGCCATTTGAATGTTTTGATTTTGAATGTTGAAATTTTTAAATGTTTGAGTAAAGCCTGTGGGTCTTGCGTCTCAACAACCGCCCTGGGCAAACTCCCGGAGGAGCTCTCCGTCACCCCTTCCCTACCCTTCTTAGGCAGGCAGCGCATCACTGCGCAGATGGCGAATTTACCTTTTTGTAGTCCCTAGGAGAGTCGAACTCCTCTTTAGAGAATGAAAATCTCTCGTCCTAACCGATAGACGAAGGGACCCCGCGCTTCGCTAATGAACAATGCGAAATGAACAATGAGCGATAAAGCGGGTGCAAAATTACTGCTTTTTTCGTTACCAGCCAAATTTTAGCAGAAAAAATTACTTCTATTCAACAAAAATTGCTAATTTTGCAGCAGTTTTACCATTTTAACTTTACAGAATTATGAAGAAAACTACTATTTTTTGCAGTCTTGCTGTGTCGGCCATGATGCTGACGGGCTGCGGGTCACAGAACAGTACGTGGACACAACTGGGCACACAGGTACTTTCCGATGTGCTTCTTGGCACTAACACCGCCGGCACTACTGCAGGGTCAACGGTACAGGATGCCACAGGTGCTTTAGGCAACATCCTCTCCAGCGTCCTGGGCGGCTCTTCGAAGCCCACTCAGCAGCAGATCATCGGTTCGTGGACATATTTCCAGCCGGGTTGCGCCTTCACCAGCGACCAGCTGCTAGCACAGGCCGGTGGCGAGGTGGTGGCATCGCAGATCAAGTCGAAGCTGGCCTCTACCTATCAGAGCATCGGCGTGAAGTCAAGCAACACCACCGTCACCTTCAACCAGGACGGGACATTCTCGGCCAAGTTTGCAGGAACGGGCATGAGCGGCAACTACACGTTTGACGAATCCACATCGAAAATCACCATGCAGGGCATGTTGCTCACCATCAACTGCTACGCCAAGCGCAACAGCAACGGCATCGCACTATTGTTCGAGTCGAGCAAGCTGCTGACGCTGCTGCAGACGGTAACGGCCCTGAGCGGCAATGCCACGATGCAGACGGTTGGTGATATCTCGAAAAGCTACGACGGACTGCGTCTCGGCTTCGATTTCAAGTAACAAGGCACAAAAAAAGGGTCACCGCCGTGACCCAACCTTTGTTAACCTTAAATCTAATACTATGAAAAACACGTTGCAAATGTAGGCATTTTCGCCTGCATTTGCAAGTTTTTTATGCGTGAAAGAGTGGAGTTTTTACAATTTATTGACTTAAATCAATACAATCTCGTACTTTTGCACTACTTTTTCTTTATGATTGTAAGTCCGTCGCGTATCGGAAGTATCACTTTATCAGCACGTGTATCGGCAGCCACATGATCGTTGAAGCGACGGATGCCCTGTGTCTGGTGGTCACGGTCGTAGGCAGGGTCTGCGACGTGCCCGTCCCACAAGGTGTTGTCGGCCAAGATGAAGCCGCCAGGCCGCACCACCTTGAGGGCCATCTCATAGGCCTCAACATAGGTGCGCTTGTCGCCATCGAGGAATGCCATATCGAAAGAAATGCCCAATGCCAGTGCCAGTTGCAGGGCGTCGCCGATGGTGAACTGCACACGTTGGCCAAAGGGCGAACCGGCTATCCACCTCCGCGTAAAATCCTCCACCTCGTCGTTCACCTCGAAGGTATAGACGCGACAGTCATCGTCGGCCAACCCCTCGGCCATACACAGGGCGCTATAGCCGCTGAAAGTGCCCACCTCCAGAATGTTACGCGGCCTGACCATCTCCACCAGCATCTTCAGCAGCCGTCCCTGCAGGTGTCCGCTGGCCATACGGCCGTTGAGCAGCTCCAAGTTCGTGGCTCGCCAAAGACGATGCAGATAGTCGGGCTCGGCGTCGATGTGCGCGAGAATGTAATCGGCGATGTTACACATTATTATTATGCGCGCCCGTGCGCGAGGGCATCTTCTACTTGGCAATCAGCGCCTCGATGGCGAGACGGTAGGAGTCGAGGCCGAAGCCGCAGATGACGCCGCGACAGGCGCTGCTGATCATGCTCTTGTGGCGGAACTCCTCGCGCTGGTGCACGTTGGAGATATGCACCTCGATGACGGGTGCCTTGATGCTGCGGATGCAGTCGTGCAGGGCCACGCTGGTGTGGGTGTAGGCCCCTGCGTTGAGCACGATGCCATCGAAGTCGAAGCCCACCTCCTGCATCTTGTCGATGAGCACGCCCTCGACGTTGCTCTGGAAATAGTCTATCTGCACGTCAGGATAGCGCTGGCGCAGCTGCGGCAGGAAGTCGTCGAACGACGTCTGACCGTAGATGCCGGGCTCGCGGCGGCCCAGGAGGTTCAGGTTGGGACCGTTGACAATCAGTATCTTCATAACGGTTATTGGTTATTAAGGTCAATATGTTCTGCGCTGACAGGCTCGTTGAGGAAGCGCTGGGCCTGCTCGGCAAATTTCTCAGGATTCTCGCTGGTGAGGTAGCGTGTGGAGCCGCCCTTCGAGCAATGCTGCGCTATCTCGGGATGACGCTGCAAATAATCGGCCAGCGACTTTGCCACATAGCCGCCCTGCGGGACGACCTGCACCAGCCTGGGCATATAGCGCTGAATCTTCGGCATCAGCAGCGGATAGTGCGTGCAGCCCAGGATAGCGGCGTCGATAAGCGGGTCGGCCTCCATCATCTCATTGATGTATTTCTGCACGAAATAGTCGGCACCTGGCGACGTGGCCTCATTGTATTCCACCAGCGGCACCCACATCGGACAGGCCACGCCCGTAACGCGGATATCGGGATGCAGTTTCTCTATCTCCATCTCGTAGCTCAGGCTCTTCACGGTGCCCTCAGTAGCCATCACGCCGATGTGACGGCTCTTCGTCAGCGAGCCGATGACCTCAGCCGTAGGACGGATGATGCCCAAAACGCGGCGCTGAGCATCCCAACGGGGCAGGTCCTGCTGCTGGATGGTGCGCAGAGCCTTGGCCGAGGCCGTGTTGCAGGCCAGCACCACCAAGTGGCAGCCCATTTGGAAGAGCTGCGCCACCGCCTGACGGGTGAACTCGTAGACCACGCTGAACGAGCGAGGCCCATAGGGAGCACGGGCATTATCGCCCAAGTACAGATAATCGTACTGGGGGAGCTCTCGACGGATAGCGTCAAGGATGGTCAGTCCGCCATAGCCGCTGTCGAAGATGCCGATGGGGCCAACAATGTCCATTCTCAATTCTCAATTCTCAATTTCGACAGTTCCTTCTCCACCTCTTCGTTGATGTCGAGGGCCAAGGCCGGGTCGATGAAAGGACAGGCGTTGGCATCGGTATTGACAACGACGGCCAGCTTGTGGTGCTGTGCCACGATGGCGATGGCCTTGCTGAGCAGCTGCCGCAAAGGGGCGTAGGCCTCATCACGTGCCTGCTGCAGCTCCTTCCGGCTGTTCTCCCTGAACTCGATGTTACGCTGCATCAACTGCTGCAGCTCGGTCTGGCGCTTTAGCAGGATGGTGCGCGGAAAGTCCTTGCGCCCGTCGAGGAAGGCCTCGTATTTCTGGTTGAACTCATCCTCAACACGCTTTAGCTCAGCCTCATACTGAGTGGTCAGTTCCTCCAGCTGCTTCTCTACGATGGCACACTGCGGCATAGCCGTCAGCACGCTGTCATAGCTCAGATAGCCGATTATCGGGGCCGAGGGAGCACTCATCTCTTGAGATACAGGGGTAGTCGACTCCGTCTGTGCAAGACAGAAAAGTTGCAGGCTCAATGCCAAAAAAGTCGCTAAGAAACGCATATGATCGACAATAATTTGTTTATCCGCTACAAAAGTAGGAAAAAAAATCCACTTTCAAAACATATTTATTTTTTTTATCAATTCCGGAGCCTCCAAAATTTGCTGCGGAGCCTCCAAATTTTCCTGCGGAGCCTCCAAAATTTCCTAATAAAAACCGTCAGACGGGAGATTTCTTATAGTAGACTATCTGAACGATCTTTGCTGTTTCCTTGATATTGTCAACCCTTGTGGGGGTATCGACGCCAATGAGGTCATCGCTGGCGATGTGGTATTCCCAGCGTCCGTCACGGGCGAAGGTGGTACCTTCGTACCAGGTCTCCCATTCCATAGGCTTTTGTGTGAACAGATTGCGGGCATTGCAGCCTACGTAGTAGCCATCGGTGGTCTGGATATTCGACGAGCCCTCTTCCAGCACGAAGGACTCGAGCTGCTTGCCCTCGGCAAAGGCTTTGAAGATCTCCTTGCCGTCTTTGTAGAAGTAGCACCACTCCTCTGTCCATGAGCCTTCCATTTCGTTTTCTATCTCAACCTTGTCATACTTGTAGCTATCGTAGAGCCCCTCGACTGATTCTGGCAGCGAGGCAACGGTCTGACCGAGGCTCAGCGGCCCCAGCTTGTTGTCGCCCAGGATAAAGGCGGTGTCGACCGTGCCATCTTCCTTTATGATTTTCTCAGGCCCCTTTGTCTGTTCGAGGCTTTTCATGGCACACTCATCCCATTTGTCATCATCGTTCTTCTCAACCGCGATTTCTGCGGTCATTTCTGAGCCGTCATTCATGGTGATGGTAACGATGAAGGTGGCTGTAGTATCGTCGAAATCGCCATCATCGATACAATACTCCTTGATGCCGCCTTTGAAGTCCTCCTTGAATCCTTGTTGAATATCTATGGCATTTTCCATTTCAAATTCATCCATGTCTTCTTTGTCTTCGAAGCCCATGATCATCATGGCTGCTTCCAGGTATTCTTCGTTTTTTAGGGCATCCATAAACTCTGTGGCACGCTTCTTTGCCGCGTTGTCGCCACAACTCGTAAGGCCGCCTGCCATCATAAGGGCAAGCGCCGCTACTGTAAACAATTTCTTCATCATAGTATTGAATGGTTTGGTAAAGATTATTCTGCCAGTCCTCTTGCCTTGAGCAGGCTGGAGGCATCGGGCTGCTGCATGCCTGTGAAGTCGGTGAACATCTGCATGAGGTCGCCGGTATTGCCGCGGCTCAGAATCTTGTCGCGAAACTCCTGGCCCGTCTCAGGCTTCAGGGCTCCACGCTGGGCAAAGACGTCGGCCACGTTGACGGCCAGCACCTCCGTCCACAGGTAGCTGTAGTAGCCTGCTGCATAGCCGCCGCCCCACACGTGGTTGAAGTAGCTGGTGTAGTAGCGGGGAGGAATCTGTGCATCGAGCAGTCCCACGTTCTTCAGGGCCTCCGTCTCGAAGGCGGCAGCCTCTTCGACGGTAGGAATCTGGTCGGAGGGGAGCATGTGCCAGGCGAGGTCGACGCAGGTGGCAGCGAGGTTTTCGCCGAGGGCGTAGGCCGTCTGGAAGTTGATGCTCTTCAGCATGCGCTCCTTCAGCTCGGCAGGCATGGGCTCGCCCGTCTCATAGTGGCGTGCATAGTGGTCGAACACCTCTGGAATGGTGGCAAACGACTCGTTGAACTGCGAGGGCAGCTCCACAAAGTCGCGAGCCACGCTGGTGCCGCTGAGCTTGTTGTACTGGCAGTCGGAGAGGATGCCGTGCAGGGCGTGGCCAAACTCGTGGAACATCGTGGTGACCTCGTCCCAGGTAATCAGCGAGGGCTGTCCTTCGGGAGCCTTCGCGCTGTTGCAGACGTTGAAGATGATGGGCTGCTGGTTCCACTGGCGGCTCTGCTTCTGGAAACCGTCCATCCAGGCGCCGCCTCGCTTCGTGGGACGACGGTAGTAGTCGCAGTAGAAGAGGCCCCTCGACTTGCCGTCCTTGTCGACGACCTCGAACACCTTCATGTCAGGATGATAGGTAGGGATGTCGGTGCGCTCCTTGAACGTCAAGCCATAGGCGCGGTTGGCGGCATAGAAGACGCCGTTGAGCAATACGCTGTCGACGTTGAAGTAGGGCTTCACCTCGTCGTCGCTGATGTCGAGCTGCTGCTTCTTCATCTTGGCGGAGTAGTAGAAGCGGTCGTAGGGCTGCAATTCAGAGGTGAGAGGCAAGGGGTGAGAGGTGAGAGAAGGATTATGGGCGAAGTCCTCGATGGCCTTCGTCTCGGCATCGGCCTTCGGCTTATACTGGCTGATGAGGTTTCTGAGGAAGGCATAGACATTGTCGGGCGTCTTGGCCATCGTGTTATCCAAAGAATAGGAGGCGTAGTTAGGATAGCCCATGATCTCGGCCTGCTCGGCACGCAGCTTGGCAATCTCTACGACCAGCGGATAGGTGTTGTACTGGCCCGTTCCGTCGGCACGATGGATAGAGGCCTCGTAGACCTTGCGGCGCAGGTCGCGATTGTCGAGGCTGGCCAGCAACGGCTGCTGCGTGGTGTTGACGATGACGATGGCATAGGGAGCCTTGCCGCCTCTGCTCTCGGCATCCTTGGCACATTGGGCGATGTCGGCCTCGCTGAGCCCGGAGAGGTCTTCCTTGCTGTCGACCCATACCACAGCGTCGTTGGTGGCATTGGGCAGCATGTCGCCCCACTCGGTCTGCAGCTCAGAGATGCGCATGTTGATCTCCTTCATGCGAGCCATCTTGTCGTCAGACAGTAGGGCACCATTGCGCACGAAGTCCTTGTAGATTTCCTCCAGCAGCTTCTGGTCTTCGCCTTGCAGCGCATCGTGCTTGCTGTCGTAGACCTGGCGGATGTGCCCGAACAGCGCTTTGTTGAAGGAGATCTCGTTGGCGAGGTCGGTCAACATCGGCGTCACTTTCTTCTCAGTGTCGCTGAGCTCAGGCGTCTTGTCGGCCTCCACGAGGGCGTAGAAGATGCGCGACACGCGGTCGAGCGACTTGCCGCATTCCTCGAAGGCGACGATGGTGTTCTCGAAGGTGGCAGGCTCAGGATTGTCCGTTATCTTGGCTATCTCATCGCGTGTCTGCTGGATAGCGGCCTCAAAGGCAGGCAGATAGTCGGCGGTCTGGATCTTGCTGAAGTCAGGAGCACCGAAGGGCAGGGCGCTTTCCTGCAAGAGAGGGTTTTCACGCTGGGCTTCCTTGCAGCTGGTGAGCTGCATCATCGATGTCGACAGCATAGCTGCCGAAATTCCGAGTGTCATCAGTTTCTTGTTCATGATCTTTGGTCTTAAGATGGCACAAAGATACAACGAATTATTGAAAGACGCAAATAATTGCAGGAAAAGACGGTCTTTCAACGAAAAAACCCGCATAATCCTTACGACTATGCGGATTTTCCTATGTGGAATGCTTTTATTACTTCACTTCCTCGAAGTCGGCGTCCTGGATGTTGTCGTTGGGGTTCGACTGAGCCTGCTGACCACCCTGGAAACCTGCGCCGCCTGCCTGCTGGCCACCGAAGCCTTCATCGGCACCCGGCTGGGCACCTGCCTGCTGGTACATCTTCTGAGAAGCAGCCTGCACAACAGTGTTGAGGTTGTTGATGGCGCTGTCGACGGCAGCCACATCGCCGCTTTTGTGGGCATCCTTCAGCTGCTGTACGGCCTGCTCGACGTTGGCCTTGTCGGCACCGAGCTTGTCGCCGTTCTCCTGCAGGAAGGTCTCGGTCTGGAAGATCATCGAGTCGGCCTGGTTGAGCTTGTCGATGCGCTCGCGCTCCTTCTTGTCAGCCTCGGCAAACTGCTCGGCCTCGGCCTTCATGCGGTTGATCTCGTCCTGCGAGAGGCCTGAAGAAGCCTCAATGCGGATGGCCTGCTCCTTGCCGGTGGCCTTGTCCTTGGCGCTGACCTTCACGATGCCGTTGGCGTCGATGTCGAAGGTGACCTCAATCTGAGGAATACCGCGGCGGGCGGGAGCGATGCCGGTGAGGTTGAACTGTCCGAGGCTCTTGTTCTGAGCAGCCATCGGGCGCTCGCCCTGCAGCACGTGGATGGTCACCTCTGTCTGATTGTCAGCAGCGGTCGAGAAGACCTGGCTCTGCTTGCAAGGAATCGTGGTGTTGGCATCAATCAGCTTGGTCATCACGCCGCCAAGGGTCTCAATACCCAAGGTCAGAGGAGTGACGTCGAGCAGCACGATGTCCTGACCAGTCTCCTGGTTGAGGATAGCACCCTGGATAGCAGCACCTACGGCCACCACCTCGTCGGGATTGACGCCCTTTGAAGGCTCCTTGCCGAAGTAGTTCTTCACGAGGGTCTGCACGGCAGGGATACGGCTGGAGCCACCCACGAGGATGACCTCATTGATGTCGTTCACGCTGATGCCTGCGTCGCGGACGGCGTTCTGGCAGGGGATGAGGCAAGCCTGGATGAGGCTGTGAGCCAGCTGCTCGAACTTGGCACGGGTGAGGGTCTTCACCAGGTGCTTGGGCACACCGCCGACGGGCATGATGTAGGGGAGGTTGATCTCCGTAGAAGTGGTGCTTGACAGCTCAATCTTGGCCTTCTCGGCAGCCTCCTTCAGACGCTGCATAGCCATCGGATCCTGCTTCAGGTCGGCACCCTCGTCGTTCTTGAACTCCTGAACCAGCCAGTCGATGATAACCTGGTCGAAGTCGTCGCCGCCGAGGTGGGTGTCACCATTGGTGCTGAGCACCTCAAAGACACCGCCGCCGAAGTCGAGGATAGAGATATCGAAGGTACCGCCACCGAGGTCGAAGACGGCAATCTTCATGTCCTTGTGGGCCTTGTCGATACCGTATGCCAGAGCGGCTGCCGTGGGCTCGTTGACGATACGGCGCACATTCAGGCCTGCAATCTGTCCGGCCTCCTTCGTGGCCTGACGCTGTGAGTCGGAGAAATAGGCAGGCACGGTGATGACGGCGTCGGTCACCTCCTGTCCGAGGTAGTCCTCAGCGGTCTTCTTCATCTTCTGAAGAATCATGGCCGAGATCTCCTGCGGAGTGTACTTGCGACCGTTGATGTCGACACGGGGGAATCCGCCCTCGTTCACTACACTAAATGGTACACGCGAAATCTCTTTCTCTGTCTGCTGCCACGTCTCACCCATGAAACGCTTGATGCTGTAGACGGTGTTCTTCGGATTCGTGATGGCCTGACGCTTGGCGGGGTCGCCAATCTTGCGCTCGCCGCTGTCGACGAAACCTACTACTGAAGGCGTGGTACGCTTGCCTTCGCTGTTTGCAATAACAACAGGCTCGTTGCCTTCGAAAACGGCGACGCAGCTGTTGGTTGTACCTAAGTCAATTCCAATAATCTTTCCCATAATGTTGTACTATTTTTAATTGTTATTATTCGAAATAATTGGCGTATAAGCCACAAAACGAGTAGCAAAGGGTATGCCAAAAGTATAAATTTTCAAAAGAAAGCAATATTTGTCACGTCATTTTGTCATACTTTAGAATCTTTTTATTACCTTTGCAGCCAAAATCAGTACAATCAACGTGAAAACAACGATGAAAAGGAAAATGATGATGTTGGCCCTGCTGGCCATAGCCTCGATGGGCAGCACGGTAATGGCCCAGGAGTCGGGTTTGCCCAGGCGCCATAACGTGAACGATTATTTCGTAGTGACGAGCAATGTCAGGGATACGGGTTCGCAGCAGGTTGTAGCCACACCTGCAGAAAGCGAGGGCTCCTCGTCTGAGGAGGTTGTGGAAAAGCGCCGCAAGGCCTTCATCGACCGCAACTTCCGCTACGTCAGCATGTGTGACTGGGTGCCCGGTATGCGCTTCATGGTGCGTCCTACGCAGAAAGACTTGGTAGTGAAAATCTTTACCGATGCCACTACGGGCAACATGATAAGCACCCGCAGCCTGAAGGATGCCGTCCTGGTCTATGAGGGTCATTCCAACCCCAACGGCTCGCTCCACGATCAGATTATGTTCTCACTGGAGAGCAATCCTGCGAAGAAATACTACTTCGAAGTGCCCACCCTGTCATTCGACGACTATTGCTACAGCAAGAACGGCATACCTGCGCTGGCCTATCTGGGCGACGTGGATATGGCTATGGACAGCCTTGTGGGCAAGCAGGTGCGTGTGTTGCAGCGTTATCTGTTCCAGGACACCGAGGTGACAGGCCTGAACTACAAGCCTGCTGACATCGGCGCTGCCAAGCGCGGCACCGTGATGACCATCACGAAGGTGGGCGTTGGCACACGCGACTTCCCCGTGAAGATTGTGGTGAAAGAGTCCGATAGGTATGGCCTGGAAGGTCAGGAGTTCTTCATGCTTTGCGCCATCAGCCGCACCAACTGCAGCCTGCGTGACGAAGACTTCGAGAAGAGCGATAACCAGCCATACGCCTTTGAGAACACATTCCAGCTCCTGAATGACAGAATGGCAGTAGCTCCCGGACTCCAGGCATGGATTGGCAAAACCGTCTTCACCGCCTATGAAACCGATATGCTCGACCAGAGAGAGGTACACCAGAAGATTGGCAAGCTGTCAACATTCGTCATCACCGACATGTACAGAATGGGCGAGAGTGACTTTGTGTCACTGACGCTGAAGGGCAAGACCAGCGGCAAGACCTACACCAAGCAGGTGCAGGTGTCCAGCAACAAGTCCACCGGCAAGGAAGAGGTGCTGAGCGAGCTCTTCCTCGAGGGCGATCCCCAGACCATGCAGGGTGTGCGTTCTACCAATATGCAGTTCATCCAGAAGGGTCAGGTGAAGATTGGTTTCACCGAGTCTGAGGTTCGCTTGGCTATTGGCGATCCCAGCGATATCACCCGCGTCGTTGGCGGCACATACCAGTGGGTATATCAGTATGACGATGCCAATCGTCCCTACCGCTCCATTAAGTTCAGCAACCGCACAAAGAAGGTGACAGCAGTTGTGAGATAACTGAGGACACATTCTTATACTATAATCCCCCGCACCGGCAATGAGGCTGATGCGGGGGATTTGCTTTGTACAGGCTCTGTGATAGCCGTTGTGTCAGGCTTATGCGTCCTTGCCTGTGAGGTTGTCGACGGCGTCGCGAGCCTGGTCGTTGAGGTTGACGTTGCGTGTCACCTTAGCCTCGATGGTGCCAGCACGCATGATGTCGGCCATATCCACGCCAGTAGCACTCTTCAGCACGTCGAAGGCCTGCCTGATGGCCACAGGCACGCCGCCGCTCATAGCAGCCACGCCAGCGCCGGTGTCCTGACCGCCGCTGTAGACGTGTACGTCCTTGATGGCCGAGATGGGCTTTGCCACATTCTCGACGACCTGCGGCAGCACCTCGATCATCATCTGCATCACGGCAGCGTTGTTATACTTCTTGTAAGCCTCAGCCTTCTTGTCCATAGCCAGAGCCTCGGCCTCACCCTTCTTCTGGATGGCATAAGCCTCGGCCTCGCCCTTTGCCTTGATACCGATGGCCTCCTGCTCCAGGCGATAACGCACGGCATCGGACTCGGCGTTCTGAGCCAGGGCGTGCTGCTCGGCCTCGTATTTCTGGGCCTCGGCAATACGCTTGCGCTGCTCCAGGTCGGCGGCAGCGTCCTTCTCCACCTTGTACTTGTCGGCATCGGCTTTTTTCTCAATCTCGGCAGCCAGCTGATTCTGTTTGATCTCAATCTGCTCCTTCGAGAGAATCTGCTCGCGCTTCGTCTTCTCAATCTCGGCCTCGACGGTCTTGATGTTGATGGTCTTCTGCTGCTCCTGCTGCTGGATGGCGTAGGCGGCGTCGGCATCGGCCTGAGCGGTGTCGGCCTCCTTCTTCAGGGAAGCGCGGCGCAGAGCCAGGTCGTTGTTCTTCACGGCGATGGCGGTGTCGGCATCGACACGGGCATCATTGGCCTCCTTGTCGGCCTTCGAGACCTCGATCTTCACGTCGCGTTCAGCAACGGCACGGTTGATAGCGGCGTCCTTCTTGATCTTTGCCGTATTGTCGGCACCTAGGTCCTTAATCAGGCCCTCCCGGTCGGTTACGTTTTGGATGTTACAGGAGATGATCTCGATGCCCAGCTTCGCCATGTCGGGCTGCGCCTTCTGCATCACCTGGTCGGAGAAACCGTCGCGGTCGGTGTTCAACGAGCGCAGGTCGAGCGTGCCGATGATCTCACGCATGTTACCCTGCAGCGAGTCCTGCAACTGCTGGGCTATCTGTTCGGGTGTCATGTTGAGGAAGTTCTTTGCAGCCAGGCGTGTTCCCTCGTTGTTGGGTGTAACGCGAATCTTGGCCACAGCATCTACATCGACGTTGATGAAGTCGTTAGTGGGCACACTTTCCTCCGTCTTGATGTCGACGGTGATCTGCCCGAGGTACACTTTGTCCAATCGCTCCAGGAACGGTATGCGGAAACCGCCCGAGCCGATAAGCACGCGCGGCTGGCGGCTCAAGCCTGAGATGATGAAGGCAAACGAAGGCGGTGCCTTCACATAGGAAATGAAAATGAAGAAAGCCAGTACGGCCACTCCGAAGATAATCCAAATAGTCATGTCATCCATAATCTACAATATTTTAGGTGAATAATTTGCAGGGACAAAATTACGAAAAAAGAGGAAAGTGAAAAGTGGAAAGAGGAAAAAGTTGCTTCGCCTTGTTGTTTTTTAACTATTTCTGCTATTTGTGCTGGTAGATTCGCACATAGTCTATTTCATAGCGCATGGGGAAGGCCGCATCGTCGATGGTACCGCCGTTGTCTCCGCCCAGGGCGAGGTTCAGCAGGATGTACTGCGGACGAGTGAAGGGATTGGTGTGCTGGCCGATGCTACCGTTGATGGTGGAGGATAGGGGCACCTCGTTCAGCAGCTCATCGTCTAAGTAGAGACGGATGGAGTGCTCGTCCCAGTCCATGCGCCATACGTGGAACTGCTGCGCCCAATTCTTGTCTTTATCAGTGAAGTGCTTGAAAGGCACGCGGCGACTATTCCACACGGCCTGATAGCGCTGGTCGCTGCCCCACGCCACGTTGGCCAGGATATGCGGCACGCCGTTGATGCGATAAAACTCCATCTGGTCGATCTCGCCGCACGACGGCCACTCCATGCCGCTGCCCAGCGTCCAGATGGCAGGCCAGGCGCCACCAGCCGTGGGGATGCGGGCACTCACCTCCATGCGGCCGTAGAGGAAGTCGCGCTTGCCACGGGTGTGCAGACAGGCCGACGTGTAGCTGATACGCTCGCGCTGGGCTCCCCAGTGGCGGGCGTTGGGACGGTAGGTGGGATTGGGGCGGTCATCGCGCCGAGCCTCGATGATGAGCAGACCGTCCTGCTGCCAGGCGTTGTCGGCCTGATACCACTGGTCCTCATGATTGCGCACAAAACCCTGCTCGAAGCTCCAGGTAGCAGGATCGGGGCGTCCGTCGGTATTGAACTCGTCGCTCCATACAAGCGTCCATTCCTCTGATTGTTGAGGAAACTCGTCGCTTGATCGTTGGGGAGAATCGTTTTCCCCAAACACCCCTGTCGCCAATAGTCCAAACAGGACAGTACAAAGTGTCTTTCTCATTTTGTGGTTGGTTATCTGTGCGCAAATATACGAAGAATCTTTGGCGTGCGCAATTTTTCCAAAATCTTTTCACCTTATTTATAAATAATGTGTAATTTTGCACGGTACTATTTGGGCAGGGAATGACGAATGACGTGTTCCATCCGATGAAGGTCGAGGGCGAGCTGCCTGCACAGCTCAACAATCCCTTTGACTATGAGCCGCACCCGCTCTGTGTGGAGGCGGCCAGACGGGTGTGCGAGTATCTTTCGCAGAGTCCGCTACATGACGAGGTGATGCAAGGCAAGATGCTGGGCGTGCTGGTATGTCAGCAGGCAGATGGCACCGTGGGCTTTCTTGCTGCCTATAGCGGACAACTTGGCGGACGCGAGGACTGGCCGTGGTTCGTGCCAGCCGTCTTCGACTATCTGCAGCCCGACGGCTATTTCAAACAGGAGGAAGCGCATATCTCAGCTATCAACCAGCGTATTGCACAGCTCGAAAGTGCCAGTGACTATGTGTCGGCAAGGGCCACTCTTGCCCAACTGAAAAAGCAGGCCGAGGATGAGATTGTCTCATACAAGACGATGATGCAAGCGGCGAAGACACAACGTGATGCTATAAGAAACGAAAACGAAACGCTTCGCTACGAAAACGAAAACGGGAACGATGCGCTGATTCGTGAGAGTCAGTTTCAGAAGGCGGAGCTGCGCAGGCTGAAAAAGCGTTGGGAAGAGCGGCTGACAGTGGCCGCGAAGGATGTGGAGCGCACGGACGACAGCATCGCGACGCTGAAAAAGGAACGGAAGGAGCGCTCCGATGCCCTGCAACGGTGGCTTTTCGACCAGTTTATCATGCTGAATGCCCAAGGCGAACGGCGTACACTAACCGACATCTTTGCTAATACGCCTCAGCACATACCGCCGTCAGGCTCTGGCGAGTGCTGCGCACCCAAGCTGCTGCAGTATGCCTTTGCCCACCGTTTGAAGCCGCTATGTATGGCCGAATTCTGGCAGGGTGCCTCACCCAAGATGGAGGTGCGTCATCATGGCCAATACTATCCTGCATGTCGAGGCAAGTGCAAGCCGATTTTGGAATGGATGCTGTCCTTACAACCGACTAATGATGATATTGAGGCCCATGAGCCCAATGAGATTCGAATTGTCTATGAGGATGATGCGCTCCTTGTCATCGACAAGCCGGCGGGACTGCTCTCGGTGCCTGGCAAAACGGACGAGGAATCTGTGCAGAGTCTGCTTCAAAAACGCTACGGCGAGGTGTTTATGGTGCATCGCCTCGATCAGGACACCAGCGGCCTGATGGTGGTGGCCAAGAGCCGTGAGGCCCATCGTCTTCTGCAGCAGCAGTTTCTATCTCACACACGCGTTATATATAAGATGTATGTAGCGCTGCTAGATGGCGTGGTGGAAGGACGCGGTACCATCAGTCTGCCGTTACGCCCTGACGTGGATGACCGTCCACGACAGATGGTAGACCACGAGCACGGCAAGGAGGCGGTGACCGACTACGAGGTGCTGGGCCATGAGGGAAGTCTCACCCGTATCGCATTGATGCCGCATACCGGCCGCACCCATCAGCTGCGTATGCATTGTGCTTATAGGGAGGGTCTTGGCGTTCCCATTGTCGGCGACCGCCTCTATGGTCATCGCATAGAGAAAGGCCAGCACCTCTGCCTTCATGCAGCTGAGCTGGCCTTCCAACACCCTCTTACAGGTGAGAGAATGAGGTTTTCCTCTGTTGTTCCTTTCTAACTTACTTCACATACTCCGAGAAGTCCGTGAGGTGCATGTCGCCCTTGCGAGCCAGCGTGTCGTGCATGGCGAAGGCGGCGGTGAGGCAATGGCGGGTGTGACCGCCGGTGCCCAGCTTCAGATACTCGCGCAGCAACGGACGGTAGTCGGGATGTGCGCAGTTCTCGATGATGGCCTCGGCACGCTGCATGGGGCTCTTGTGACGCAGGTCTGCAATGCCCTGCTCGGTGACGATGACGTTGACATCGTGCTCCGAAGAGTCCTGGTGGGTGACGAAGGGCACAATCGACGAGATGAAGCCACCCTTGGCTGTCGACGGACAAGTGAAGATGCTGAGGTAGGCGTTGCGTTCAAAGTCGCCGCTGCCGCCGATGCCGTTCATCATCTTCGTGCCGCTGATGTGCGTGGAGTTCACGTTGCCGTAGAGGTCCACCTCGATAGCCGTGTTGATGGCGATGACACCCAGGCGACGGATGACTGCGGGGTGGTTGGAGATCTCGCTCTGGCGCAGCGTCAGGTGATCCTTGAAGTAGCCGATGTTGTCGTAGACCTGCATCAGGCACTCGTTGCTGACGGTGAGTGAGCAGGCCGAGGCGTCCTTCACACGGCCGTTGAGCATCATGTCGATGACGCTGTTCTGGATGACCTCTGTGTAGATGTTGAAGTCGGGCACGTGCTTGTCCTGACCCAGGGCACCGAGGATGGCATTGGCCGTTGAGCCTACGCCGCTCTGCAACGGCAGGAACTCCTTGGGAATGCGGCCTGCGTGCAGCTCGCTGACCAGGAACTCAGCCGTCAAGTAGCCTATCTTATCGGTAACGGGGTCGCTGTCCTTGAAGGCACGGGCCTCGTCGGGGATGTTGCACTTCACCACGCCCACCACTTTCTCACGGGGAATCGAGACGTAGGGCTTACCGATGCGGTCACCCACGCTAAAGATGGGGATGGGCTTGCGGTAAGGCGGGTCGAGGGGCTCGTAGACGTCGTGGATGTACTTGGCGTTGGGGCTGTGGAACTCGTTGAGCTCCAGGATGACCTTCTTGGCCAGACGGGCAGCCGTGGGGCTGATACCACCAGCAGCGGTAAGGTAGACGCGGAACTCGTCGCCCACCTCCTCGATGTCGCAGACCTCGAGGATAGCCCAGTCCACGTCGCCATAGAATCCGTAGCGCAGCTCCTGTGCCATGTGGCTGAGGTGCAGGTCATTATAGGGAATCTCACCCAGGTTGACGTGCTTGCGGAAGTCAGGGTTGGTGGTGTAGGGCGCACGATAGAGGATGGCCTGTGCGTTGGCCAGGTCGCCGTCGGTGCTCTGTCCGGTGGAGGCACCGGTGAAGATGGCCACCTTGAACTCGCGGCCAGCCTCATGCTCGGCAATGGCGATCTTGGCCAGTTCCTTCGTTGTTGCCTTGGCCACGCCAGCAGGCGTGAAGCCACTCATGGCGATGTGGTCGCCGTTCTTAATCAACGCTGCAGCCTCGGCAGCGGTTAAGCTTGTGTATGCCATTTCTTTCTTGTCGTTTTAAACAGTCTTAGGGGATTATTGGTTCTGGATGCGACGGAGGTCAGCGGCAGTAAGCGTGAGATCAGCCGATTCGCCCGAGTTCTTGTCCTTGAACTTGATGACAAGATCCTTGTTGGCGGTGTTGATAACCTGGAAGAAGGTCTTCATGTTTTCATCACCTTGTTCGAAGCCCTTTATCATCTGCTGCATCATCATCTCTTTCATCTCGGGGTTATTGAACACCATATTGAACTGACTGATGCTGATACCCTGCAATGCATCGGGACCCATTTCCAGGACAAACGACACGGCGTCATCGTCTACGTCTATGGCAGCCATTGTCATTCCGTCGCCTACATCCTGCGGCAGCTCCTTGTTGCCCACCATCATGACCAGCTGCAACAATGCGTTGGCCTGATCTTCGGTCAGGTCGTCGAGGTCGATGTCGTCAAGGTCGATGTCATCCATGCTGAGTTCAGAGATGTCGAGATCGTCGAGGTCATAGTCGGCCAGGGCCTCAATGTCCTCCAAAGAGGCCACCTTCTTCAAGGCAACATCTTTCTTGCTGGTTTTTTCTACCTGTTCGGTTTCGTCCTCGTCGTCGTCGCCTGAGGATTTACTACTTTTCTTGCTGTCGCAGCTTGCGAAAGCAATGAGGATGCCGAACATAACGGCAGCCATCATTAAAAGATTCTTTTTCATAATGATTTCTTTTTTGTGAATATTTGTTGTTGTTACATTAGTTCTCTCAGTTCAGCATTGGTGATCTTGATGTCTACATGACCGGAACTGGTAGCATAGCGGTAAACCAAGTTGGCGTCGGCATTGACCACGAGGCTTACGAATTCGCGCTTTACGGGCCCCATGTTCTTGACATTATTCATAATGGTCTCCTTGACAGCCGCCTTACTCTCACGCACCATGCTGACGGTATACATCGATTCATCCATTTCGACGACATAGACAACGTCGTCGCCCTCTTTCTTGAGTTCTGTAATCATCATTCCCGCGTCAGCATTCAGAGGCAACTGTGCCTGTGTGGAGGCGATGGATATGGCGAGTTTCTCCTGCGGAGACACTTCGGTGTTCAGAATCTTTTCCAGTTCGTCGGCGTTAAAGGTGGCACTGGCCACAGCATCGGTAGTTTTGCCGTGCATAGTGACCTTCAGCTTACTGTCAGCATCGATGACTAGTTCCATGATTTCCCGAACTGCTTCGTTTGGATTGCTCAGCATCGTCTTCATGTTATCTTTCATTGCCTGTCGGTCTTGAGCCAACGTGGCCACATTGAAGTAGTCTTCGTTGATGTCGTAGGAGAAGAGCAACAAATCGTCTTCGAAGGTGAGGCTGGTCATCTCACCCAGAGAACCCAGGCTGACGGGACATTGGGAGTTAAACAGTACGGCTTTGTCGCTTAACTTCTGATAGGCGTCGTCATCGCGGTCACGCTCTTCTTGAACCGCCTCCAAATCGTCATCGTCGTCATTCGACTTGTCTTTCTTCGAGCCGTTACAGGCCGAGAACAGCGTCAGCACACCGCAGAGCAGCATGGAGAGGATGAAGAATTGCTTCTTTTTCATAGTTTGATGGTTTTGGTAAGAAATCAGGCTGCAAAGTTAGTGAAAAATACTGACTCGCCGAAGAAGAAATCAACTTTTTTCATGCGCGCAAACATTTTTAGAGTATGTAAAAGAGGAAAAATCCTAAAAACAACTTAAAATCGGACAAATAATGATATATTTTACTTAATTCTATCTTGCTTTTTGCACGTTTTTGCGGAAATGTGCGTACATTTGCAGCCTAAATGATAAAAAAGAACGGAATGAGACGGTTTTTTCTCAGATTCTGTGTGCTGTTGACATGCGTGGCAACCGTGACTTCGTGCCTGAAAGACGAGGAGGTGGACTACTCGGGCTATACCGATGTAGCCATCACGCAGTTTACATTGGGCACGCTGAATAGATATGTACATACCACGTCGAGCAAGACGGGCAACGACACTACCGTAGTGAATACGGTGACGGGCTCGAGCTATAAGATGACCATCGACCACCTGAACCAGCGCATCTATAATGTCACTCCCCTACCCGTAGGCACTGACGCCAAGCACGTCGTCTGCACGATAGGAACCAAGAATGGCGGTATAGTGGCCGTTCAGTCGGCTACGAGCGACTCGTTGCGCTGGCATTCGTCCACCGACAGCCTCGACCTGAGCGTGCCCCGTGTCTTCCGCGTCTTTGCACCCGATGGCATCAACACACGCGACTATACCGTCACGCTGAATGTCAGCGATGACGCTGGCGTCAGCTTCGAGTGGCAGCTGGTGAAGACCGACGAGGCGCTGGCCTGGACTGAGGGGATGCGCCTCGAGGCCTATGGCGACAGCGTCCGTCTTTGTCAGAAGGACAGCATCGTGGGACGTTCGACGACGGCCTGCTACATGCTGACCGACGATGGACGCCTGTGCTGCTCGACCGACAACGGACAGACGTGGCGTGAGGAGACCCTGGACGACAACGCAGCATTCCTGCCTATGGCCGGAGAGGCTGTCTGCATCAGCTGGTCCTACGGTCCTGCCGACAATACCGACTATGTGCTCCTCATTGGCAAACCCAGGAAGGAGAACGTCGGCACGATGCGTGTATGGAGAAAGATTGAGAGCCACGAAGGCAGCAAGGGCCAGTGGGTGTATATGACCTTCGACGACGACAACAACTATCCCCTGCTCCTGGGTGACAACATGACGATGGCCTACTACAACGATATGGTGATGGCTGTGGGCGATGCAAAGACAATAAGAGTCTCACGCGACCAAGGCATCTCGTGGCGACTGAATTCCACCTACGACCTCCCCTCAACGCTCAGCGGCGACCATGTGACGATGGCCACCGACACCCAGGGGCGCCTCTGGCTGCTCACCAGCAGCGGACAGCTGTGGCAAGGTAGCTTGAGATAAGAACATGAGATAATGAGAGATACTGTGAATAGACATGACGGATTGATGAGGGCATGCCGCGTGGCATTTCTCATTTTCTCATTCTCTCATTTCCTTATTCTCAACATAAAGGCGCAGGACGACCCCGAATACCGCATGGAGGTAGGTGGCGGACTGGGACTCATGGCCTATCAGGGCGACCTCGGCGGAGGACTGCTCAAAGGTATGCAGCCGATGGTGGCAGCAACCGCCAAATACAAGATGAACCCGCGCATGGCCTGGAGTGCACAGATCAGCACAGGCAAGCTGAAGGGAACGTCGAAAGACGTAGACACGTGGTATCCCGTGCTGCACGACAGCATCGCCAGCTTCAGCAACCAACTGACCGACTTCACCGTGCGCTATGAATATAACTTCTGGCCCTACGGCACAGGAAAGGAGTATCTGGGTGCGAAGCGCCTCACTCCCTTTATGGCCCTGGGCACAGGTCTGGCTTTCACCAAGAAGACGGTGGCCGGACAGCTCTTGCTCGGTATGGGCGTGAAATACAAGGTGGCAGACCGTATGAACCTCACCGCCGAGTGGATGATGCACTTCACAGGCAGCGACAAGCTAGATGGAGTGAAAGACCCCTACGGCATCAAGAGCTCGGGCCTGTTCAAGAACACCGACAGCTACAGTACTCTGCAGGTGACGCTCACCTACGACATCTGGGCCAAGTGCAAGACCTGCCACAATGACAGGGACTGAGTCAGGAAAGGAACCATTAAGCATTATGTGAATTATGAATTATGAATTAGATAAAGAGCGCATCCCTCAGCACATTGCCATTATCATGGACGGCAACGGACGTTGGGCCATGCAGCAGGGACTGGACAGGACCTTCGGCCACAAGGCTGGCGTGGAGACCGTGAAGCGCATCACCGCAGAGTGCTCGCGCCTGGGTGTGAAGTACCTCACCCTCTATACCTTCTCCACCGAGAACTGGAACCGTCCTGCCTACGAGATAGAGGCATTGATGGGCCTGGTCTTGAACTTCGCCGAGACGAATCTCTTCACCGACAACAATGTGCGTCTGCGCATGGTGGGCGATTTCAGCCGTCTGTCGGAGGGCGTGCAGAAGAAGATCAAGGATATCGAGGAGCTCACCGCCAAGTTCGACGGCCTCACCGTCGTGGTGGCCATGAGCTACAGCAGCCGCTGGGAACTGGTGAACGCCACGAAGCAGATTGCGCAGGAGGTGAAAGACGGCACCATCAGCATGGACGACATCGACGAGCAGCTGATCAGCAAGCATCTCACCACCAATTTCATGCCCGATCCCGACCTCCTCATCCGTACAGGAGGCGAGGTGCGCGTCAGCAACTACCTGCTCTGGCAGATAGCCTACTCAGAGCTCTATTTCTGCGACACCTTCTGGCCCGACTTCATGGAAGAAGACCTGCACAAGGCCATCGCCAGCTATCAGCAGCGCCAGCGCCGCTACGGAAAGACCGAGGCGCAGGTGGAAAATGAAGAATGAAAAATGATGAATGAAGAATTTGCTACCGCAAAGATAGGATTAGCTACTGTTATGAAGACGAGAATGAAACTGAGAAGAAATGCTGTAATGCGCCTGAGTCTGTGCGCAGCATTCTTCATTCTTCATTCTTTATTCTTCATTTCGACAACAAGGGCGCAAAGTGTCGATATCTCCTATGCCGGCACTCCGAGGCTGGTGGAGATTGGCGGCATCACCGTCAAGGGTGTCACCGACTACGACGACTATGTGCTCATCAACCTCTCAGGACTCAGCGTCGGCCAGCAGATCGAGCTGCCGGGCAGCGAGATTACCGAGGCCGTGAAGCGCTACTGGAAGCACGGACTCTTCTCACGTGTCAGCATCAATGCCGACAGCATCGTCGACTCGAAGGTCTACCTCTGCATCAACCTCGCCCTCTGCCCGCGCATCTCCGACATCAACTACTACGGCGTGAAGAAGGCCGAGCGTGAGGATCTGGAAGCCAAGCTGGGCATGGCCAAGGGCATGAGTATGACGAAGAACCTCATCGACCGCGCCAGCATCCTGGCAAAGAAATATTTCGACGACAAGGGCTTCAAGAACGCCGAGATCGAGATCTCCCAGCACGACGATGTCACAGGCAAGAATGAGGTGGTGCTCGATGTCTACATCGACAAGAAGGACAAGATGAAGGTGCGCAGCATCATCCTCGACGGCAACGACCAGGTGAAGGACAACACGCTCAAGGGCGGACTCTTCACCAAGGGCGCTATGGGCAAGATCCATGAGGCCGGCAAGGCAAAGAACTTCTTCAAGGCCAAGAAATTCACGCCCGAGCGCTATGACGAGGCCAAGAAAGAGCTCATCGAGAAATACAACGAGCTGGGCTATCGCGATGCCGCCATCATCGAGGACTCCGTGTGGAACGAGGACGACAAGCACGTCAATGTCTACATGAAGATTGAGGAGGGCGACAAATACTACCTGCGCAACATCACCTGGGTGGGCAATACCGTCGTGACGACCGACGGCCTCAACCGCACACTCGGCATGAGCAACGGCGACGTCTACAACCAGAAGCTCATCAACAAGCGCCTGTTGCAGGACGAGGACGGTGTGCACGACTACTATTACAACAACGGCTACGTGTTCTCGCAGATTGACCCTGCCGAGGTGAACATCGACGGCGACTCCATCGACCTGGAGGTGCGTATCGTCGAAGGTCCCCAGGCACACCTGAACAATGTAAAGATTTACGGCAACGACCGCCTCTATGAGGAGGTGGTGCGTCGCGAGCTGCGCACAAAGCCCGGCGACCTCTTCTCGAAGGAGGCCCTGATGCGTTCCTATCGTGAGATTGCCAGCATGGGCTACTTCGATGACCAGGCCATCAATCCTGACGTGAAGCCCAACGGCGAGAGCGGCACCGTCGACATCAACTGGGAGCTGGAGCAGAAGAGCAACGACCAGCTAGAGCTCTCCTTAGGCTGGGGACAGACGGGCGTCATCGGTCGCGTGGGTATCAAGTTCAACAACTTCTCGCTCCGCAACCTGCTGGGCAAGAACAAGCTGCATCGCGGCTTCCTCCCTGCCGGCGACGGCGAGCAGGTGGGCCTCTCCTATCAGACCAACGGCCGCTACTACTCGTCCCTCTCGGCCAACTACGGCACGGGATGGTTCGGCGGCAAGCGTCCTAACTCGCTCAGCATCGGCGCCTACTACTCGAAACAGAGCGACGTCAGCAGCAACTACTACAACTCGGCCTACATGAACTCCCTGCAGTACATGTACTCGGGCTATGGCTATTACAACAACGGCTATTACAACAACTACGAGAGCTTCCTCGACGACGACAAGTACGTGAAGCTGTTCGGTCTCTCCCTGGGTTGGGGAAAACGCCTGCGCTGGCCTGACGACTATTTCAGCTTCTCCACCACGCTGGCCTACCAGCGCTACATGCTGAAGGACTGGCAGTATTTCCTCATCTCCAACGGCAACTGCAACAACCTCAACCTCTCGCTGGCACTCGCACGTACCTCGACCGACAATCCCCTCTTCCCGCGTCACGGATCAGAGTTCTCGTTCTCCGTCTCGTTGACGCCGCCCTGGTCGCTCTTCGACAAGAAAGACTACTCGAAGCTGGCCACCTGGCAGACCTACAACAACGACTACGACCGCTTCCAGGAGGAGCAGCGCGAAAAATACCGCTGGGTGGAGTACCACAAGTGGAAGTTCAAGAGCCGCACCTTCACCGCCCTCACCAGCGGCCAGAAGTGCCTCGTCCTCATGACACGCGTGGAGATGGGCCTGCTGGGCTCGTACAACAAGCATAAGAAGTCGCCCTTCGAGACCTTCTATGTCGGCGGCGACGGCATGAGCGGCTACTCGACCAGCTATGCTGAGGAGACCATCGGTCTGCGCGGCTATGAGAATGGCTCGCTGTCGCTCTCGGCCAATGCCCTCAGCAACGAGCGCACACCGGGCCGCTACAGCAGCTACGACGCCTATGCCTACGACCGCTTCACCCTCGAGCTGCGCTATCCCCTCATGCTGGGCAACACCACCATCTACGGCTTGGGATTCGTCGAGGCCGGTAATGCGTGGTCCAACGTCAAGGACTTCAATCCCTTCGACATGAAGCGCTCCGCTGGTGTCGGCGTACGCATCTACCTGCCGATGGTGGGCCTGATGGGTATCGACTGGGCCTACGGTTTCGACAGCGTCTACCAGGGCAGCAGCGGCTGGCGCAAAGGCGGCTCACAGTTCCACTTCGTCTTAGGACAGGAATTCTAATACATAAAGCATATGAAAAAACTATTCACCTTGATTATCATGTTGTCAGCCACGCTGACCATGAGCGCACAGAAGTTCGCACTCATCGACATGGACTACGTGCTGAAGAACGTTCCCGCCTACGAGCGCGCCAACGAGCAGCTCGCACAGGTGTCGAAGAAGTGGCAGGCAGAGGTCGACGCCCTCACCACCGAGGCGCAGACCATGTATAAGAACTATCAGAACGAGGTGGTGTTCCTCTCAGCCGAGCAGAAGAAAGCCCGTCAGGACGCCATCATGGAGAAGGAGAAACAGGCCGCTGAGCTGAAGCGCCAGTACTTCGGCCCCGAGGGTGAGCTCTTCAAGAAGCGCACCTCCCTGATGAATCCCATACAGGAAGAGATCTATAATGCCGTCAAGGATGTCAGCGAGCTTCGCGGCTATCAGCTCGTCCTCGACCGCGCCAGCGATACGGGCATCATCTTCGGCTCGCCCAAGATCGACATCAGCGACGAGGTGCTCCGCAAATTGGGGTATTCCTACTAAATCGAAATAACGTTATAACGAAGGCTCGAAATAACGTTATAACGTTATAACGTCATAACGACAGCTCGACATAACGATATAACGTTATTACGTCATAACGAAAAAAAACAACAATAATAACAATAAAAAACACAAGAAAACATGAAAAAATTTTTATTCGCAATCTTGATGCTTGCCCCTGTGGCAACATTCGCACAGAAATTCGGCCATTGCGACTCAGAGGCAGTCATCACCGCCATGCCTGAGTTCACCGCCGCACAAACCGACCTGCAGAAGCTGAGCCAGCAGTACGAGGCTGAGCTGAAGCAGATGCAGGAAGAGCTGCAGAAGAAGGCCGAGGCCTTCGACAAGGAAGAGGCCACCCTGCCCGAGAACATCAAGCAGCGCCGCAACCAGGAGCTGCAGGACCTCTACCAGCGCATCCAGGAGGCCTATCAGAGCAACCAGCAGGCCCTGCAGAAGGCCCAGCAGGAGAAGATGCAGGCCATCACGCAGAAGGTTCGCGAGGCCATCCAGTCCATCGGCCAGGAGGGCGGCTATGTCTACATCATGGACCTCACCGCCGGCATCCCCTACATCAGCAACACACTCTCTACCGACGTCACCGCACAGGTGAAGGCTAAGCTGGGTATCAAGTAATCTCATTCCCATCATACTGAAGTGAGCCATAGAGAACTCCTGTCTCTATGGCCCATTTTTTTATTTCAGCAGCTCCCAGCCCTTCAGCATCGCGAAGTAATCCAGGCTATCCGTTCCACATTCCTGAATCGCCATCGCCATACCGACCATCATCCAGCGGGCAGGCTGCTGCGCGCGTTCCTCCGTTAGGCTGGACGATGGTTCTGGATGTCAGCCGAAAATTCGACCCACATGTTTTTACTCATGCAGACTCCATGTTTCTGATGGCCTGCATGAGGTTCTTGTGTTGCTTACCTGTCACCTGAGCAATCTCGAGTGACGTCATGTGTTGAGTCTCGTTGTTGTCCTGTGTTCATTGTCTTCGTTCCGTAGTTAGAACGCGAGCACGGCGCGGACGCGGTATGACTTAGTCTGAAGGCACGCGTAGAAGCTAAAGGTATTGAAACTGTAGCTCCATCCGCTGTAGGAGGTGTGCGAGGAGGTCCAATAGCGGTCATCTGTGCCTCTAGCCACAGCTGCTCCCGCCGTTTGAAGGAAATTCACAAATCCTTGGCTTTTGAACAGCTGTTTATTGGGCATGTGCAGATCGTCAATATAATCGTCATTGTAATCGCCATTGATTCTCCATTCTATGAACATGTGCTGCAAGTCGGTCATGGAGGGTAGTCGCCAGACGGCATTCAGGATGGTGGGCTGGTGGTTGGCGGCGCGCAGAACGGCATCTCCCCATGAGGTGGCGCTACCATCGTCGTTCATGGCGATGGCAAGGCCGTTCGCGCAGTCGGAGTCTTTGCCTACGTATGCAATCACGGCCACCTTCGTCACGCCGCTGGGGAAAGTGGCATTAGCAGCATAGAATTTGCCGTCGCTGCCGATGTACTGTCCCACCGAATATTGACTGTTCACATTCAAAGACGGCTCGGATGTGGAATTCGGCTCGGGATCGGGCTCAGTGGTCTGAGCATTCGGGTTGACGTTGGTCGACGTCTTTATCATCTTCACATTAATGACGTAGTATTTGCCGTTTTTGAAGGTCACGTTTTCTTTCGTGTATTCGTAGGAGTTGTAACCGTCCTTGGCGGTGAGGAAGACCTTGCTACCGCTGACTCCGCTCAGGGCTGCATAGACCTCGTTGCTGCCGCCGCTGGGGTAGATCTTCAGGATGCCCCCGCTTCCCTCAGGGTTGGGTTCGGTCAGCGGCTCGCAGAAGGACAATTGATGGGATCCGGCTCCATTGTTACTCACTGCATCGATGGACAGCTCCTTGGCATTGACAGCATTGCCGTTCTTATCGGTAAGGATGAACTTCACGATGGCCTGATTGCTGGTGAAGGTGGCTGCCGAAGTGGTGATGGACGTGCCGTCGACGGCGGTCACCTCGACTGCTTTATATAGCTGCTGCGGCGTCCTGCAGTAGTCATATTCCTTGGCTAATTTTGCGAACGTTCCGTCCTGGTTTAGATAGACAATGGAGAAATCCTGGCTCTGCGATTCGCCCTCTCCATCTTCCACTTTGACGCCCTCTTGTCCCGGGTAGACGAGCTGCAGCTTGTCGCCCGTGGCTATGCTGCCGGTGATGGAGCCCGACAGGGTGCACGACAGGCCGTCGCTGCTGATGTTCGCAGGCTTCAGGTAGCCAACAATCTTCCATATCGATGTCGTCTGGTCACCCGTCAATGTGATTTGTGTATATTTCATCACCGCCACCACGTCAGTTGCCGTCCACGTGGCGTTGAGGGTTTTGTCTTCCAGCGCGAGGGCGCGGGTGAGGTCGGCGTCGGGTGTCCTCGTGGCGTCGATGGAGAGGGTGTAGGTGACGGGTGTGTCGGCCGGCTGCGGTTCGTCGTCGACGGCGATGTCGTCACTGCTGCACGCGGTGATGATCAGGGCGGCCGTCATCAGGAATAGCCAGCTCTTCATGCTCTCTGCTCTAAAACTTTTCAGCTCTTTCATAGTTGTGTCCTCCTTTTGTTTAGTTCCAGTTCCAGATGCCGTTGTCGTCCAGTCCTTCGGTCACATCAGAATTGGCCGCGCCGTAGCCCTGGCGCCCACCGCTCATGCCCATCAGGCAGCCCTGCTGCCGCATGCTCACGACCGTCATCGCCGGTCTTCTGTACTCCTTCCTTTTCATGGTTTTTGGGTTATTATTTTCGTTTTGGTTTTCGTTTTCGTAACGAAATTTTTCGTTTTTTGTCCGACATTTTTGGCACTACAAAATTACGCATTCTCTACGAATCCACCAAATGTTTTATCACTATTTTTTTCTGTCGTGCATGTGTCATTAAGGTCATGATGTCAAGAGTGTCATTAAGGATTTTGAATTGGGAGGGGGATTTCCGGCTCATAATAATATATAAATTTTATTTATATATTATTATGCGACTTTCGCACTCCGAATTGCTTAATGACACTCATGACACATGACACTCTTGACCACTCTTTTTCTTCGGAGGATTCGGAAACCGCACATTGCGCATTGTACCTTTGCCGTTGTTAAGAGGAAAGAGGAGAGAGGAAAGAGGAGAGAGAATAGCTCTATAGATACGCAACGAAAATTCCAAAGGGAGAGGAGTGGCTGCGCACAATTGGAACCTGAAAAAGAATTTTGCAGGCTTCAGAAATCATCCTGGAGCCTGCATTTTTTATTTTGGAGCCTGCAAAAGAGAGCTTACGAAAGAGGGATTTGGAGTTTACACAACAGCGTATGTAATATGCACGTATTCTAACTTTTGAGTTTTTACAGTGGATAGTCCTCAAAGGCGTAGAGCACGGTGCTCAGGTAACGCTCGCCAGTATCGGGCAGCAATACGACGATTTTCTTACCTTTGTTCTCTGGGCGTTTGGCCACCTCGATGGCTGCAAAGAGGGCAGCACCTGCGCTGATACCCACCAGCAGACCTTCCGACTGGGCAATCTCGCGACCCGTGCGGATGGCGTCGTCGTTCTCCACATCGAACACCTCGTCGATGACGTCGGCATCGTAGGTCTTAGGTACGAAGCCGGCACCAATGCCCTGAATCTTATGGGGACCGCTCTGACCACCGTTCAGTACGGGGCTCGACTTCGGCTCTACGGCGATAATCTTCACATTGGGATTCTGCTCCTTCAGGTATTTGCCCGTGCCGCTGATAGTACCGCCAGTACCTACACCACCGATGAAAATGTCGACCTGTCCGTCGGTGTCGCGCCAAATCTCTGGGCCCGTCGTGGCATAGTGCTTCGCAGGGTTGGCGGCGTTCTCAAACTGCTGCAGGATGACAGCTCCAGGGATAGAGTCGCGCAGCTCCTCGGCGGCGCGGATGGCACCTGGCATGCCGTCTTTACCAGAGGTGAGGCGCACCTCGGCACCATAGGCTTTCACAAGATTACGGCGCTCAATGCTCATGGTCTCGGGCATTGTAAGGATAAGATGGTAGCCCTTGACGGCTGATACCAGTGCCAGTCCTACGCCCGTGTTGCCGCTCGTGGGCTCGATGATGGTGGCGCCGGGCTTCAGGATGCCCTTGGCTTCTGCGTCCTCAATCATCGCCAGCGCGATGCGATCTTTCACGCTACCGCCGGGGTTGAAAAACTCTACTTTGGCTATTACCGGGGTCTCCAGACCCTTTGCCTGTGAATACTTGTTGAGCTCCAGGAGTGGGGTGTTGCCGACGAGCTCGGTCAGCTGCTTTGCAATCTTTGCCATAATCTTATCCTTTAAAAAATTTAAAATAAACTATTGATGGTGCAAAGGTACGGCGAAAATTGATTCCCCACAATCCCATTTGTACGGCATTCTATATACCAAACGTTTGGTATATCGCCCAAAATCAACGCAAATCGTGGTTGGTCATCGCACAGACGCAGGAGTCGGACCATACGTTTTCGGCCGTTTCCACCATGTCGATGATGGTGTAGATGGGCAGGATGATGCCGAGGATGGCGACGGGGGCACCAATGCCCGACATCAGCGAGAGCGTCAGGAAGAAGCAACCCATAGGGACGCCGGCATTGCCGACGGCGGAGATGACGGAGATGAGGAGCCACAGGAGGATGGTGCCAAGGGTGAGCGGCGTGCCACCGTTTTGCATCACGAAGAGTGAAGTGACGAGGATGAAGGCGGCGCAACCGTTCATGTTGATGGTGGTGCAGATGGGGAGCACGAAGCGGGCGATGTCTTTGCGGACGCCCAGGCGATTTTCCGCCGATTCCATCGTGACGGGAAGCGTTGCAGCGCTACTCTTCGTGAAGAGCGCCATCAGCACGGCAGGCATCATCTTGCCTAACACATGGATAGGGTTCAAACCGCGAGCAATCAGGAATAGCGGCAGAACAACGAAGAACTGAATGACATTGCCGCCCAGAACCACAAGGACATATTTTCCGATGGAGTCAGCCACGACACCTGCGCTGACCTGTGCTGAGAGTTGGGCGGAGAAAGCCACGATGCCGAGGGGAAGTGTCCAGATGAGGCCGCGAATCAATAGGAAGAGCAGGTCCTGCAGGCCCAACAATCCTTTCACAACGACAGATTTGTTTTCGCTCTCAGGCAGTTTCGAGAGGCCGATACCAACGGCGAAGGCCAGCAGCAACAACGACAGAACATTGCCTTCAAGGAAGGGTTTTATGATGTTGTTGGGAATGACGTTCAAGATATGATCATAGTAGGAAAGTTGAGAGTTGAAAGTTGAAAGTTGAGAGTTTGCTACCGCATTCCCTTCTGTCTCATTGATGGCTTCCACCGGCAGATTGCCTGGGGCTACTAGCACATACAGCAAGGCTCCAACGGCTGCGGCGGCAAAGGTCGTCAGCAGCGTATAGATCAAGGTGCGCCCAAAGATGCGCCCAGACCCTTTCGAGCCGAAAGTGGCAAACGTGGTGATGACTGCCAGCACGATGGTTGGCACCGCCAACAACTGGAACAGTCGGGTATAAACCGTCGCCACAAAGTCCATTACGTCGTTGAGCCACCCTAATCCGAGCAGCCCTAACACGGCGCCCACCACGAGCGCCCCAATCCATATTATCGTCTTTTTCATTCTATA